>NZ_JBJGZF010000003.1:0-325740 GCF_054050375.1 Geodermatophilus sp. SYSU D00879
GGGCCCGGGCCCGCGCCGCGGGCGCGGGGCGGGGGGCCCCCCTCGGCCCCCCCCCCGCGCCCCCCCCCCCCCCCCCCCCCCCCCCCCCCCCCCCCCCCCCCCCCCCCCCCCCCCACGCCGGAGGGACACCTGAGCGCGCCGCACGAGGACGACAACGGTCCGTCCGCCGTCCGGGTGCAGTCCGGAGCGCCCGACCGACCCCTCCGGGTGAGTCCCCGGGCGGTAGACTCGGGGGCGTGACCGGCGGACGCCTGCTTCTCCGGCCGTGCTGACCTGAGCGCTCAGTCAGCACGGCGACCCCTCCTGTGCGAGGGGTCTTTTCATGTCCGCCGACGGATGACACCGGGAGCACCGCGATGAGCCAGACGGCCAGCCAGCCCACGACCGAGCCGGCCGAGGAGGGCGTCCCCCCGCACCGCTACACCCCGGCCCTCGCCCAGCGGATCGAGCTGGAGTGGCAGGACCGGTGGGAGCGGGAGGGGACGTTCCACACGCCCAACCCGGTGGGCCGCCTGTCCGAGGGCTTCGAGCGGGTCGCGGGCCGGCCCAAGACCTTCATCATGGACATGTTCCCGTACCCCTCGGGTGCGGGCCTGCACGTCGGGCACCCCCTGGGCTACCTGGGCACCGACGTCACCAGCCGGTTCCGCCGCATGGACGGCGACAACGTGCTGCACCCGATGGGCTACGACGCCTTCGGCCTGCCCGCCGAGCAGTACGCCGTGCAGACCGGGCAGCACCCGCGGATCACCACCGAGGCCAACATCGCGGCGATCCGGGCGCAGCTGCGCCGGCTGGGCGTCGACCACGACGAGCGCCGCACCTTCGCCACGATCGACCCGGGCTACTACCGGTGGACCCAGTGGATCTTCCTGAAGATCTTCGGCGCCTGGTTCGACGAGGAGGCCGGGAAGGCCCGACCGGTGGAGGAGCTGGTCGCCGAGCTGGACGCCGGCACCCGCGAGCCCGCGCCGGGCACCAACCCCTCGGGGCGGCCGTGGGCCGAGCTGTCCGACGTCGACAAGCGGAAGGTCGTCGACGCCCACCGGCTGGCCTACCTGCACGAGGCGCCGGTCAACTGGTGCCCGGGCCTGGGCACGGTGCTCTCCAACGAGGAGGTCACCCCCGACGGCCGCTCCGAGCGCGGCAACTTCCCCGTGTTCCGGCGTCCGCTGACCCAGTGGATGATGCGGATCACCGCCTACGCCGAGCGGCTGCTGGCCGACCTGGACCGGCTGGACTGGTCGGACTCGGTCAAGCAGATGCAGCGCAACTGGATCGGCCGCTCCACCGGTGCCCGGATCGGCTTCAGCTGCGGGAACGAGACCATCGAGGTCTTCACCACCCGCCCGGACACGCTGTTCGGCGCCACCTACATGGTGCTGGCGCCCGAGCACCCGCTGGTGGAGACGCTGACCGCCGACGCGTGGCCCGACGGCACCGACCCGCGGTGGACCGGCGGCGCGGCGACCCCGGCCGAGGCGGTGCGCGAGTACCAGCGACAGGCCTCGCGGCGCTCGGAGCTGGACCGGCAGAACGAGAGCAGGGAGAAGACCGGCGTGTGGCTGGGCGCCACCGCCGTCAACCCGGTCACCGGGGCGGAGCTGCCGGTCTTCATCGCCGACTACGTGCTGACCGGCTACGGCACCGGCGCGATCATGGCCGTGCCGGGCGAGGACACCCGCGACTGGGAGTTCGCGCAGGCCTTCGGCCTGCCGATCGTGCGCACGGTGCAGCCGCCCGCCGACTTCGACGGCGGCGCGTACACCGGCAGCGGCCCCATGATCAACTCGTCGAACGAGCAGGTCTCGCTGGACGGGCTGACCGACAAGGCCGCCGCCATCGCCCGGATGACCGACTGGCTGGTGGCGGCCGGGCACGGCGAGGCGACGACCACCTACAAGCTGCGCGACTGGCTGTTCAGCCGGCAGCGCTACTGGGGCGAGCCGTTCCCGATCGTGTACGACGCCGACGGACTGCCGCGCGCCGTGCCCGAGTCGCTGCTGCCGGTGCTGCTGCCCGACGTCGACGACTACTCGCCGAAGACCTTCGCCGACGACGACGCCGACTCCCAGCCCGAGCCGCCGCTGTCGCGGGTCACCGAGTGGACGACCGTCGAGCTGGACCTGGGCGACGGGCCGAAGCCCTACCGGCGCGAGACCAACACGATGCCCAACTGGGCCGGCTCGTGCTGGTACTACCTGCGCTACCTGGACCCGGGCGACGACACCCAGATGGTCGACCCGGAGCTGGAGCGGTACTGGCTGGGCCCGCAGTCGCCGGGCGACGTCGGCGGCGTGGACCTCTACGTCGGCGGCATGGAGCACGCGGTCCTGCACCTGCTCTACGCCCGCTTCTGGCACAAGGTGCTGCACGACCTGGGCTACGTGTCCAGCGAGGAGCCGTTCCGGCGGCTGGTCAACCAGGGCTACATCTCCGCCTACGCCTACACCGACGAGCGCGGCTTCTACGTGCCCGCCGCCGACGTGGTGGAGGAGGACGGCAAGTTCTTCTATGAGGGCCAGCCGGTCAACCGCGAGTACGGGAAGATCGGCAAGTCCCTGAAGAATATGGTCACGCCCGACGAGATGATCGGCGCGTACGGGGCCGACACGTTCCGGGTCTACGAGATGTCGACCGGGCCGCTGGAGCAGTCGCGCCCCTGGGACACCAAGGCCGTCGTCGGCTCGCAGCGACTGCTGCAGCGGATCTGGCGGGTCGTCGTCGACGAGGAGACCGGCGCGGTCCGGGCCACCGACGACGCCGCTCCCTCCGAGGACGTGCTGCGGGCGCTGCACAAGGCGATCGCCGGCGTGCGCGACGGCATGGCGACGCTGCGGTTCAACGTCGCCATCGCCCGGATCGCCGAGCTGACCAACGCGCTGACCGCGGCCTACGGCGCCGACTCCCCGGTGCCGCGGGCGGTGGCCGAGCCGCTGGTGCTGCTGGTGGCCCCGTTGGCCCCGCACCTGGCCGAGGAGCTGTGGGCGCGGCTCGGGCACGCCGACTCGATCGCCTGGGCGCCGTTCCCGGTGGCCGACGAGCGGTGGCTGGTCGAGGACACCGTGCAGGTCGCCGTCCAGGTCAACGGCAAGGTGCGGGCGCAGGTGACCGTGCCGGCCGACGCCGACGCCGCGGCGCTGGAGGAGGCGGCGCGGGCCGACGAGAAGGTCGCCGCGCAGCTGGACGGCCGGACGGTGCGGCGCGTGATCGCCGTCCCGGGCCGGCTGGTCAACTTCGTCGTCACCTGAGGTCGTCGCCTGAGGTGGTCGCCTGAGGTGGTCGCCTGAGGCCGCCGCCTGAGGCCGCCGGGCCCCGCCTGGACCCCCGGTTCAGGCGGGGCGGACGCGGATCATGGCGTGCCGCTCGGTGCCCGGGCGGGTGAGCCGCTGCCAGAGCTTCGAGCTGGCGTAGGAGACCCGCCACTGCCAGCCGTAGCGGCGGGCGAGCGCGGCCCGCGCCTGCCGCCACTCGTGCGGCTCCAGCAGCTCGGCGGTGGCCTCGACGACCGGCCCCGTCACCCGGCCGCGGACGTCGCACGGGGCCACGGTGACCCGGGCGGTGTGCCGCAGCCGCTTGACCTTGCCGGAGTCCGCACGGGTCCAGACGACGAGGCCGTCGCCGTCGGGGGCGGCCCACACCGGCGTGGGCACCGGCTCCCCGGTGCGGCGGAACGTGGTCAGGCTGACGTAGGTGCTGTGCGGCAGGCCGGCCATCAGGCGGCCGGGGCGAGGGTGAGCACCCGCCGCATCGCCGCCTCCACCGTGTCGACCACCTCGGCCACCGGGACGTCGCGGCCCAGCTCGGCGCTGAGCGAGGTGACCCCGGCGTCGGCGATGCCGCACGGGACGATCGCGCCGAACGCGCCGAGGTCGGGGTCGCAGTTGAGCGCGAACCCGTGCATGGTCACCCCGCGCGCGACGCGCACGCCGATCGCGGCGATCTTGCGCTCGGGCCGGAACCGGCTGCCGGGCCCGGGGGCATCGGCGGCCACCCAGACGCCGCTGCGCCCGTCGACGCGCATCGTCTCGACGCCGACCGAGGCGCACACCTCCATGAGCGCGTCCTCGAGGCGGCGCACGTGCGCCACGACGTCGACCGGGTCGGGCAGCGCGACGATCGGGTAGCCGACCAGCTGGCCCGGCCCGTGCCAGGTGATCTTGCCGCCGCGGTCGACGTCGACCACCGGCGTGCCGTCGAGCGGGCGCTCGTGCGGCTCGGTGCGCCGGCCCGCGGTGTAGACCGACGGGTGCTCCAGCAGCAGCAGCGTGTCCGGCGCCTCCCCGGCGATCCGCGCGGCGTGGATCTCGCGCTGGCGCGCCCAGGCCTCCTCGTAGGGGACGGTGCCGGCCCGGACGACGCGCAACTCGGTCACAGCTCCCAGCCTAGGCCCGCGCTCACCGCAGCCGCCGGGGCTCGAGGCGGGTCTCGACGGCGGTGCCGTCCGGGCCGCGCTCCACCCGGTAGGCGGCCTTGCCCGGCCGGTCGGCCACCGCCTCGACCAGCGCGGTGCCGCGGTAGACGAGGCCCACGCCGTCGTCGGTGGCGTGCCCGGCGGGCAGCGTCCCGTCGGCGACCAGCCGCTGGTACAGCGGCCGCCGCTGCTCCTCGGAGTCGTGGTGGACGCCGTTGGAGGTGGGGAGCAGGCCCAGCCCGTTCGTCACCGGCCGCAGGTCGGGACCGTAGGAGTCGGTGGTGCCGCCGACGTGCCAGCACAGCGACCCCGCCGACACCCCGCCGAGCACCACCCCGGCCCGCCAGCACTCGGCCAGCACCTCGTCGAGCCCGTGCACCCGCCACACCGCCAGCAGGTTGGCCACGCTGCCGCCCCCGACCCAGACGACGTCCTGCGCCAGCAGGTGCGCCCGCACGTCGGGGACGGTGGGCATCGGGAACAGGCTCAGGTGGCTGAGCCGGACCGCGCTGCCGGCGAAGGCGCCGTACACGCCGGCCAGGCGCGCGGGGTCGTCGCCGGTGGCGGTGCCCAGGTAGCACAGGCGTGGCTGCGCGGGCGCCCCGGCGAGCTCGACGGCCAGGTCGAACACCGGGCCCGGCGCCCAGTCGTAGGGCCCTCGGCCGCGGGAGTCGAAGCCGATGCTCGTGGCCAGGATCGTCGGGGCGGTGGCGGGCATCAGGCGGCTCCGGCCGCGGCTGTCGAGGCGGTCGCGGGCCGCAGCCGGCGCAGGACCGCGCCGGCGGTGCGGCGGCCGCTGGCCATGGCGCCCTGGATGGACGGGGTGTCCCGGTGGTCGCCGCAGACGTACAGGCCACCGCCGAGGTCGACCGGGCGGCGCAGCCGCAGCGGGGGCAACGCCGCGGGCTGCGCCCCGGTCACGGTGACCGTGGTCAGGTGCTGCAGGTCCGCCGTGGCGACGTCGTGCAGCTGGGCCACCTCCTCGCGGACCTCGGCCTCCGGCGTGGGTACGAGCGAGCTGCTGGCCACCAGGGCGCGGCCGTCGGGGGAGTAGGCCGGCTGGGCGTCGGTGAGCACCGCGCTGTTGACCAGCCGGCCGCCCGGCGTCCCCAGGACGATGAGCGGCTCGGGCCACGGCGAGGCCGGCAGCACGTGGTAGTGGGTCGTCACCTGGCGGGGCGCCGCGGCCTCGACCGCCGGCACGAGCACGGCCGCGGTGTCGGGGTCGGTGGCCACCACGACGGCGTCGGCGCGCACCGGGCCGGCGTCGCTGTCGACCGAGCTGCCCGAGACCGCGGTGACCCGGACCCCGTGGTGGACGCGCCCCTCACCGACCCGGGCGGCAAGCTGCTCGGCGATCGCCTGGATGCCCCGCGCCGGCAGGCCGGTGCCGCCGCGGACGAAGCTGCGCCACAGCAGGTCCAGGTAGCGGCTGGAGGTCTCCAGCCGGTCCTCGAGCAGCACGCCGGCGAAGAACGGCCCGAAGAACCGCTCCAGGGCCGTGGCGCCGACCCCGGCCCGCCGGAGGTGCTCGGCCGCGGAGGTCTCCGGGGCCGTCACCAGGCGCGGGACCGGCCAGTACCCGGCGCGCGCGGAGAACGCGGCGATCGCCGCCTTGTGCGGCAGGGACCCCACCGGTGCTCTCAGCGTGTCCGCCGCCGCCGACGGCCGGCGGCGGGGGTCGGCGACCCGGTGTGCACGGCCCCCGACGCGGACGATCGCGCCGGGGGTGAAGAAGCCGAGGTCGAGGGCGGGCAGGTCGAGGTCGGCGGCGCGCGGGTAGCCGGTGTTGAACACCTGGAAGCCGCGGTCGACGACGAAGCCGTCGACCCGCTCGGTGGCCAGCCGGCCGCCCGCGGAGGCGGAGGCCTCCAGGACGTGCACGTCGACCCCGGCGGCGGCCAGGCGGGTGGCCGCCGACAGGCCGGCCAGCCCGGCGCCCACGACGACGACCTCGGCACGGGCGGGCAGCGACATGGCCCGAACCTAGGTGCAGTCGGCGCCGGGCACCCGTCCGGGACGGCGCCTGTGGACGCCGCCCGGGCCTGTGGACGGCGGATGCGGGACGGGGGCGGCGCGGCCTACGGTCCCCGCCGTGCCCGCCACCTCCTCGCCCAGTGCCGGCCCCGACGCCGCCCCGGTGCCGCCCGTCGTGCCCGGCTACCGGCTCGACCGGCTGCTCGGCCAGGGCGGGGCGGGCGAAGTCTGGCGCGCGAGGCCCCGCGACGGCGGCGCGCCGGTGGCGGTGAAGCTGCTCGTGGCCGGCGACGCCGGGCGGCAGGCGCGGGAGGCGGCGCTGCTGGGTGCGCTCGACCACCCGCACCTGGTGCGGCTGCACGAGGTGGTGCACCAGCCCCGCCGCGGCGGCCCGGCCCGGGTGGCGCTCGTCCTCGACCTGCTCGAGGGCGGCAGCCTGGCGGCGCTGCTGGCCCGGCGCGGCCGGCTGCGCCCCGGCGAGGTGGTCACCGCGCTGGCGCCGGTCGCCGCGGCGCTGGCCTGCGCGCACGAGCAGGGCGTCGTGCACGGCGACCTGTCCCCGGGCAACGTCGTGTTCACCGCCGAGGGGCGGCCGGTGCTCACCGACCTCGGCGTGGCGCGGGTGCTGGGCGAGGACGCCGCTGGTGAGGTGACGCCGGCCTACGTCGACCCCGCCGTCGCCCGCGGGAGCGCGCCCGGCCCGGCCTCGGACGTCTTCGGTGTCGCCGCGGCCGCCTTCCACGCGCTGACCGGCGTCCCGCCGTGGAACGCCGCGACGCCCGCCGACACCCTCGCCGTCGCCGCCGCGGGCGAGCTGCCCGACCTCGCCGAGCTGGCCCCGGGCACGCCGCCCGCGCTGCTCGAGGTGGTCGGCCGCGGCCTGTCGGCCGATCCGTACGCGCGGGGGACGGCGGCGGCCTTCGCGCTCGACCTGCGGCACGCCTGCCGCCCGGAGCCGGTGCGGCTGCCGGCACCGGGGATCCCCGACGCCGAGCTGGCCCGGACCGGCCGCGGCCCGCGCACCGAGCTGACCCACCAGGTGCCCGGCCGGCGCCGGCCCGCGCCCGCCGGGGTCCGCGCTCCGTCGGGCCGGTCCGGGTGGCCGGGAGGACCGCTCGTGCGGCGGGCGGCCGCCGGCATCGCGGTCGCCGCCCTGGTGCTGGGCGCGGTGGCGCTCGGGCTGGCGCTGACCCGCTCCGGGCCCGGCGGACCGGCGGCGCCGGCGGCCGCGGCCACTCCGGACCCCGCCGTCCCGGCACCGTCCACGGCTCCGGTCCCGTCCTCCGCCCCTACGCCGTCCTCCGCCCCGGCCCCCGCCCCGCCACCGTCGACGGAGCAGGTCGACTGGACCGCCGTCCTCACCGACCTCTACGACCGTCGCGCGCGGGCGTTCACCACCGGCTCGCCGGCGCTGCTGGACGAGGTCTACACACCCGACAGCCCGCTGCTGGCCGCCGACCGCGCGTACCTGAGCACGCTCACCACCGCCGGTGAGGTGCTGCGCGGCTTCGCCCCGTCGGTTTCCGACGTGACGGTCGAGCCCGCGACCTCCGGGGACGGGTCCGTGCAGGTGCGGCTGGTCGACAGCTGGCCGGAGTACGCGGTCGTGGCGGCCACGGCTCCGGACGGCCCGGTGCTGCGCACGGAGGCCGGCCGCGGGGAGGCCCCGGTGACGATGCTGCTGGTCCCCGGGGCCGGTGGCTGGCGGATCGGGACCGCGGGGCGGCTGGCGTGAGGCCGGCGGCGGCGTCAGTCGCGGCCGAGCGCCTTGCTGAGGGCGGCGGGCAGGTCGCGGTGCCGGAACGGGTAGCCGGCCGCGAGCAGCCGGGCGGGCACGGCCCGCTGCCCGGCGAGGACGCTGGAGCGCCCGAACTCGCCGAGAGCCGAGCGGATGGCGAAGCCGGGCACCGGCAGGACCGTCGGCCGGTGGACGGCCCGGCCCAGCTCCCGGACGAACTCGTCGTTGCGCACGGGGTCGGGACCGGTGACGTTGACCGGCCCGGACACCTCGTCGGCGGTCAGCAGGAAGCGGATGGCGCCCACCTCGTCGTCCAGGCTCACCCACGGCCAGTACTGCTGGCCCGACCCCACCCGGCCGCCGAGGCCGAGCCGGAAGACCGTGCCGAGGATGCGCACGAGCATGGCGCCGCGGCCGACGACCAGGCCGGTCCGCAGCGTGACCACCCGGACGCCCGCCGCGGCCGCGGGGGCGGTGGCGGCCTCCCACTGCACGCAGACGCGGGCGAGGAAGTCGTCCCCGGGCGGGGCGTCCTCCTCGACCACCCGGTCCCCGGTGTCGCCGTAGTAGCCGACCGCGGAGGCCGACAGCAGCACCCGCCGGCGCGAGGGGTCCTCGGCGGCCGCGGCGGCGAGCGCCTCGGCGATCGTGGTGGTGCTGTCCACCCGGCTGGTCAGCAGGTCCCGCCGGTAGGCCTCGGTGAACGGGCGTGGCCGGATCGGCGTGCCGGCGAGGTTGACCACCGCGTCGACGTCACGCAGCAGCGCCGGGTCGATCCGCCGGTGCTGGGGGTCCCAGCGGTGCTCGTCGGCGGTGCGGGGGGTGCGGCGGACCAGCCGGATGACCTCGTGCCCGTCGGCGCGCAGCGCCGGCACCAGCGTCGACCCGATGAGGCCGGAGGCCCCCGTGACGGCGATCTTCATGACCCTCCTCGTCCCCCCTGCCCGGTACGACGTCGGGCCCCGGCGCGTGCGCCGGGGCCCGAGCGGGGGACGTCAGCTCAGGCCGAGCTCGCCCTGGAACTGTCCGGCCTCCAGCCGCTCCTTCACCGTGCCGAGGAACCGCGCGGCGTCGGCGCCGTCGACGATCCGGTGGTCGTAGGTGAGGGCCAGGTAGACCATCGAGCGCACCGCGATGACTTCGCCGAGGTCCGGGTCCTGCACCACGACGGGGCGCTTGACCACGGTGCCGGTGCCCAGGATCGCCACCTGCGGCTGGTTGATGATCGGTGTGTCGAACAGGGCGCCGCGGCTGCCGGTGTTGGTCAGCGTGAACGTGCCGCCGCCCAGCTCGTCCGGGGTCACCTTGTTCAGGCGGGTGCGCTCGGCCAGGTCGGCGATCTTGCGGGCCAGCCCGCCGATGCTCAGGTCACCGGCGCCGTGGATGACCGGCACGAGCAGGCCGCGCTCGGTGTCCACGGCGACGCCCAGGTTCTCCTGGTCGTGGTAGGTGACCGTGCCGGCCTCCATGTCGACCGAGGAGTTCACGGCCGGGTGGGCCTTGAGCGCCTCGACCGCCGCCTTGGCGAAGAACGGCAGGAACGACAGCTTGACGCCCTCGCGGGCCTCGAAGTCCCGCTTGGCCCGGTCGCGCAGCTTGGCGATCCGGGTGATGTCGACCTCGACGACGGTGGTCAGCTGGGCGCTGACCGCCAGCGACTCGACCATCCGCCGGGCGATGACCCCGCGCAGGCGGGACATCTTCTCGGTGCGGCCGCGCAGCGAGGTGTCCGGCTGGGCCGCCGGCGACGGCGTGGTGGCCCGGCCGGCGGCGGCCGGAGCCGGGGCGGCGGCCGGAGCCGTGGCCGGGGCGGAGGCGGCCTCCGCGGCGGCCAGGACGTCCTGCTTGCGGATGCGGCCGCCCACGCCGGTGCCGGTGACGCCGGCCAGGTCGACGCCGTGCTCGGCGGCCAGACGGCGCACCAGCGGCGTCACGTAGGTGCCGCCACCGTCGGCCGGAGCCGCGGGCGCCGGGGCCTCCGCCCGCGCGGGTTGCGACGGCTGGCTGCTCTGCTGTGCGCGGACGGTCTCGGCCTCGCCGGACCCGTAGTCGGCCCCGGCAGGGACCGACGGCGGCGCGGCCGGCGGCTGGGGCGCGGGCTGCTGCTCCTGCCGCGGCGCCGGAGCCGGGGCAGGGGCGGGAGCCGGGGCCTCCTGCGAGGCGGGGGCCTCCTGCGGGGCGGGGGCCTCCTGCGGGGCGGGGGCCGGCGCTGCGGGAGCGGGGGCACCACCACCGGCGGCACCGGACCCGATCACGGCCAGCTGGGCGCCGACCTCGACGGTCTCGTCCTCGTTGACGGTGATCGACAGGAGCGTCCCCGACACGGGGGCGGGGATCTCGGTGTCGACCTTGTCGGTCGAGACCTCGAGCAGCGGCTCGTCCGCGGTGACCTCGTCGCCGACCGCCTTGAGCCAGCGGGTGACGGTGCCCTCGGTGACGCTCTCGCCGAGCGCCGGCATGGTCACCGGCGTCCCCTCGCCACCGCCCTGACCACCGCCCTGGTCGGCGGGGGCCGGGGCCTCGGCGGCGGGAGCGGGCTGCGGCTCGTCGGCGGCGCCGGGGCCGGCGTCCTCCACCTGCTCGACCGGGGTCTGCGGGGTGGTGGCGTCCTCGGCGGAGGCCGGACCGCCGGCACCCGCGCCGTCACCGTCGCCGCCGATCACGGCCAGCTCGGCGCCGACCTCGACGGTCTCGTCCTCGGACACGAGGATCTTGGTGAGGACACCCGCCGCGGGGGAGGGGATCTCGGTGTCGACCTTGTCGGTCGAGACCTCGAGCAGCGGCTCGTCGACCTCGACCTGCTCACCCTCCTGCTTCAGCCAGCGGGTGACCGTGCCCTCGGTGACGCTCTCGCCCAGGGCGGGCATGGTGACGGAGGTCGGCATCGGGGCGGGGCTCCTTCGTGGTGGCGCGGGTGGGGGAGACGGAGAGCGGAGCCGGCCGGCTCAGCTGTGGGCGTGCAGCGGCTTGCCGGCCAGGGCCAGGTGGGCCTCGCCGATCGCCTCGCTCTGCGTGGGGTGCGGGTGGATCAGGGAGGCGACCTCGTCGGGCAGGGCCTCCCAGTTGAAGATCAGCTGCGCCTCGGCGACGAGCTCGCCGACCCGGCTGCCGACCATGTGCACGCCGACGACCGGTCCGTCCTTCTGACGGATCAGCTTGACCGCGCCCTGGGTCTTGAGGATCTGGCTGCGGCCGTTGCCGCCCAGGTCGTAGACGAGGGTCTCGACGTCGCCGTACTTGTCGCGGGCCTGGGTCTCGGTCAGGCCGACCGAGGCGACCTCGGGGTCGGAGTAGGTGACCCGCGGGACGCCGGCGTAGTCGATCGGCACGACCGGGAGGCCGGCGAGCCGCTCGGCGACGAGGATGCCCTCGCCGAACCCGACGTGGGCCAGCTGCAGGGTCGGGATGAGGTCACCGACGGCGGAGATGGTCGGGACGTTGGTCTGGCAGTACTCGTCGACCAGCACGTAGCCGCGGTCCATCGCGACGCCGGCCTCCTCGTAGCCGAGGCCCTGGCTGACCGGGCCGCGGCCGATGGCGACCAGCACGATCTCCGCCTCGAACTCCTTGCCGTTCTGCAGGGTGACCTTGACGCCGTTCTCGGTGGACTGCACCGAGGACACCATGTTCCCGAGCTCGAAGTTGATCTTCCGGCGGCGGAAGGCACGCTCGAGGAGCTTGGAGGAGTTCTCATCCTCCAGCGGCACCAGGTGCTTGAGGCCCTCGATGATCGTGACGTCGACGCCGAAGGACTTCCAGGCGCTGGCGAACTCGCAGCCGATGACGCCGCCGCCCAGGATGATCGCCGAGGTCGGGACGCGGTCGAGCGTGAGCGCCTGCTCGCTGTCCATGACACGGACGCCGTCGAGCTCGACGCCGGGGATGGAGCGCGAGTAGGAGCCGGTGGCCAGCAGCACGTGGCGGCCCTCGTAGGTCTGCCCGTTCACCGCGACCGCGGTGGGGGAGACCAGCCGGCCCTCGCCCTCGACGTAGGTGATCTTGCGGCTCTTGATCAGGCCCTGCAGGCCCTTGTACAGCCGGGAGATGACGCCGTCCTTGTAGGAGTTGACGCCGTCCATGTCGATGCCGGCCAGCGAGGTCTTCACCCCGAACTGCTCGCCCTCGCGGGCCAGGTCGGCGACCTCACCGGCGTGCAGCAGGGCCTTGGTGGGGATGCACCCGCGGTGCAGGCAGGTGCCGCCGACCTTGTCCTTCTCGATCAGGACGACCGACATCCCCAGCTCCGCGGCCCGCAGCGCGGCGGCGTAGCCACCCGAGCCACCACCGAGGATGACCAGGTCGGCGGGGGTGGTGGGTGCGCTCACGACGTGCTCCTCGATGCTCTCGGCCTGCCCCACCCGAACGGGTGGGGGATGGTCCTCGACCATCCTGCCACTCCGGGTGACAGGGCAGGTCGAGGGCGGTGCGTGCCGCGTGCGGCCGGGGTCCCCGGCCGCACGCGAGGTCAGCGGGTCAGCAGGTCCTCGATGGTGGCCAGCAGGGTGCGGACGGGCATCCCGGTGCCGCCCTTGGGCGTGTAGCCCCAGGGTGCGCCGGTGTTGAAGCTGGGCCCCGCGATGTCGACGTGCGCCCAGGGCAGCCCGGCCGGGACGAACTCGGCGAGGAAGTGCGCCCCGACGAGCATGCCGCCCATCCGGTCGGCGTTGGCGTTGACGAAGTCGGCGACCGGCGAGTCGATGCCGCGCCGCAGCTCCTCCGGCATCGGCATCGGCCACATCGGCTCGCCGCTGCGCCGGCTGGCCGCGACGACGGCGTCGCGCATGTCGTCGCTGCCCATGACGCCCGCGGTGCGCGCGCCGAGGGCGACCAGCTGCGCGCCGGTCAGCGTCGAGGTCTCGAGGAGGACGTCGGGGGAGTCCTCGGCCGCGCGGGCGATCGCGTCGGCCAGGATCACCCGGCCCTCGGCGTCGGTGTTGGTGATCTCCGCCTTCTTGCCGTTGCGGAAGGTGACCACGTCCGCGGGGCGGTAGGCGGTGCCGCTGGGCAGGTTCTCCGCCATCGGGACGGTGGCGGTGACCTCGACCGGCAGGCCGAGCTGGGCGACCAGGCAGACGGTGGCGATCACGGCCGCGGCGCCGGCCATGTCGCTCTTCATCTCGTCCATCTTCGCGGCGGGCTTGATCGACAGGCCGCCGCTGTCGAAGGTGATGCCCTTGCCGACCAGGGCGACCTTCTTCTCCGCCTTCTTGCCCGTGTAGGTCAGCCGCAGCAGCCGCGGGCCGCGCGCCGACCCCTTCCCGACGGCCAGGATGCCGCCGTAGCCGCCGGCGGCGAGGTCGTCCTCGTCGAGCACCTCGACCTTCAGGCCGGCGGCCTTGCCCGCGGCGGCGCCGCGGGCGGCGAGCTCGGCGGGGTAGAGGTCGTTGGGCGGGGTGTTGACCAGGTCGCGCACCAGCGCGACCGCGTCGGCCACGGCGCGGACCCGCGCCAGCGGGGCCTTCGCCGCGCCGGCGTCAGGGACGACGACGGTGAACTCGCGCGGCGGCGTGGGCCGGTCGGCGGGCAGGTCGGACTTGTAGGCGGTGAACTCGTACGCGCCCAGCAGTGCGCCCTCGCCGACGGCGTGCAGCCGCTCGGCGTCCGGGGTCCCGCCGACGGCGGCCAGCAGGGTGACGACCGAACCGCGGCCGGTCAGCGCGCGGCTGGCGGCGCCGGCGGCGCGGCGGATCGCCTCGGGGGAGTAGCCGCCGGTGGCCTCGGGGACGCCGAGTCCGACGGCGGTGACGACGGGGAAGGGACCCTGCCCGAGGCTGGCCACCCGGGTGACCTCGTCCTGGGTGCCGCGGGCCCCGAGGTCGGCCAGGGCGGGCAGCAGCCGGCCGCCGAGCAGGCGGTCCACGGCCTCCGCGCCCGGTGTGGGCAGCGGGCCGGAGGAGCCCTTCCCGATGCCGACGACGACGGCGTCGGCGGGGGTCTTCTCGAGCGGGCGGTCGGTGGCGGTGATCGTGGGCGGCACCGCTCGATCCTAGAAGGACCCCCGTGCCCCCCACGCCTCGCAGGCTC
This sequence comes from Geodermatophilus sp. SYSU D00879, assembly GCF_054050375.1. Taxonomy (NCBI): domain Bacteria; kingdom Bacillati; phylum Actinomycetota; class Actinomycetes; order Geodermatophilales; family Geodermatophilaceae; genus Geodermatophilus; species Geodermatophilus sp. SYSU D00879. Next base: position 14,154 of record NZ_JBJGZF010000003.1, read on the forward strand.
GGCGCGGGCCCCTGCACGGGGGCCGGTTCCGGCACGTCGCCGGATAGCGTGCGGGGGTGACCGCGCGGACCTCGCCCCTCCACGACCGCCACGTGGCGGCCGGCGCCAAGCTGGCCGACTTCGGCGGCTGGTCGATGCCGATCGAGTACGCCGGCGGCGGGGTGCTCGCGGAGCACGCCGCCGTGCGCGAGGCGGTGGGCCTGTTCGACGTCTCGCACCTGGGCACCGGCACCGTGCGCGGGCCCGGTGCCGCGGCCCTGGTGGACGCCTGCCTGACCAACGACCTCGGGCGGATCGGGCCCGGGCAGGCGCAGTACACGCTGTGCTGCGTCCCCGACGGCGAGGCCGACGCCGGCGGCGTGGTCGACGACCTCATCGTCTACCTGCACTCACCCGACGACGTGCTCCTCGTGCCCAACGCCGCCAACGCCCAGGAGGTCCTCGCGCGGATCGCCGCCGCCGCGCCGGCCGGCGTCACGGTGACCGACCGGCACGAGGAGGTCGCCGTCCTCGCCGTGCAGGGGCCGCGCTCGGCCGCCGTCCTGGAGGCTGCCGGGCTGGCCGCGGAGCTGGACTACATGGCCTTCGCGGGCGGGGAGGGACAGGAGGTCACCGTCTGCCGCACCGGCTACACCGGCGAGCACGGCTACGAGCTGCTCGTCACCGCCGAGCGGGCCGGCGCGCTGTGGGACCGGCTGCTCGAGGCCGGCGCCGCCGAGGGCATCCGCGCGTGCGGGCTCGGCGCGCGGGACACCCTGCGCACCGAGATGGGCTACCCGCTGCACGGCCACGAGCTGTCCCGGCAGATCACCCCCAACCAGGCGCGCAGCGGCTGGGCGGTGGGGTGGAAGAAGCCGGCCTTCTGGGGCCGGCAGGCACTGCTGGCCGAGCGCGAGGACGGCCCGACCCGGCTGTTGTGGGGCCTGCGCGCCACCGGCCGCGGCATCCCGCGTCCCGGCATGGACGTCCTCGACGAGGCCGGCCGCCGCGTCGGCGAGGTCACCAGCGGCACGTTCTCCCCGACGCTGCGCACCGGGATCGCGCTGGCCCTGCTCGACGCCGCGGCCGGCGTCGCGCCGGACACGCCCCTCGCCGTCGACGTCCGCGGCCGCCCGCAGCCCGTCGTCGCCGTCCGGCCGCCGTTCGTGCCCTCGCACGTGCGCTGAGGAGGGCGCCCGCTGGGGGAGGCCCTCAGGCCTTCTGCTTGGACTCCCTCGTCGGCTCCGGCGGGTCGGGCAGCTCGTCGGCCATCGTGGCGTTGCGCTGGCCCATGGGGACCGGCGGGCCCTCGGTGGTGTCCTCGGCCGTCTGGTGCTCGGCCTCGGAGTTGATCTCCGCGCCCAGCAGGACCAGGTAGCAGGTGAGGTACAGCCACAGCATCAGCACGATGACGCCGGCGATGGCGCCGTAGGTCTTGTCGTACGAGCCGAAGTTGTTGACGTAGAAGCTGAAGCCCAGGCTGACCAGCGCCCAGATGACCGTGACCACGATCGCGCCGAGGCTGACCCACTTGAGCTGCGGCGCGTCGCGGTCGGGCGCCACCCGGTAGAGCACCGCCAGCGAGCCGGCGAACACCCCGAGCAGCAGCACCCAGCGCACCACCTGCGCCAGGACGGTCCCGACGACGCCCAGCGGCAGCGCGTCGAGCACCGCCGGGACGACGGCGACCAGCGTGAAGGTGACCAGCACGAACACGATGGCGCCGAGCGTGAGCCCGAGCGCCATCGCCTTGCGCTTGACGAACCCGCGGGTCTCCACCTCGTCGTAGGCGATGTTCACCGCGGTGATCACGTTGCCCGTGCCGCCGGACGCCGACCACAGCGCCGCCAGCACCGAGATCACCAGCGACACCGACAGCGCGCCGCCGCTGTTCTGCGTGATCGCGGTGAGCTGGTCGCCGATCAGGGCGGCCGCCTCGTCGGGGAGCTGCGCCGAGAGGCTCTCGACCTGCCGGGCGACGGTCTCCGGGGAGGCCACGAGGCCGTAGATGGAGATCGTCGCGATCAGCGCCGGGAAGATCGCGAGGAAGGCGAAGAACGCGACGCCGCCGGCGATGATCGGCATGTTGTCGGCGTTGTTCTCCGCCCACGCCCGCTTGACGATCTGCTTCCAGCCCCGGGCCGGGATCTCGGTGGGCTTGTCCGCGTGCATCCCGGGCAGCTCGGCCGGGGTCGGGCCGCCGGGTGGCACCCGGCCCGGCTCGGCCGCCTCCTCGCCCCGGGCGGCCCGCTCGGCCGCCTCCTCGCCGCGGGCGGCCCGCTCGGCCGCCTCCCGCGCGGCCGCCCGCCGGGCGGCCTTCTCCTCGACCCGCTCGCGGATCCGGTCGACCGCGCTGTCGCGCTGCCTCGTCCCGGACATGCCAGGCCCCCCTCCCGTCGGTCGCCGTCGTCCCGGCGTCAGTCGCCCGGCCAGCTGCCGGTGAGCTTGGTGAAGCCGCGCGCCCCGGCCCGGTCGATCGCCGCCTTGGTGGCGGCGAAGATCGCGCCCTGGATCGCCGCGGCGAGGACCACCTCGCGCATGCGGTACTCGCTCTGCAGCGCGTCGGGGGCGTCGTCCTCCCCGGAGATGCGCTTCCACACCTGCTTGAAGACCGCCCCGGAGACGACGCCGGCGAGGATGCCCCCGACCAGGCCGACCGGGCGGTAGACGAGCTTTGCGCCCTTGCTGCTCACCTGCGCACCTTCCTCGCGGCCTTCCGGGTCAGCTGCTTCGTCCTCCGCGCGTTCCTCGCCACCGCCCGGCGGGCCCGGGCCGCCTCGCGGGCGGCCTCCTTGCGGGCCCGGTGGGCCTCGGCGCGGGCCTGCGCCACGGCGGCCGCCGACCCGGTGGCGGCGGCCCCGGCCCGGCGGCGCTTGCGGCGCCGCCGCCAGACGACCAGCCCGACCAGGCCGGCGAGCGCAGCGCCGGCGCCGATGACGGCAGGCGGGCTCTCGCGGTAGGTCTCGACGGCGGTGTCCTTGGCCCGGGCCGCGCCCTCCTTGGCCCGGGCGGGGACGTCGAGGCGGTGGCTGAGCTCGTCGACGGTGCGGCCGAGCTGCTCGCGGGTCGCCTCGATCTCCGCCTTGATGGCCTCGGGGTCGGTCGCCCCGTTCGCCGCGGCGTCCTCGGGGCGGGAGCCGCCGGTCGGGGTGCTCATCGGCGCGCACTCTCCTTCACCGTCGCGATGTCGGCCTTGGTGCTGGCGATCGCCTCGGTGGGCACCGGCGGCGTGCCCTTCTGCACGTCCTTCTTGCCGACCAGCGCCAGGATCCCGGCGACGGCGAACAGCACCACCGCCACGATCAGGGCGGCGAGCCAGGCGGGCAGGACGACGTCCAGGGCCAGGACGGCGGTGGCGACCAGCACGCACAGCCCCAGGAAGCCGAACAGGCCGGCGCCGCCGAACAGGCCGGCGCCGATGCCCAGGCGCTTGGCCTTCTGGGTCATCTCGGCCTGGGCCAGCCGGGCCTCGTCGCGGACCAGGCGGGAGACCTGCTCGGTCAGCTGGCCGATCAGCTGGCCGGTCGAGGCCTCGTCGGTCGACGGCGGCGGGGGTGCGGCGCGCGAGGCGCCCGCGGGGGGCACGGTCATCGGTCCTCCGGGGAACGGGGCGGTCGATGACCTCCCATGCCCGGGGAGATCGGCGGCGTAACCCCGCAGGTGGTCACACCGCGGACACGACGCGGGCCGGCGGCGCGGTCACTACCCTCGCGCCATGAGCTGGACGTGGCGGCTGGAGGACCCGACCGGCGCGACCCTGGACCCGGCCGCGGTCGGCGTCGAGGTGCCGCCCGCGGACAACCAGGGCGACGCCGAGTCGTGGCTGGGGGAGAACTGGCGCGACCTGCTGGCCCGGGGCGTGGCCACGGTGAGCCTGTTCGACGGCGACACCAAGGCGTACGGGCCGATGGCGCTGGCCCCGGCCTGAACCTCAGGTGGAGGTCCAGGCCGGGGCAGGGGTCAGCCGCGGGCGGTCTTGGCCGGATCGCGCTCCACGACGTCGCCGAGCACCTCGTCGATGCGCGCCATCACGTCGTCCTCCAGGCGCACGCCCGCGGCTTTGACGTTGTCGTGCACCTGCTCCGGGCGGGTCGCGCCGATGATCGCCGCGGCCACGTTGTCGTTCTGCAGCACCCAGGCGACGGCGAGCTGGGCCATCGACAGGCCGAGGTCGTCGGCGACCGCCCGCAGCTCCTGCACGCGGGTGAGGACGTCGTCGCGCAGGAAGCCGCGCATCGACCGGCCCGCCTCCTCGTGCCCGGCCCGGCTGTCGGACGGCGGCTGCTCGCCCGGCCGGTACTTGCCGGTGAGGACGCCCTGGGCCAGCGGCGACCAGACGATCTGCGAGACGCCCTCGCGCTGCGACGTCGGGACGACCTCGTCCTCGATGACCCGCCACAGCATCGAGTACTGCGGCTGGTTGCTGATCAGCTGGATGCCGAGGTCGCGGGCCAGCGCCGCGCCGGCGGCGATCTCCTCGGCCCGCCACTCCGAGACCCCGACGTAGAGGACCTTGCCCGCCCGCACCAGGTCGGCGAAGGCGGTCATCGTCTCCTCGAGCGGCACCGTCGGGTCGTACCGGTGCGCCTGGTAGAGGTCGATGTGGTCGGTCTGCAGCCGCCGCAGCGAGGCGTCGCAGCTCTCGGTGACGTGCTTGCGGCCCAGGCCGCGGTCGTTGGGGCCGGGGCCGGTGGGCCAGTAGACCTTGGTGAAGATCTCCAGGCCCTCGCGGCGCCGGCCGGCCAGGGCACGGCCGAGCACCGACTCGGCGCGGGTGCCCGCGTAGACGTCGGCGGTGTCGAAGGTCGTGATGCCGGCGTCGAGGGCGGCGCGCACGCAGGCCTGCGCGGCGTCCTCCTCGACCTGGCCCCCGTGGGTGAGCCAGTTGCCGTAGGCGATCTCGGAGATGGTCAGGCCGGAACGGCCGAGGCGTCGGTACTCCACGTGCCCCGACGCTAGTGCCGGCTAGACCTCGGCGCCGACCGCGACCTCGGGCTTCGGGAACCGCCAGCGGCGGATCATCGTCGCGCGGCTGACGCCGTACCAGACCAGGCCCTTCATCCGGTGCGGCTGGTCGGGGAAGCGCTGCCGCACCGTCCTCGAGATGCGCCGGCCCAGGAACACCGAGTCGACGATGATCACCAGGAAGAACAGGAACCAGACGAAGACCGTGTAGTTCTGCACCGCCGGGCTCGGGATGAAGTACCCGACCAGCACCAGCGCGGCGACCGGCAGGAAGAAGCTGCCCGCGTTGCGGCGCGCGTCGACCATGTCGCGGACGAGCTTGCGCACCGGGCCGCGGTCGCGCGCCGGGAGGTAGGCGTCGTCGCCGCGCGCCATGCCCGCGCGGGTGTCGGCCCGCCGCTGCGCCTGCTGCTGGCGCATGCGGGCGTAGGCCTCCTTGCGCGTGGTGGGCGGCGGCGGGGGCGGACCGGGACGGCGGCCCTGCGCCTCGGCGCGCTTGGGCGTCGGGCGGCCCTTGCCGCCGGCCTTCACCAGCTGCTGCTCGGTCAGGTCGGCGGCGGTGTCCGGGGCGGTCTCGGCGGCGCGGTCCCGGCGCCCGGGCAGGCGGAGCTTCACGCCCGCGAGTCTACGTGCGTGCCCGCGAGGGACTGGCCTCCCGCGGTGCGCGCCGTACAGTGGGAAGAGGGCCCGCCACGGCGGTGTTGACCCGCGGCAGGGACTGCCGCAACGGACGCCCTCGGATGTGGGAGGACAAGACATGACGGTGCAGGACACCGAGACCCCCGGCAGCACCGGCGTGCTGCTCAGCGAGCCGGCCGCCTCGAAGGTCAAGGCGCTGCTGGACCAGGAGGGCCGCGACGACCTGCGTCTGCGCATCGCCGTCCAGCCCGGTGGCTGCTCCGGCCTGCGCTACCAGCTCTTCTTCGACGAGCGGTTCCTCGACGGCGACCAGACCTACGAGTTCGGTGGCGTCGAGGTCATCGTGGACCGGATGAGCGGCCCGTACCTGGGTGGCGCGGTGATCGACTTCGTCGACACCATCGAGAAGCAGGGCTTCACGATCGACAACCCGAACGCGCAGGGGTCCTGCGCGTGCGGCGACTCGTTCCACTGAGCGCCCGCGCCTGAACGCAGAACGGCGCCCGTCCCCACCTGGGGACGGGCGCCGCTCTGCGTTGTCGGCAGGCCGCGTCAGAGCTTGACGGGGTAGACCGTCTCCGGGACGTCGACGACGATCCGCTCCTCGACGAAGATCCCGTGCCACACCATGAAGACCAGCACCGACCACAGCTGACGGGCGATCCGCTTGCTCGGCACCTCCTCGGCGCGCAGCCGGTCGAGCAGGCCGAGGACGACGTCGCGGTCGAGCCACTCCTGCGTCTGGCTGGAGGTGACGATCTCGCGGGCCCACTCGTGCAGCGGGCCGGCGAGGAAGTCCGCCGTCGGCACGGGGAAGCCGAGCTTGCGGCGGTTCATGATCCGCGGCGGCACGATCTGGCGCATGGCCTGGCGTAGCGCGTACTTGGTGGCGTCGCCGCGGCGGGGCACCCGCTGGTCCACCGGCAGCGAGCTCGCGATCGCGAACACCTCGGGGTCGAGGAACGGCACCCGCAGCTCGAGCGAGTTGGCCATGGTCATCTTGTCGGCCTTGACCAGGATGTCGCCGCGCAGCCAGGTGAACAGGTCCACGTACTGCATCGCCGTCACGTCGTCGTAGCCGGCCTCGCGGGTGCGCCGGTACAGGTCCTCGGTGACCGCCACGTGCGACAGGTCGGGGTCGCGGCCGGGCAGCAGCGCGGCCAGCTCGTCGTCGCGCAGGTTGCGGGCGTTGCCGTAGTACCGCTGCTCCAGCGGGATCGACGCCCGGCGCAGCAGGTCCTGGCCGCGGACGCCCTCGGGCAGCACGTCGGCGATCCGGGCCATCGCCCGGCGGGCGGCCGGCGGCAGCTTCGACGCCCACGCGAGGCTGATCGGCTCGCGGTAGATGGTGTAGCCGCCGAACAGCTCGTCGGCGCCCTCGCCGGACAGCACGACCTTGACGTGCTTGCGCGCCTCACGGGCCACGAAGTACAGCGGCACGAGCGCGGGATCGGCGACCGGGTCGTCGAGGTACCAGACCACCTCGGGGATCGCCGCGGCGAACTGCTCGGCGGTGACCTCGACCGGCACGTGCTTGACGCCGAGGATCGACGCCGACTCGGCGGCGATCTCGATCTCCGACTGCGCCTGCCGCTGGAAGCCGACCGTGAACGTCAGCAGGTCCGGGTTGTAGCGGTGCGCGAGCGCGGCGATCGCGGTGGAGTCGATGCCGCTGGACAGGAACGACCCGACGGTGACGTCGGCCCGCATGTGCTTGGCCACCGACTCGTCGAGCACCTCGGCGATGCGGTCGTAGAGCTCCTGCTCCCCGCCGGCGGGCACCGGCTGCGGCGTCCAGGCGGGGTGGAAGTAGCGCGCGGTGGACAGCTCGCCGTCGACGACGGTGAAGGTCGTGCCGCTCTCGATCCGGCGGATGCCGCGGTGCAGCGTCGCCGGCTCCGGCACGTACTGCAGCGTCAGGTAGTGCTGCAGCGACGCCGGGTCGACCCCGCCCGCGGCAGCGCTCCCGCCGAGCAGCTGCAGCAGCGCCTTCTTCTCCGAGCTGAAGACCAGCCCGCCGTCGGCCAGGCGCGCGGTGAACAGCGGCTTGATGCCGAACGGGTCGCGGGCGCCGAAGGCGGTGCGGGTCTCGGTGTCCCAGATGACGAAGGAGAACATCCCGCGCAGCCGCCGGACGACGTCCTGGCCCCACAGGTGGTAGCCCGCGACGATCGTCTCCGTGTCGCCGTGCGTGGCCAGCTGCGCGCCGGCGGCCTGCAGCTCCTCGCGCAGCTCGACGTAGTTGTAGATCTCCCCGTTGAAGAGGATCCGGTAGCGGTCACCGGCGTAGGGGAGGGGTTGGGGGCTGCCCTCGACGTCGATGATCGACAGCCGGTTGAAGCCCAGGACGACGTTCTCGTCCGACCAGACCGCGGTGTCGTCGGGGCCGCGGTGGTGCAGGCAGTGCAGCGCCTCGCGGACGTCGTCGACGTGCCGCTCGGCGACCCGGGGCGCGTCGGTGGACAGGTAGGCCAGCAGGCCGCACATGCGGAGTTCTCCCGAGCGTGAGGAGGACGGTCAGAGGGGACGGCCGGCGCGGACGCGGGTGGTCACCCGGCGCTCCGCGACGAACGACACGAGGGGGACGACGCCGGCCAGCAGCACCAGCAGGGTGCCCTTGGCGGTGAACCGCGCCTTGAGGGCCAGGTCGAACGCCGTCAGGAGGTAGACGATGTAGAGCAGCCCGTGGACGGGCGAGACGACCGCGGACACCTCGGGCACCCCGGCCGCGTAGCGCAGCGGGATGGCGACGGCGACGAGCACCAGGAGCATCACGCCGACGGCGTAGGCCATGACGCGGTAGCGGGTGAGCGCGCCGGCCACCTGGGGGGTCAGCGTCACCTGCTGCGGCTCAGCGGCCACCGGGACCCCGCTGGCCGAGCGCCCGCTCGTTGAGCTCGGCGAGGTAGGCGTTGTAGGCGGCCAGTTCCGGGTCCCCGCTGGTGTCCACCCGCGGCCGCTGGTACAGCACGACGGCGGTGGTCGGCTCGTCCTCGTCGGGGTGGCGGTTGAGCTCGACGCGGACCATCCGGACGTAGAACCACAGGCCCATGAACCCGTACAGCGGCCACTGCAGGGCGTAGCTCCAGTTGACCGCGCCGCCACCGTTCTCGGCCTTGGACAGCTGCCAGTAGCCGAGGAAGAACGTGGCCACGAACAGGGCGGCCACCAGCAGGTGCAGCAGCACCCACCGGGGGGTCAGCAGCCGCGTCCACACGCCCTCGACTCTAACCGCCCCCGCCGCCGGCGAGGCGGCACGGTGAGCAGGGCCACGGGCGGCCGGTCACCGGCGTCCCGGCGGTCCCGGCCGACCCGCCGGTACCGGGTCTCCGGTGGTCGGCCGCCGTGCGGGGTCGGATAGTCTCGGCCCAGACTGAGGTCGGCGCACGGACCAGGGCGGGTACCCGCCCGCGGCCGCGCCGGGAGAGCCGCCCGGGGAACCGCCGGGTGGAGGACGAGGAGGCAGCGAGCAGTGGCTCGACGCAGCAGGCTCGCGCGGGTCGCCGCGCTCGGTCTCCTGGGGGTGCTCACCCTCACCGGGTGCGACCTCAACAACGAGTTCTGGCGCTTCGGGTTCCCCGAGGGCGTGACCGAGGAAGCCACGGAGATCCGTCAGCTGTGGACCGGCTCGGTCATCGCGGCGCTGATCGTCGGCTTCATCGTCTGGGGCCTGATCATCTGGTCGGTGGTCATGCACCGGAAGAAGGGCGACGACCTGCCGCGGCAGACGGCGTACAACCTGCCGCTGGAGATCGCGTACTCGATCTTCCCGTTCATCATCATCGCCGCCCTGTTCTTCTTCACCGTCTCGGTGCAGAACGACGTGCAGGAGCGCAGCGACGACCCCGACACGACGATCGCGGTCAACGCCTTCAAGTGGAACTGGCAGTTCGTCTACCCGGAGACCACCGGTCCCGACGGCGAGCCGGTGAGCACCGTCGGCGCGACCGACGAGATCCCGATCCTCGTGCTCCCGGTCGACCAGGACATCCGCTTCGAGGTCGCCTCCGCCGACGTCATCCACTCGTTCTGGGTGCCGGAGTTCCTCTTCAAGCTCGACGTCATCCCGGGCAACGAGAACGGCCGGGACAACGTCTTCGAGCTGCACCCGAACGAGACGGGCGCCTACGTCGGGCGCTGCGCGGAGCTCTGCGGCTCGTACCACGCGTACATGAACTTCGAGGTCCGCATCGTCGAGGCCGAGGACTACGAGGCCTACCTGGCCGCCCGTGAGTCGGGTCAGGACACCCGCGAGGCGCTCGAGAGCATCGGCCAGGACGGCGAGGCCACCACGACCGAGCCGTTCCGCGTGGGCGACGGCTACTACCAGCGTGCGGCCGACTGACGTGTCCGCCGGCACCGAGGACCACCGCACCGACGCTGCGCAGGGAGGACGGCCGTGAAGGTCGAGGCGCTCATCTTCAACCTCATCGCGGTGTTCTGCATCGTCGCCGCGGCCGTGTACGGCTTCTGGGCACAGGAGCCGATCGGTACCACCGCGCTGATCCTGTCCGGGGGTCTCACCGGCCTCATCGGCGGCTTCTTCTGGTTCATCTCCCGCCGCATCGACGCCCGGCCCGAGGACCGCAAGGACGCCGAGATCGCCGAGGGCGCCGGTGAGCTCGGCTTCTTCCCGCCGGCCAGCTACTGGCCGTTCGCCCTGGCCTCGGCCGCGGCCGTCACGGGCCTCGGTCTGGCCTTCTGGTACGACTGGCTGATCATCATCGGGGTCGTGAGCCTGCTCGTGACCATCGGCGGCCTGCTGTTCGAGTTCTACGTCGGGCAGAACGCGCAGTCCAGCTGACGCCCGCCCGCTGACGAGGGCCCCCTCCCGCACCGCGGGAGGGGGCCCTCGTGCGTCCCCCGGCCGCGAGCCGCCCCGTGAGGTCCTCGGAGGCGAGCCGCGGGAGTCAGGCGAGGGAGTGGTGCCCGGCCCCGTGTGCCGCGCGATGACGGGCGCCCTCTCCGCAGCATCCGGGATGCCGCCCCCCGGGGCCGACGCCGCCCGGAGCCTCCGCGACGTGACCTGTGGCGCCCTGGCCGAGGGCCCGGCGGTGCTGGGGGCGCCAGGCTCTCGGCAGCGCGCGTCCCAGCCGCCGGGCCCGTCACGTGCCCCTGGCCGTCGACCGGGACGGCGACGTCGCCGCCACGGTGTTCCTGCGCGAGGCCTCACGTGAAGCCATGTGGGGGTGGAGCCGCCAGGACGGGGAGCGGCCGGCCCGGCCCGGGCAGGGACAGCAGGGTCTCCTGGGCGGACCTGCGCCTGGCCGGGGACGTCTCCGTGCTGTGCGACGGCCCGGTCCCTCCCGGTCGCCGGCCAGGGGAGGCGACTACGTCGGTGAGGCCGTCGGTGCCGCTCCCGCCGGGCGGGGGGTGGGGCATCGGCGAGCGGCCGCGTAAGGCAGCGCCGAGGCGGCCGCCGCGGTGCTGCCCGGGAATGCAGCAGGGCCCCGGTGGAGTGCTCCACCGGGGCCCTGCGTGCTCAGTGCCGTGCGGCCTGAGTGCCTCGCGTCAGTCGCGCGGTTCCTGCGGGCGGCCACCCTCGGACGGCCGGCCCCCCTCCGCGGGACGGCCACCCTCGGCCGGGCGCCCGCCGTCGGCGGGACGGCCGCTGGTGGTGAGCTCGCGGTCCGGCTCGGCCGCGGACAGGCCCCGCTCCTCGCCGCGCTGCTCGAGCTCGACCGCCGCCGGCTCCTCGATCGGCGAGAAGAACCCGCGGATGGCGCGGCGCGCGCCACCGACCTGGTTCATCTTCTTGGGCACCGGAGCGCCGCCGTAGGCCAGCTGGCTGTGGCCGTGCGCGTCCACCGGGCCGAGGGGCTGGTGGACCTCGATGAACTCACCGTGCGGCAGCCGGCGGATGACACCGGTCTCGATGCCGTGCTCGAGGATCTCGCGGTCGTGCTGCTGCAGACCGAGGCAGATCCGGTAGGTGAGCACGTACGCGATCGGCGGCAGGACGATCAGGCCGATGCGACCGATCCAGGTCATCGCGTTGAGGCTGATCTGGAACTTGTCGGCGATGACGTCGTTCGCACCCGACAGCAGCAGCACCACGTAGAAGGCGATCGCCATCATGCCGAGCGAGGTGCGCACGGGCACGTCGCGCGGACGCTGGAGCAGGTGGTGCGAGGCGGTGTCGCCGGTCAGCTTCCGCTCCAGCACCGGGTAGGCGAGCAGGAGCGTGAAGATGATGCCCGGGAGCACGACCGTCGGCCAGAACAGCGCCGGGATGTTGTAGTTGCCCGGCAGGTAGATGTCCCAGGCCGGGAACAGACGGGTCGAGCCGTCCAGGAACATGACGTACCAGTCGGGCTGCGACGCCGAGGACACCTGCGCCGGGTTGTACGGGCCCCACAGCCACACCGGGTTGATCTGCACGAGGCCACCGAGGGCGGCGCAGACACCGAAGACCACCAGCAGCAGACCGGTCGCCTTGCCGGCGAAGGTCGGGAAGAGCCGGTTGCCGACCACGTTGTGCTCGGTGCGGCCCGGGCCGGGGAACTGGGTGTGCTTCTGCTTGACCAGGATCAGCAGGTGCACCGCGATCAGCGCCAGGATGATCGCCGGGATGAGCAGCACGTGGGCGATGTAGAGCCGCCCGACGATCAGCTCGCCGACGTAGTCACCGCCGAAGACCGCCCAGTGCACCCAGGTGCCCACGACCGGGATCGACAGGATGATCGCCGACATGATCCGGAGGCCGGTGCCCGAGAGCAGGTCGTCCGGCATCGAGTAGCCGGCGAAGCCCTCGAAGATGCCGAGGATCAGCAGCGCGACACCGATCAGCCAGTTGGTCTCGCGCGGCCGGCGGAAGGCGCCGGTGAAGAAGATCCGCAGCATGTGGCAGACGATCGCGGCCATGAACAGCAGCGCCGCCCAGTGGTGGATCTGCCGCATGAGCAGGCCGCCGCGGACGTCGAAGGAGATGTCCAGCGTCGAGGCGTAGGCGATCGACATGTGCACGCCGCGCAGGGGCGCGTACGAGCCGTCGTAGGTGACCTCGGTCATCGAGGCCTGGAAGAAGAACGTCAGGTAGGTGCCGGTGAGCAGCAGGATGATGAACGAGTAGAGCGCGATCTCCCCGAGCAGGAACGACCAGTGGTCGGGGAAGACCTTGTTCAGCGTCCGGCGGAGCGGACCGGCGACGATGAGCCGGTCGTCGACCTCGACAGCGGCCTTGCCGAGGCGCGTGGTGGGCGCCCCCGGCGCGGTGACGGTGCGAGCCATCAGATGCGCTCCCGGTTCCAGTAGGTGGGACCCACGGCCTCAATGTAGTCGCTGCGCGCGACGAAGAAGCCCTCGTCGTCGACCGTGATCGGCAGCTGCGGGAGCGACCGCGTGGCGGGCCCGAAGACCGGCTTGGCGCCCTGCGTCACGTCGAACTGCGACTGGTGGCACGGGCAGAGGATCCGGCTGGTCTCCTGCTCGTACAGCGACACCGGGCAGCCGGCGTGCGTGCAGATCTTGGAGAAGGCGACGTAGTCGCCGTAGCCGAAGCCCTCCTGGCCCTCGCGCGGGACCTCCTCGACCTGCTGCGAGGGACGCAGCCGGATGAGCATCGTGGCGGCGTCGGACTGCCGGTTGCCGCCGGGGACGGCGGGGAAGACGGTCTCCAGCGAGCCGGGCACCTGGTCACCCGGGCGGATCGGGGTGCCGTCGTCGCGGACGAGTCGCACGCCCTCGGCCCACGAGGTGGTGCCCAGCGGGTTGCCCCGGTTCGGGTTCTTGATCAGGCCGCCGAGCGGGGCGATCAGCATCAGGCCCAGGCCGCCGCCCATGAACAGCAGGCTGCGGGTGAGGAGCTTGCGCCGCTTCAGGCCGCTGTTGTGCAGCCCGCCGACGAGGGTGGCGCCGGTGGTGACGCGGTCGAAGTGCGAGCCGTCGTGCTTGTCCTGCACCGCCGTCTCGTGCGGCAGCAGCTTCTTCGTGTAGAGCACCAGGCCCACGCCGAAGAAGGTGAACGCCAGGCCCATGAGGGCGCCGAGCAGCGGGGTGTAGAGCGTGCTGAAGGTGCTGCTGCCCAGCTCCCACTGCCAGTCGGGCAGGAACCAGCCGGCGCCGGCGTAGACGACGACGAAGGCGAACGCGGACAGCCCGGCCAGGCCGAACATCAGGCCGACCTGGCGGACGGCGCGCCGCTCCACCGCCGACCCGGGCTCGGGGCCCGGCTCGACGTGGAGGACCTGCACGCCGTCGTACCGGGCGCCGAGGCGGTCGAGTTCCTCGCGGGGGAGGGCCGCGAGCTGCTCGGGGGTGTAGTCGTCGTCCGGGCCGCCGTGCAGCGGGCCCGGCGTGTCCGCCCCGCCGGTCGAGCCGGGGCGGGTGTCGTGCGTGGTCACGCCTTGCTCCCCATCCAGAAGATCCCGAACATCAGCGCGGAGATCGCGACGGTCCAGATGACCAGGCCCTCGCTGACCGGGCCGATGCGGCCGATGCCCGCGCCACCCGGGTCGGGCATGTCGGTGATCGTCTGCACGTAGTTGATGATCGCCCGCTTCTCCTCGGGGGTGATCTGGTTGTCCCCGAAGACCGGCATGTTCTCGGGGCCGGTCAGCATGGCGGTGTAGATCTCGAGGTCGTTGGAGTCCTCGAGGCTCGGCGCGTACTTGCCGGACGAGAGCGCGCCGCCCTGGCCGACGAAGTTGTGGCACTGCGAGCAGTTGAGCCGGAACAGCTCACCGCCGGCGGCCAGGTCGCCGTCGCGCAGGTCCCCGGAGGGGAGGGTCGGACCGCCGCCGTTGGCCTGGACGTAGGCCATCAGCTGGTCGATCTCCTCGTCGGAGAAGACGGCCGGCTTGTCGGGGCCCTGCTCGGCCTGGCGCACCAGCGGCATGCGGCCGGTGTGCACCTGGAAGTAGACGGCGGCCTCGCCGACGCCGATCAGCGACGGGCCGCGGTTGGGCACGCCCTCGAGGTTCTCGCCGTGGCAGCTGATGCAGCTGCGCTCGTACAGCTCGCGGCCGGCGGCCTCGGCGCTGGACTCGCTGCCCTCGTCGGCGGCCTGGGCGCCCGGGGCGAGGGTCGAGTAGAGCGCGCCGGTCAGGACCAGCCCGGCCATGAGCGCGGCGACGTTGCCGACGCGGCGGCGCTGCTTGGAACGGCGGCGGGCGCGGGCGGCGGCAGCCGGGGTCCCCTCGGACGGACGGCGCGACCAGCGCGACCGCCGCGGCTCCTCGTCGGGCAGGGTGTCGGACTGCGGGTTCGTGGTGGACACCGGTTCCCTAGCGGATCAGGTAGATCGTGGCGAAGAGCCCGACCCACACGACGTCGACGAAGTGCCAGTAGTAGGAGACCACGATCGCCGAGGTCGCCTGCGCCGGCGTGAAGCGGCCCATGGTGGACCGGATGAGCACGTAGATGAAGGCCACGAGGCCACCGATGACGTGCAGGGCGTGGAAGCCGGTCGTCAGGTAGAAGACCGAGCCGTAGGTGCTGCTCGAGATGCTGGTGCCGTGCTCGGTGACGAGCACCCGGTACTCGTTCGCCTGGCCGAGCACGAAGACCAGCCCCATGACGAACGTGATCGTGAACCACCGGCGCAGGCCGTAGACGTTGCCGCTCTCGGCCGCGAACACGCCGATCTGGCAGGTGACCGAGGAGGCCACCAGGATCAGCGTGAAGACCAGCGCGTACGGCAGGTTCAGCTCGGTGGGTTCCGGGGGCCAGCCCTCGGTCGCGCGCGCCCGCGCGGTGAAGTACATGGCGAACAGCCCGGCGAAGAACATCAGCTCGCTGGAGAGCCAGATGATCGTGCCGACGCTGACCATGTTCGGTCGGGTCAGGGAGTGCACCCGCGAGGTGTCGAAGGTGCTGCTCGCCACGGGGGCCGTTGTCACGCCGCCCATCATGGCATCGGCCGCCGACGTGCACAGACCGTGGGTGGCACGGCGTGGCCGCGCCGTGACCGGCCCGAGACCGTCCCCCGGACGGGGGTCCGCGTCCACCCGGACGGGAGCCGCGCGGGCACTAGGCTGCCGGACGTGAGCGACGCGCCGGCCACCGTCCTGGTCTACAGCTCCCGGCCCGAGGTCCGCGAGGCCGTCCGCACCGCCGTCGGCCGCCGGCCGGCGCCCGACGTCGGACCGCTGACCTGGATCGAGTGCGCCACCGGGGAGGACGTCGTCGACACCGTCGACGGCGGCGGCGTGGACCTGTGCATCCTCGACGGCGAGGCGCAGCCGACCGGCGGCCTGGCGCTGTCCCGCCAGTTGACCGTCGAGGTCGCCGACCGGCCGGCCCTGTGCGTGTTGATCGCCCGCCAGCCCGACCGCTGGCTGGCCCACTGGTCGCAGGCCGACGCCACGCTCGCGTTCCCGGTCGACCCGCTGGCCGCCCCCGAGGTCGTCGCCGGCCTGCTGCGCGCGCACGCGGGCCGCCGTCCCGTCTCGCGGTGAGCGCGGGCACCACCGCCGGGCCGACGTGGCCCGGTCTGCTGACGCGCCTGCTGGCTCGCCAGGACCTCACCGCCGCGGACACGGCGTGGGCGATGCGCGAGGTGATGTCCGGCGAGGCGACGCCGGCGCAGGTGGCCGGGTTCGCCGTCGCCCTGCGCGCCAAGGGCGAGGCGCCGGAGGAGGTCGCCGGGCTCGCCGCCACGATGCTCGAGCGCGCGACGCCGGTCGAGGTGCCGGTGCCCACCGTCGACGTCGTCGGCACCGGCGGCGACGGCGCGCACACGGTGAACATCTCGACGATGGCCGCCGTCGTCACCGCGGCCGCGGGCGTGCCGGTGGCCAAGCACGGCAACCGGGCGGCGTCGTCGTCCTCGGGAGCGGCCGACGTGCTGGAGGCGCTGGGCGTCGTCATCGACCTGCCGGCCCCGGCCGTCGCCCGCTGCGTCCAGGAGGCCGGCATCGGGTTCTTCTTCGCGCCGGTCTTCCACCCGAGCTTCCGGCACACCGCGGCGCCGCGGCGGGAGCTGGGCATCGGGACCGTCTTCAACTTCCTCGGGCCGCTGACCAACCCGGCGCGGCCGGTGGCCGCCGCGATCGGCTGCGCCGACCCGCGGATGGCCCCGGTCCTGGCCGAGGTGGTCGCCGGCCGCGGCGCCCGCGCGCTGGTGTTCCGCGGCGACGACGGGCTGGACGAGCTGACGACGGCGACGACGTCGAGCGTGTGGGTGGCCCGCGACGGCGCGGTGACGCCCGGGCGGGTGGACCCGGCCGCCCTCGGCA
Organism: Geodermatophilus sp. SYSU D00879; assembly: GCF_054050375.1. Lineage (NCBI taxonomy): Bacteria > Bacillati > Actinomycetota > Actinomycetes > Geodermatophilales > Geodermatophilaceae > Geodermatophilus > Geodermatophilus sp. SYSU D00879. The sequence goes on from NZ_JBJGZF010000003.1 coordinate 30,914, forward strand.
TCGCCCCGACGGGGCCGGACGCGCTGCGCGGCGGCGACCCGGCGCACAACGCGGCGGTGTTCCGGCGGGTGCTCGACGGCGAGCGGGGGCCGGTGCGCGACGCCGTCCTGCTCAACGCCGCCGCGGCGCTGGCCGCCTTCGACGAGCGCGGCGGGGAGCTCGGGGACCTGCTCGGCGCGGGCATCGCGCGGGCCGCCGCCGCGGTCGACGACGGCCGCGCCGCCGCGCTGCTGGACCGGTGGGTGGCCGTCAGCCGCGAGGCCGCCGGCCGCTGAGACCGGTCACCCGCCCTCGAGGCCCAGGGAGAACGCCGCCTCCAGGTCGTGCCGCGAGTAGGCGCGGAAGGCGATGTGCGTCTCGGTCTCCAGCACGCCGGGCACCTTGTTGATGCGCCCGGCGATCACCTCGGCCACCTGGTCGAACTCGCGGACCCGCACGATCGCGATCAGGTCGACCTCCCCGGCGGTCGAGTAGACCTCGCTCACGCCGTCGAGGTCGGCGATCGCGGCCGCCACCTCGGGGATCGCGTCGGTGGCCGCGTCGACCATCACGATGGCGGTGATCACGCCCCGGATGCTAGTTGAAGGACTCTCCTGCCCCCCACGCCTCGCTCCGCTCGGCGCGGGCCCCTGCAGGAGGGCCGTTCCAGTACGTCACCGGGCCGCCGGGCGCCGGGCCCGCGGCGGACGGTGCGTCGGGAGCGACCCGCTCGGGGCGGGCGCGGGTGCCCAGCTGGCGGCCGTCGTGGAACGGGTCGCGCAGCGCCCGGCCGGCCTCCACCCGGGCGAGGAACCCGCTGAGCCCGCCGGTGCCCGGGGCGACGCAGGCGAGCGTGCCGGTGACCTCGACCAGCCGGGTGCCGGGCTTCTCCATCCACCGCACGACCAGCTCGGTCTCGTCGACCGTGGCGGCCAGCCCGCCGTCGTCGGGGGTGGTCTCGGCGGTGGCGCGCAGGACGGCGAGGGTCTCGCGGACCGACGTCCCGCGCGGCGCGCACCCGGCCGCGACCAGCCGGCCCCGCCGGACGACCGACAGCGCCCACCCGCCGGCGCCGTCGGGCCGGGCGATGGTCAGCTCCGGGACGGCGGCCAGCGACTCCAGCCGCTGCCGCCGGCGCACCGCGCGCACGAGGACCGCGACCCGGTCGCGCAGCACCCCGGCGTCCTCGAACCGCTCGGCGGCCGACAGCCGGTCGACCCGGTCCAGCAGCGGCGCGACCAGGGCGCTCGGGTCGCCGGCCACCGCGGCGCGCAGCACCGCGGCGATCGCGGCGTACTCCTCGACCGACTGGTGGCCCGCGCACGGGCCGCCGCAGCGGCCCATGCCGAACAGGGCGCAGGTGCTCGTGTGCACCCGTGGGGACAGCCGGGCGGTGCACTGCCGCAGCGGCAGCGCCTCGTGGATGGCGGCGGTGGCCATCTCCGCGGCGCGCCGGTCGGCGAACGGGCCGAGGAAGAGCCCCGCGTCGGGCCGCACCCGCCGCACGGTCGACAGCCGGGGGAAGGGCTCCTCGGTGAGCCGCAGCCACAGCGCGCGCTCGGGGAAGCGCGACCGGCGGTTGTAGCGCGGCTTGTGCTCGGCGATCAGCCGCAGCTCCCGGACGGCGGCCTCGAGGTCGTGCGCGCACGGGATGGCCTCGACGCGCTGGGACAGCGCGACCATCTCGGTCATGCGGCTGCGCTGCTCGCCGGAGGAGAAGTAGCTGCGCACGCGGGTGCGCAGGTCGTTCGACGTCCCGACGTAGAGCGGCTCCTCGCGCGGCCCGCGGAAGACGTAGACGCCCGGCCCGGACGGGACGCCGTCGGCCAGGTGGCGCTTCTTCCTGCGCACGGGGTCGACCTGGCGGGTGAGCCCGTGCAGCTCCTCCAGCGACGTCACCCCGAGCGGGCCGAGTCGTTCGAACAGGCCGTGGAGGACGTCGACGGTCGCGCGGGCGTCGTCGAGGGCCCGGTGGCAGGGCGAGGTCGAGGCGGAGAAGTACGGCGCCAGGGTGGCCAGCTTGCAGTTGGGCACCTCGTCGCGGGAGAGCAGCCGCCGGGCGAGGACCGCGGTGTCGACCGAGGCGGCGGCGGGCCACGGCGTGCCCGTCTGCTCGCACGCCGCCTTGAGGAACCCGAGGTCGAAGGGGGCGTTGTGCGCCACGAGGACGGCGCCGCGGGCGAACTCCAGGAAGGCCGGCAGCACGGCGTCGATCCGCGGGGCGGTGGCGACCATCGCCGTGGTGATCCCGGTGAGCACGCTGATGTAGGGCGGGACCTCGCAGCCGGGGTCGACCAGCGTCTGGAACTCCCCGAGCACCTCGCCGCCGCGCACCTTGACCGCCCCGATCTCGGTGATCGCGCTGTCCTTCGGCGACCCGCCGGTGGTCTCCAGGTCGACGACGACGAAGGTGACGCCGGCCAGCGGCGTGCCCAGGTCGTCGATGCTCGCCTGGACGTAGGGGGCGCGGGGGAGCGGCCGCTCGCCGTGGGCGGGTGCCTGCTCGTGGCGCGGTCCCGAGGAGCCCGTGCCGCTGGCGGGGAAGAGCACGGCGGGACGGTAGGCCGGGGGTCGGACAGTCCCGGGGACGCGCGCCCGGGGGAGTCCTCGCCCGACCGGGGGACCGGTGGGGCGCGTCGTGCTTGCGGCAGCGGCTCCGCGGAGACGACGATCCCCGGACGGACCAGCGGGGTCCGGAGCAGCAGAGGTGGTCCGATGCACACGCGTTCCCTGGGGCGCACCCGGCGGGGCGTGGTGTCCGTGCTGGTCACGGCGGTGGCGGCCGTCCTGCTCGCGGCCCCGGCGGCAGCGGAGCCCAGCGACCAGCCCGGCGGGACCAGCGGGGTCCTCGACAGCGAGGCGCTGGACCGGCTGCAGCAGCGCGCAGCCGAGGTCCAGGCCGACCTGCAGCTGCGGCAGACCGAGGTGGCCGCCGCGCGGCAGCAGCTGGCCGACGCGCAGGCCGACGTCGACGCCGCCCGCGCCACGGTCGACGCCGCCGAGGGCGAGCTGGCGCAGTACCGGGCGGTGGTGGCGCAGTACGCGTCGGCGGTCTACCGCGACGGGGGCGCGCTGACCCCGCTCACGGTGCTGCTCACCGGCGGCGACCCGGCCGACGTCGTCGCGGCGCTGGGCTACCTGGAGGCCGTCGACGCGCACACCGCCGAGGTGGTCGGCGCCGCCGAGGAGCAGCGGCGGACCGCGGTCGACCGCCAGACCTCCGCCGACGCCGTCCTCGCCGAGGCGCAGCAGCGGGCCGATGGGCTGGCCGCGGAGGTGGCCGACCTGGAGGCCGCCGCCGACGCGGTGACCGCGGAGCTCGACGTCGCGCTCGGCGACGTCGACCGGCAGCTGTCGGACCTGCAGCGCCAGCAGGTCGACGTCAACACCCAGACGGCGGCCAACTGGCGGGCCTACCTCGACCAGCTGCGCGAGGCGGGGGTCGCCGCGCCGCCGGCGGCCGAGCTGCTCGACCCCGTGCGGGGCCTGCCCGCGGGGCTCACCCCGGTCGGTGCGGCCGCCGGCGGCGCCCAGCGCGGCGCCGCGCAGCTGCCGCGCCAACCGGTGTCGCTGCTCGTGCTGCCCGCCGAGACGCTGGCCGCGGTCACCGCGGCGATGGACGCCCTCGGCCGGCCCTACGCGCCGGGGACGGCCGGCCCGGACTCCTGGGACTGCGGCTCGCTGGTCTCCACCGTCTACCGCGACGCCGGCATCGACCTGCCCGGCGACCAGGCCGGCCTGTTCGCGGTCACCACGCCCGTCGACCCGGCGGACGTCCTGCCCGGCGACCTGGTCTTCCTCGGCACCCCCGAGGCAGGCCTCGGGCACGTCGGCATCGCGCTGGACGCGCAGACCATGCTCGCCGCCGACGCGCGGGCCGGCGCCGTCGTCGTCCGCCGGCTGCCCGCTGACCAGGTGCTGCACGTCGGCCGGCCGAGCCTCGGCCCGCGGCCGGAGGCGCCCGCCCCCGGCCCGGCCGGCGGCGCCCTGCGGGTGGAGTGCGGCAACACCGTCTACCCGCCGAGCTTCGACGGCGCCCGGGCCTGGGGTGGCTACCCCAACGGCCTCATCCCGCCCAGCGCGCTGTGCCCGATCGGGGTGGGCGGCCACTCGCTGCGCTGCGACGCCGCGGCGGCCTGGCGGGCGATGAGCGCGGCGTTCGCGTCGGCGTTCGGGCAGCCGCTCTGCATCACCGACTCCTACCGCACCTACGCCGCCCAGGTCCGGCTCTACGGGGAGAAGCCGGCGCTCGCCGCGGTCCCGGGCACCAGCAACCACGGCTGGGGGCTGGCGGTCGACCTGTGCGGCGGCATCGACGGCTTCGGCACGCCGCAGTACGCGTGGATGGTCGCCAACGCCGGCCGGTTCGGGTGGCTGCACCCGACCTGGGCCGACCCCGGCAACGGCCGCGAGGAGCCGTGGCACTGGGAGTACGCGGGCGGCTGAGCCGGGACTGTCGGTGGCCGTCCCTAGCGTGCCGGGCAACCGACAGGGAGACCCGTCCCGACCGCGGCCCGGCACCGGGCGGCGCGGCCGGGGCACCGGAGGGACACGGCCATGCTCATCGACTGCGACTCGTGCACCGCGCGCGGCGCCGGCTGCGCCGACTGCGTCGTCACCGCCCTGCTGGGCGCCCCGCCCGCGGAGCGGGACACCGGCCCCGTGCTGCTGCCGGTGCCCCCCGTCCCGGCGGCCCGGACCGCCGACGGCGTCCTGCCGCGCCCGGGCGTCGTCGTGGAGCTCGACGACGTCGAGCGGCGGGCCGTGCGGGCACTGGCCGAGGGTGGCCTGGTGCCGCCGCTCCGGCACCGGCCGTCGCGGGACGGGCGCCGGCGCACGGGCTGACCGGCGAGGACCACCCGGATCGGGTACTCACCGGAGTGGCGCGGCTGCTGACCGTGTGTGTTCTCACAGTCCACGCACCCCTCGTTTGTCACAACTGCATCACGTCCGTACTGTGGCGCCGTCCGGCCGGGTGGTCGTCACCCGACGCAGGGGTGACCTCGGCCGACACCGCCGAGTCACCGGACGCCCCTCCCCGGAGGTGCGCGAGGTGAGCCGGGGACCCACCGCAGCACTGGGGTGAGTTCTCGTGCGCGCCGGTCCCGACCGGGGCGCACGAGATAGGGCACGTCTTCCCAGCCCGAACCCGTCAGCTAACTCGGTAGGCGGTTGCTGAGGAAGAAACGGAGAGCCGCCGCCCGTGGCGACCCCCCGCCCCGTCCTGGGGCATGCACGCGAGAAGTCCACATCCGCCACCCGCACCGCCGGGCCACACCGCCCGTCGCGGGCCCGCCACCTCGGCCGGGTCACCCTCGTCGGCACCACCGCCGCGCTGACCCTCGGCCTGCTGTCCGGCACCGCGGCCGCCGACCCCGAGCGGGCCGGCACCCCGGAGCAGGCCGCCCAGCTCGCCGCCGAGGCCGGCCACCGGCTCGAGGTCGTCACCGAGCAGGTCAACGAGGCCCGCGAGGTCCTCGCCCAGCAGCAGGCCGCCGCCGACGAGGCCGACCGGGCCGCCGCCGAGGCGCAGGACCAGCTGCGGGACCTCGACGGCCAGATCCGCCAGGTGGCGCGCAGCGCCTACACCGCCGGCAACGGCGACGGCTTCGCCGGGCTCGACCTGCTGATGACCAGCGACTCCGCCGAGGACTTCGTCGCCTCGCTGGCCACCCTCGGTCAGATCGCCGACCACACCACCTCGGTCCTCGACGAGGTGGACGAGGCGGCGGCCGCCGCCCGCCAGGCGCAGGCCGACGCCGAGGCCGCCGAGGCCGAGGCGCAGCGCACCCTCGACGACCTGAGCGCCCAGGAGGCGCAGCTCCAGGACGACATCGCCGACTACCAGGCGCAGTTCGCCGCGCTCACCGAGGCGCAGCGGCAGGCGGCGCTCGCCGCGCAGGAGGCCGGCCTGGCCGCCGGCGCGCAGGCGGAGGCGGGCGACGAGCCGGCCGGCGGCTCGCGCGGCGACAGCGCTCCGACCGTGGCCGGCACGCAGGCCGCGGCCCCCGCTCCGGCCCCCGCTCCGGCCCCGGCGCCGTCGGCGGGCAGCGGCGGCAGCGGTGCCGCGCAGACGGCGGTGCAGACGGCGCTGGCCCAGGTGGGCGACCCCTACGTGTGGGGTGCGGGCGGGCCAGACGCCTTCGACTGCTCGGGCCTGACCCAGTACGCCTACGCGGCGGCCGGGATCAGCCTCCCGCACTCCAGCAGCATGCAGTCGCGCATGGGCACCGCCGTCTCGCGGGCGGACCTGCAGCCGGGCGACCTGATCTTCTACTACAGCCCGGTCAGCCACGTCTCGATGTACATCGGCAACGGCCAGATGGTGCACGCCTCCACGTCGGGGCAGCCGGTGAAGGTCGTGTCGGTCGACTCGATGGGCGGCATCACCGCGATGCGCCGCGTCGCCTAGACGAAGGACCACCCTTCCCCAACGCGCAGGCGGAGGGTTCCTGGAGGGCGGCCGTTCCAGCACCCCACGGGCCGAGGGCCGGTGACCCGTCCGGGTCGCCGGCCCTCGGCGTCCGTGGAGGGGAACCGCGGTGCGGCGCCGGCGCGCGCCTAGGATCGGCCGGGTGAGCAGGGCGGGCGGGACGAGCACCCGCCCCGGCCCCGCGGCCACCCGCCCCGACCGCACCGGCTCCCGCCGCGCCGCGCTGCTGGTCGCGCTCGTGCTCGGCGCGGCGCTCGTCGTCGTCATCGCCATCCGCACGCCCTGGACGCTGCTGCCCACCCCGCCCGGCGGCGCGTCCCCGGTCACCGACGACGCCGGGCTGCCCGCCGAGGTCGTCCGCCGCGCCGAGGCCCTCGCCGCCGACATCCGTCCCGCGTCGCTGACCAACCTGGTGCTCGGGCTCGCCGTCTCCGCGCTGCTCGGCCTCACCCGCCTGGGCAGCCGGCTGGTGACCGCGGTCGGCCGCGCGGGAGGCCGCCGCCGGCCCCTCACCGTGCTGCTGGGCACGGTCGCGCTGGTGGTCGTCGGCCGGCTGGTGACGCTGCCGATCTCCGCCTACGGCGAGGTGGTGCGGCACCGCTACGGGCTGTCCACGCGCTCCTGGCCGCTGTGGCTGCGCGACGTCGCGGTCTCCACCGCCATCGACGCCGGGCTCACCGCCCTCGGCCTGCTCGTGCTCGTCGCGCTGGCCCGCCGCGCGCCGCGCACCTGGTGGGCGTGGGCCGCCGGCGGCGCGGCCGCGCTGGTCGTCGCCGGCTCCTTCCTCTACCCGGTGGTCATCGAGCCGGCGTTCAACAGCTTCACGCCGCTGCCGGCCGGCGAGCTGCGCACCGACCTGCTGCGGCTGGCCGAGGCGAGCGGCTCCCCGGTCGAGGACGTCCTGGTCGCCGACGCATCCCGGCGGACGACGTCGCTCAACGCCTACGTGTCCGGGTTCGGCTCCACCCGCCGGGTGGTCCTCTACGACACCCTGCTGGCCGACGTCCCCCCGGAGGAGATCGAGTCGATCGTCGCCCACGAGCTCGGGCACGTCGCCACCGACGACGTCCTGACCGGCACGCTCATCGGGGCGCTCGGCGCGGCCGCGGCCGTCGCCCTGCTCGGCTGGCTGCTCACCTGGGCGCCGCTGCTGCGCCGGGCCGGTGCGGACTCGGCGGGGGACCCGCGCGTGGTGCCGCTGGTGCTGTTCCTCGTCGCGGTCGGGTCCCTGGTCGCGACGCCGGTGCAGAACCTCGTCTCGCGGCACGTCGAGGCCCGGGCGGACCTGCACGCGCTCGACCTCACCCGGGACGCCGCCGCCTTCGTCGAGATGCAGCGGCGGCTGGCCGAGACCAACGTCGCCGACCCGAGCCCGCCGGCGGCGTGGCAGTGGTTCTTCGGCTCGCACCCGACGGCGGCCGAGCGGGTCGCGATGGCGGGGGACTGGCTGCGGCTGGACGACCGGTGAGCGACCGCGGCCGTACGCTCGTCGTCACCAACGACTTCCCCCCGCGGCAGGGCGGCATCCAGACCTTCGTCGCGGCGCTGCTCGAGCGCCGCCCGCCGGACTCCGTCGTCGTGCTGGCCTCCCGCTCACCGGGGTGGGAGGAGTACGACGCCCGGCTGCCGTATCCCGTGGTCCGGCAGCGGACCGCGATGCTGCTGCCCACCCCGGCGACCGCCCGCGCCGCGACGGCGCTGGCCGCCGAGCACGGCTGCGACACCGCCTTCTTCGGCGCCGCCGCGCCGCTGGGCCTGCTGGCGCCGGCCCTCCGCGACGCCGGGGTGCGGCACCTGGTCGGCGCCACCCACGGGCACGAGACCGGCTGGGTCGCGCTGCCCGGCGCCCGGCAGCTCATGCGCCGCATCGCCGGGGGCCTGGACGTCCTGACCTACATCAGCGAGTACACCCGCAGCCGCCTGGAGCCGGCCCTCGGCGGGCGCACCCGGCTGGCGCAGCTGTCGCCCGGGGTCGACGTCGACCGGTTCACGCCCGCGGTCGACGGCACCGCGGTGCGGCGGCGGCACGGGCTGGGGGAGGGGCCGGTGGTCGTCTGCGTGTCCCGGCTGGTGCCGCGCAAGGGGCAGGACGTGCTCGTGGCCGCCTGGCCGCAGGTGCTGGACCGGCACCCGGGCGCCCGGCTGCTGCTGGTCGGCGGCGGTCCCGACGAGGGGCGGCTGCGCCGCGCGGTGGCCGACGGGGGGCTGGGCGACTCGGTGCTGCTGACCGGCCCGGTGCCCCCGGACCGGCTGCCCGAGCACTACGCGGCGGGCGACGTGTTCGCCATGCCCTGCCGCACCCGCCGCGGCGGCCTGGACGTCGAGGGCCTGGGCATGGTCTACCTGGAGGCCGCCGCCGTCGGGCTGCCCGTCGTCGCGGGCACCTCGGGCGGAGCGCCGGAGGCGGTGCGCGACGGCGAGACCGGCACGGTCGTCCGCGACCCGCGGTCCGCGGACGCGGTCGCCGCCGCGGTCACCGCGCTGCTCGACGACCCCGCCCGCGCCCGCGCCATGGGCGCCGCCGGGCGGGCGTGGGTGGAGCGGCGCTGGTCGTGGACGACGATCGCCGCCGACCTCGCCGCCCTGCTGGAGCCCGCGGACGACTGAGCCCCGCCCCGCGCGTGGCGGGACGGGGCTCGGCCGGTCGGTTCAGCGGCTGTAGAGGGCCTCGACCTCCTGGTCGAACTCCTTCATGACCACCGCGCGCTTGAGCTTCAGGCTCGGCGTCAGCATCCCGTTGTCCTCGGTGAAGTCCGTGGTGAGGACGCGGTACTTCTTGATCGCCTCGGCCTGGGACACCGCCTTGTTCGCGTCGGCGACGGCGGCGTCGAGCTCGGCCCTGACCTCGGGGTCGTCGACCAGCGCCGACGGCGGGGTGTCGGCCGGCTTGCCCTTGCTCTCCAGCCACGCGGGCAGCGCCTCGGCGTCGAGGGTGACCAGCGCGGCGATGAACGGCCGCTGGTCGCCGACGACGATGCACTGGCTGACCAGCCGGTGGGCGCGCAGCCGGTCCTCGAGCACCGCGGGGGCGACGTTCTTGCCGCCGGCGGTCACCAGGATCTCCTTCTTGCGGCCGGTGATCCGGGTGAAGCCGTCGGCGTCGATCTCGCCGATGTCGCCGGTGTGGAACCAGCCGTCGGGGTCGATCGCCTCGGCGGTGGCCTGCTCGTTCCTCCAGTAGCCGCGCATGACGACGCCGCCGCGGATCAGGATCTCGCCGTCGTCGGCGATCCGGAACGAGACGCCGGGCAGCGGCCGCCCCACGGTGCCGATCCGCAGCGCGCGGTCGTGGTTGACCGAGGCGGCGGCGGTGGTCTCGGTGAGGCCGTAGCCCTCGTAGACGGTGACGCCGGCGCCGCGGAAGAAGTGGCCGAGCCGCTCGCCGAGCGGGGCGCCGCCGGAGATGGCGCCGAGGCAGCGGCCGCCGAGCGCGGCGCGCAGCTTGCTGTAGACGAGCCGGTCGTACAGCGCGTGCTGGACGCGGAGCCTCAGGCCCGCGCCGCCGGTGTCCTGGGCGCGGGACCAGGCGATGGCCACCTGGGCGGCCCGGTCGAAGATCTTCCCCTTGACCGGGCTGTCGGCCTCGGCCTTCGCCTTGGCCTGGTTGAACACCTTCTCGAACACGCGCGGGACGGCGAGCACGAACGTCGGCTTGAACCCGCCGAGGTCCTCGACCAGGTTCTTCACGTCCGGCGTGTGGCCGATGACGGTGCGGGTCTTCACCGCGCCCACCTGCATGACGCGCGCCAGCACGTGCGCCAGCGGGATGAACAGCAGCAGCGAGCCCTGCACGTTCATGAACCGGTCGAGCAGGCTCATGCCGTTGCCGACCTCGAACAGGAAGTTGCCGTGGGTGAGCTCGCAGCCCTTGGGCCGGCCGGTGGTGCCCGAGGTGTAGATGAGCGTGGCCAGGCTGTCGGCGTTCAGCGTCGCGCGGCGCGCCTCGAGCTCGCTGTCGGGGACGGCCTCGCCGGCGGCGGTGAGCGTGCCGACGGCGTCGTCCTCGATGACGTACAGCGGGCCGAGGTCGGGCGCCTGGTCGCGGACCGAGTCGACGGCGGTGGCGTGCTCCGCCTTCTCGACGATTGCGGCGACCGCGCCGGAGTCGGAGAGGATCCAGGCGACCTGGTCGGGACTGGAGGTCTCGTACACCGGGACGGTGACCGCTCCGGCCGTCCAGATGGCGAAGTCGATGACGGTCCACTCGTAGCGGGTCTTGGCCTGCAGCGCGACCCGGTCGCCGGGCTGCACGCCCGCGGCGATCAACCCCTTGGCCACGCCGGCAACCTGCTCGCCGAACTCCCGCCAGGTGACGTCGACCCAGCGGCCGTCCCGCTGCCTGCGCAGGCCGACCTCGTCGCCGTGCTCGGCGACGTTCTCCGCCAGCATGTCGGTGAGCGCCTCCGAGGCGCCCACCTCGGTCGTCGCCGGGACGCTGTACTCGCGCACTCTCCGTCCTCTCCTCCCCGCGCGGCCGGGGCGCCGCTGCCCGCGGTCCCCGCACGGGACACGTCCCGGCGAATCTACCGGCTGGGGCTACCGGTGAGTAGCCGTGCCCGGCCCACCCACCCTGCACCCTTCGGGTGAACGGCTAGCCTCAGCGCATGGCGGAGCAGTCCACCCAGTCGATCGTCGTCTCCGCGCCGGCGGCCGACGTGATGGCCGTGATCGCCGACTTCGAGGCGTATCCGCAGTGGGTGAACGCGGCCCGGACCGTCGAGGTGCAGGAGCGCGGGCCCGACGGCCGCGCCCGCCGGGTCCGCTTCGTCATCGACGCCACCGTCCTCACCGACGAGTACGTCCTCGACTACACCTGGGACGACGACCGGCAGGTCTCCTGGACCCTGGTGACCAGCAAGCTGATGAAGCGCCAGGACGGCTCGTACACGCTGCGCGAGACCGGCGGCGGCACCGAGGTGACCTACCGGCTCGCCGTCGACATCGGCGTCCCGATGCTCGGGATGATGAAGCGCCGCGCGGAGAAGGTCATCCTCGACACCGCGCTCAAGGAGCTCAAGAAGCGCGTCGAGGGCTGACCCGCGTGCGCACCCTGCTCCTCACCGGCCCCGGCGGGGCCGGCACGACCACCCTCGCCGCCGCGGCCGCCGTGCGCGCCGCCCGGGACGGGCGCCGGGTGGTGCTCGTGACCCGGCAGCCGGTCCCCGAGGGGACGGCGGCCGCGGGCGTCGAGGTGGTCGTCGCCGAGCCGCAGGCCGGGCTCGAGGCGCTGTGGGCCGAGCGGGTGGCCGGGCCGGCGGCTGCGGTGCCCGACCTCGAGCTGCCGCCGGCGAGCTCGGTGGTGCCGCTGCCCGGCGCGGGCGAGCTCGGCGTCCTCGCGGCGCTCGGCCGGGTGCGGCCGGACACCGACCTCGTCGTCCTCGACGCCGGGCCGCTGCCCGCCGCCACGGGGCTCGTCGCGCTGCCGGGCGCGCTGCGCTGGTGGCTGGAGCAGGTGGTGACCACCCGGGTGCGGGTGCTCGCCGCCGTCCGCACCGCCGCCGTCCGCGCGGGCACGGTGCGCCGGGGTGCCGCCGACCTCGCCCTCGACGCGCTGCCCGACCTCGAGGCGCTGCTCGACCGGCTCCCCCTGACCGACCCCGCCGCGACCGCGGTCTGGCTGGTGGGCCGGCCGCGGCCCTCCGCCGTCGCCGCGCTGCGGGCCGCGACGACCGCCCTGGCCGTGCACGGGCAGCGCCCGGTGGGCGTGCTCGCCCGCCGGCTGCCCGGCGGGCCGGCGGACTGGGCGGTCGCCCGGGCGGCCGAGGAGGAGGCCGCGCTCGCCGCGCTGGCCGGGGTCGCGCCGGTGCGGGAGGTCGCCGAGGCCGCGGTCGAGCCGGCCGGCGCCGAGGCGCTCGCCGCGCTCCTGCCCGACCTGCCCGGGCCGGCCGGCGGGTCGGTCCCGCCGGTGCCCGCACCCGAGCGCGTGGACGGCGGCTGGCGGCTGACGCTCCCGCTGCCCTTCGCCGAGCGCGCCGGGGTCCGGCTCACCCGCTGGGACGACGACCTGGTGGTGACGGCCGCCGGCACCCGCCGCTCCCTGCGCCTGGACGCCCTGCTGCGCCGGTGCGTGGTCACGTCGGGCACCCTGGCCCACCCGGGCAGCGCCGCCGCGCGGCTGGTGGTCGGCTTCGCCGCCGACCCGCAGCAGTGGCCGGCCGACCTGCTGGCGGCCGTCGGGGCGGACGGTGCTGAGGGGGCACCGTCGCGCAGTGCGGCGGACGGCCCGGCGGACGACAGGGGGACACGGTGACCGAGGGAGCCGACTGGCTCGATCAGGCGCGGCGGCTGGTGGCCGGGGTGGGACAGGCCTGGGCCGAGACCGGCGCCGCCGCGGAGGGGACGGCGGGGGAGCACGAGCCGGGCGGGGACTGCCGCTGGTGCCCGCTGTGCCGGGCGGCCGCCGTCGCCCGCCGGCCGGACGTCAGCGAGGCGCTCGCCGACCTGCTGACCAGCGCCGCCGGGGCGCTGCGGTCGGTGTCCACGCCGCCGGCGCCGCCCGCGCCCGGGCCGGCCCCGGCGCCGGAGCCGGAGCCGGCGCAGGTCCAGCACATCGAGCTCGGCTGAGTGGCCGGCGACCGGAGCGACCCCGCCGCACTGCCCGCGCTCGGCGTCGACGTCGGCGGGACCAAGGTGGCCGGTGGCGTCGTCGCGCCGGACGGGACGGTGCGGGACACCGCCCGCCGCTCGACGCCGACCGCGTCGGTGACCGAGACCGAGGCCGCGATCGCCGGGGTGGTCGAGGAGCTCGCCGTCCGGCACGGCGGCCCGCTGGCCGCGGTCGGCGTCGGCGCGGCCGGCTGGTTCGACCGCACCGGCGACGTCGTGCTGTTCAGCCCGCACCTGGCCTGGCGGCACACCTCGCTGCGCCGCGACCTCGCCGCCCGCCTGCAGCGGCCGCTGTGGGTGGGCAACGACGCCGACGCCGCCGCCTGGGCCGAGTACCGCTTCGGCTCCGCCCGCGGGGCGGAGCTGGCCCTGTGCATCACCCTCGGCACCGGCATCGGCGGCGGGATCGTCGCCGGCGGCCGGCTGCAGCGCGGCGCGCACGGGGTGGCGGGGGAGTGGGGGCACATGCGGGTGGTCCCCGACGGGCGGCTGTGCGCCTGCGGCAACCGCGGCTGCTGGGAGCAGTACGCCAGCGGCAGCGCCCTGGCCACCACCGCCCGCGAGGTGGCCACCCGCTCGCCGGCCGCGGCGGCGCGGCTGCTCGACCGCGTCGACGGCGACCCGGCGCGGCTGACCGGCGAGGACGTGGCCCGCGCCGCGGCCGACGGCGACCCGGTGGCGCTGAGCCTGGTGAGCGACGTCGGGGAGTGGCTCGGCCAGGGCATCGCGGACCTCGCCAGCGTGCTCGACCCGGACGTCGTCGTGATCGGCGGCGGGGTGAGCGTGCTCGGCGACATGGTGCTCGACCCGGCGCGCGAGCGGCTGGGGCGGGCGCTGCCCGGCCGCGGCTTCCGGCCCGGCCCGAAGGTGGTCGCCGCGGCGCTCGGCGCCTCGGCCGGCCTGGTCGGTGCGGCCGACCTCGCCCGCGCGGCGGTCTGCGCCGGTCGCTAGACGCCCGCGCCGCTAGACGACGGCCCCGTCGTCGCCGTCGTCGTCGCGGTCGCGCATCCGGGACAGCGCCAGGGCGGCGCTGCCGACCAGGGCCGCGACGCCGAGCACCAGGCCGGTCTCGGTCCGCAGGCCCAGCACGCCCGGCGCGCCGACCAGCACCACGCCGGCGGCCGCCAGCAGCACCGCGTACAGGGTCGAGGGCGAGGGCATCGGCACCGGCGGGGCCGGCGGGGGCTCGTAGTGCTCCTCGGCGAGCGGGTCGTCCTCCTCGTCGTCGGGGGGCGGCGTGGCGGGCCGGACGACGGCGGGCTCCGCGGGGTCGGCGTCCTCGACGACGGTGCGCCCGTGCTCGGCCTCGTAGGCGGCGACGATGCGCGTCCACTCGGCGTCCTCGTCGAGGTCGCGCCGCAGCGGGCGCCGCTCGGCCGCGGGGCCGCCGGCGGGGGCGTGGTCGTCGGCGTGCCGCTCGACCAGGGAGCGGCCCTCGCCGAGGCGGGTGCGGTCGACGAACAGCCGGTCGGCCGGCGGGCTGGGGAGGAAGACGGTGCGGGTGTAGGGCCCGACGTCGGCGGCCGGCTCGAGGTAGGCGGCGATGCCGGCGTCGCGCAGCACGTCGAGCAGGTGCTCGCCGACGCGCGGGTCGACGTCGCGCAGCGGCGCCCAGAGCGCGGCGTCCAGGCCGTTGTCGCGGCGACCCCGCCCGCGCCGCGGCCCGGTCACGCCGCGGCCCCCCGGGGGAGCGGCCGGTCAGCAGCCACGGTGGTCCTCCTCCGGGGTCGGGCGGGCGTCCGGCCGACGTGACACGCGGGCCGATTGTCGGCGGGGCACCCGGATCCCTAGTCTGGCAGCCCGACAGGGAGGCGTGTTGTTCTACTGGTTCCTCAAGTTCGTGGCCATCGGCCCGCTGGTGAAGCTCGTGTTCCGCCCGCGGGCGGAGGGGCGTGAGCACGTACCTGCCGATGGTGCCGCGATCCTGGCCAGCAACCACCTCTCGGCCTCGGACTGGATCTTCATGCCGCTGTCGCTGCGGCGCCGGGTCACGTTCCTGGCCAAGCAGGAGTACTTCACCGGCACCGGCGTGAAGGGGTGGCTGCAGCGGGCCTTCTTCTCCGGCGCGGGGCAGGTGCCCATCGACCGCGCCAGCGCGACGGCCGCCGAGGACGCCATCCGCACCGGCCTCCGGATGCTCCGGGAGGGCCGGCTGCTGGGCATCTACCCCGAGGGCACCCGCTCGCCCGACGGCCGCCTGTACCGCGGCAAGGTCGGGGTGGCGCGCATGGCGCTGGAGACCGGCGTGCCGGTGATCCCGGTGGCGATGGTCTACCGGCCGCGGCGGATGCCGTTCGGGAAGAAGCTGGTCCGGGTGCGCGTGCGCTTCGGCGAGCCGCTGGACTTCTCCCGCTACGAGGGCCTGGCCGGCGACCGCTTCGTCGAGCGGTCCATCACCGACGAGATCATGTACGAGATCATGACGATGTCGGGCCAGGAGTACGTCGACGTCTACGGCGCCACCGTCAAGAAGTCGATGCAGGCCACCGGCGCGAGCGCTGCCGACGTCGTCGGGCGGCTGCAGCCGCCGGCCGGCGAGGCCGGTGACCGGGCGCCCGACACCCTCGCCGGCTAGCGGTCGAGGAGCCGGCCGAGCAGGTCGGTGAGCAGGGCCAGCAGCTCGTCGCGGCTGGTCGCGGGCTCGCGCACCCACTGGTGGACGAGGTCCTCGGTGAAGGCGAACCACGAGCGCACCAGCTGCCGGCGCAGCGGGTCCTCGAGCCCGCCGAGCGCGCCGATGCCGAGGTCGACCAGCGCCTCGCGGGTCTCCTCGTAGACCTCGGCCACCCACGGGTCGCCGCCGGCCGCGCCGCGGACGAACGCCAGGTGCGACTCCCGGTAGGTCTCCACCCAGCCGACGTAGCGGTCGAGCATCCACGCCGGGCGCTCCGCGGCCGGCAGGTCCGCCGGCGGGGTGAGGTGGGCGCGCAGCAGGTCGGCCGCCGCGCGCGTCACGGCCTGGTAGTACTCCCGCTTGGACGGGAAGTAGTGGAACAGCAGGCTGCGGCTGATGCCCGCCCGCCGGGCCACCTCGTCGATGGTCAGCTCCTGCACCGGGGTCGTGGGCAGCAGTTGCAGGCCGATGCCGACCAGCTGCTCCCGCCGGTCGGCGGCCGACCGGCGGGAGCGCGCGGGGGAGGAGGGCACGGCCGGACCGCTCAGTCGGCGGCCCGGGACGCCGCGGCCTCGGTGAGCAGCCGCGCGATCGACGCGGTCACCAGGGACGGCCGCTCGTTCGGCAGCATGTGACCGGTCCGCGGGACCACCTGCACGTGCGCGCCGGGCAGGGCCTCGGCGAGCCGGCGGGTGTGGCGCACGGGGGTCAGCTTGTCGGAGTCACCGACCAGCAGCTCGACCGGCACGCGGGTGAGCGCGGCCAGCTCGGCGGACTTGTCGTGGTCGCCCAGCGCCGGCAGGAACGCGGTGAACGCCCGCACGGTGGTGGCGTGCACGATCCCGGCCCCGGCACGCACCATCGCGTCGGTGGCGTCGGCGCCGTAGAGCAGGTCGCGCACGAGCGCCCGGTGCCGCGGGTGCTCCGGCGGCACCAGCCGGCGCAGCCGCTCGACGACGCGCGCGCCGGCCAGCGCGAGCGACAGCGCGCCGGGGGTGAGCCGCTGCCGGAGCCGCTCGGCGCGGGTGCGCGGCGGCGACTGCAGGTCGCCGGCCGACGTCGACACGAGCGCGACGCCGCGCACCCGGTCGCCGAACAGCTCGGGCCGGGCCGCGGCCAGGCACATGACCGTCATGCCGCCCATCGAGTGCCCGGCCAGCACGACCGGGCCGGACGGCGCCAGCCGGTCGAGGACCGCGGCGAGGTCGAGGCCGAGCCGGTCGATCGAGATGTCCGCAGTGCCCCAGGTGGAGCGGCCGTGGCCGCGCTGGTCGTAGCGGACCAGGCGCAGCCGGCCGTCGGCCACCTGCGGGGTGAGCAGCGCGGCGACGTCGTCCCAGGCGGCCTGCGACAGCGTCCAGCCGTGCGCGAGGACCAGCGTCACGGGGGCGTCGTCGGGACCGTCGACGGTGGCGTGCAGCAGGGCGCCGTCGGGGGTGGCGACGGCGGCGGTGCGGCGCAGCCGCAGGGGAGCGGTCGTGCTCACGCGGCCACCTCCGGGGTGCGGGCGGGCGCGCCGGCGGGGGTGCCGACGTAGTTCTCGCGGTCCAGCCGCCGGGTCAGCCTCCGGAAGCGGAAGGTGAAGTCCGGCCAGAGCGTGGTGTTGTGGCCGTGCCGGTCGAGGTACCAGCTGCCGCAGCCGCCGGCCAGCCACACCGTGCCGCGGGACCGGCGGGCGATGAGCTCGCGGTAGGCCTCCTGCGCCTCCGGGGTGGTCTCGAGCGCGTCCAGGCCCTCGGCGGCCATGGTGCGCAGGGCGTCGTCGACGTAGGCCACCTGCGACTCGATCATGTAGACCATCGACGTGTGGCCGACGCCGACGTTCGGCCCGACCAGCAGGAACAGGTTGGGGAAGCCGGCGACGGCGCTGCCCCGGTTGGTCACCATGCCCTCGTCCCACACCTGCGCGAGGGTGCGACCGTCGCGGCCGGTGATCCGCCGGGCGATCGGCAGGTCGGTGACGTGGAAGCCGGTGGCCAGCACGATCGTGTCGGTGGGCCGCTCGACGCCGTCGACGGTGACGATCGAGCGCGGCCGGACCTCGGCGATGCCCGCGGTGACCAGCTCGGCGTTGGGGGCCGACACCGCCGGGTAGTAGTCGTTGCTGATCAGGATCCGCTTGCAGCCGATCGTGTAGTCCGGCGTCAGCGCCTCCCGCAGCTTCGGGTCGCGGACCTGCCGGTGCAGGTGCGCCCTCGCCACCCGGCCCACGGGCCCGAGGAAGCGCCGGTTCTTGGCCATGCCGACGACGAGGAACTCGCGCACCAGGTAGAGCACCGCGCGGACCAGCCGCTGGAAGCCGGGGACCAGCCGGTACAGCCGCTGCACCCGCGGGGACACCGGGTGGTCGGTGCGCGGCACGATCCACGGCGGCGTGCGCTGGTAGACGGCGAGGCTGCCGACCCGCGGCTGGACGGCGGGGACGATCTGGATCGCCGAGGCGCCGGTGCCGACGACGGCGACCCGCTCGCCCGTGAGGTCGTGGCCGTCGTCCCAGCGCGCCGAGTGCACGACCGTGCCCGCGAAGGAGCGCAGGCCGGGGATGTCGGGCCGGCTCGGGTCGGCCAGCGCGCCGGCGGCGGAGACGAGCACGCGGGCGCGGAACCGGCCGGCCGTCGTCTCGACGTCCCAGCGGCGCGCGGCGTCGTCCCAGCGGGCGGCGGTGACCTCGGCGCCGAAGACGCAGTGCCGCCGGACGTCGAAGCGGTCGGCGGTGGCCTGCAGGTAGGCCTGGATCTCCGGCTGCTCGGAGTAGGAGCGCGGCCAGTCCGGGTTGGGCGCGAAGGAGAAGGAGTAGAGGTTGGACTGCACGTCGCAGGCGGCGCCCGGGTAGTGGTTGTCGCGCCACGTGCCGCCGACCTCGTGCGCCCGCTCGAGCAGCACGAAGTCGGCCTCGCCGCGCTGCCGCAGCCTGATCGCCATGCCCAGGCCCGCGAACCCGGTGCCGATGATCGCGACCCCGACCTCCCGGGTGTCCTCGGCGCCCGGGGCGGGCCTGTCCAGCGTGCTGGTCACCGGGTGCTCCTCCTACGACGTCCGGCTTGCTGAGCAACGGTCAACAAGCTACAACCGTCGTTGAGCAGTGCTCAACACGAGCGCCGAGACCCCGAGGGAGCACCGATGCCGCTGTCGCCCCGCAGGAGGACCCGCACCCCGCTGGCCGGGAGGGCGGTGCTGGTCACCGGCGCCGCCCGCGGCATCGGCGCCGAGCTGGCCCGCCGGGCCGCCGCCCGCGGCGCCCGGGTGGCGCTGGCCGGCCTGGAGCCCGGGCTGCTGGCCCGGGTCGCCGACGAGCTGGGCCCCGAGCACCTGTGGGTGGAGTGCGACGTCACCGACCCCGAGGCGCTGCGGGCCGCCGTCGCCCGGACCGTGGACACCTTCGGCGGGCTCGACGTCGTCGTCGCCAACGCCGGGATCGCCCCGCTGACCACCGTCATGACGAGCTCCGCGCACGCGCTGTCGCGCACGATCGAGGTGAACCTGACCGGCGCGGTGCTCACCGCGCACGCCGCGCTGCCGGCGGTGGCGGAGCGGCGCGGGCACGTGCTGCTGGTCAGCTCCGCCGCCGCGTTCACGGTGCTGCCGGGCATGAGCGCCTACTGCGCGGCGAAGGCCGGGCTGGAGCGCTTCGGCGACGCGCTGCGGCTGGAGGTGGCCCACCGCGGCGTCACCGTGGCCAGCGCGCACCCGACCTGGATCGACACCGACCTGGTGCGCGACACCGAGGCGGCGCTGCCCACCTTCGCCGCGACCCGCCGGCGGCTGCCGGGACCGCTGGGCGCGTACACCTCGGTGGAGGAGTGCGCCGAGGCGCTGGTGGAGAACCTGGAGACCCGCGGCCGCCGGGTGTTCGTGCCGCGCTCGGTCGGCGTCGTCTCGGCGCTGCGCCAGGCGGTCACCGGGGCGGTGGCGGAGAAGGTGATGGTCAGGCTGTCGGCCGCCCGCGTGCCGCAGCTCGAGCGGGAAGTCGCGGCGCTGCAGGGGCAGGAGTTCGGCCGCTCCTCGGTGGGCGGCCGCCGGGCGGGCTGAGCGCACCTACGGTGGGCGGTGTGCGGCGGTTCTTCTACGACACCGAGTTCATCGAGGACGGGACGACGATCGACCTCGTCTCGATCGGCGTCGTCGACGAGACCGGCCGCGAGTTCTACGCCGTCAGCACCGAGTTCGACGAGCGCCGCGCCATCCCGTGGGTGCGCCGCAACGTGCTCGACCAGCTGCCGCCGCCGGCCGACCGGGCCTGGCGCAGCCGCCGGCGCATCCGCGACGACCTGCTCGCCTTCCTCACCGGCCCGGGGGAGGAGGTCGAGCTGTGGGCGTGGTTCGCCGCCTACGACCACGTGGCGCTGGCCCAGCTGTGGGGGCCGATGACCGCGCTGCCGCGGGCGGTGCCGCGGTTCACCCGGGAGCTGCGGCAGCGGTGGGACGACCTCGGCCGGCCGGAGCTGCCGCCCAAGCCCGCCGGCACGCACGACGCGCTGGTCGACGCGCGCTACAACCTCGCCCGCTGGCAGGCGATGGAGGCCGCCCGGCCCCGCTGAGCGGCGGGCCCGGGCGGCCTCCGTCCCCGTGCACCTCCGCGGAAGTGCACCGTGCACTTCCGCGGAGGTGCACCGTCACACCGTGAAGACGGCGAGCAGGCGGGTGAGCTCCTGGGAGAGCCCGTCGAGCTCCACCGCGGCGGCGTGCGCCCGGTCGACGTCGTCGGCGCTGTCGCGGGCGTCGGCGCTGACCGTGGTGAGCGTGGCGGACACCGAGCCCGCGCCCTCGGCGGCCGCGGCGACGCTGCGGGTGAGCTCGCGGGTGGTCGCCGACTGCTCCTCCACCGCGCTGGCGATGGTCAGCTGGTGGTCGTTCATCGCGTGCACGACCTCGGCGATGCGGGTGATCGAGCCGACCGCGGCACCGGTGTCGGCCTGGATGGCCTCGACCCTGCGCGCGATGTCGTCGCTGGCGCGGGCGGCCTCCTGCGCGAGCTCCTTGACCTCGTTGGCCACGACGGCGAAGCCCTTGCCCGCCTCGCCGGCGCGGGCGGCCTCGATGGTCGCGTTGAGCGCCAGCAGGTTGGTCTGCTCGGCGACGGCGGCGATGACGCGCACCACCTCGCCGATCTCCGCGGAGCTCGTCCCCAGGGCGGCGATCGCGCCCTCGGTCCGGCGGGCGAGCTCGGCGGCCTGCCGGCCCACCTGCGCGGCCTCGGCGGCGCTGCGGGCGATGTCGGTGATCGACAGGCCCATCTCCTCCGCGCCGGCCGCGGCCGCGGACACGCCGGCGCTGATGTCGCTGGCCGCGGTGTGCGCCGCCTGCGCCTGGTCGCGGCTGCGGGCGGCGCGGGTGGCCAGCCCGTCGGCGACCGCGGCCACGCCCGACGCCGACGCCGCCACCTGGCGGGCGCAGCCGCCGATGTCGCGCACGGTGCCGGCGACCTTGTCCACGAACCGGTTGAACGCCGCGGACAGCTGGCCCACCTCGTCGTCGCCTCCGACCGTCGTGCGCTGGGTCAGGTCGCCCTCGCCGTCGGCGATCTCGGCCATGCGGGCGCGCAGCTGGTGCAGCGGCGCGGTGAGCCGCCGGCCGAGCTGCCAGGCGACGACCCCGCCGAGCAGCGCGACGAGGACGGCGGCGAGGACCAGCGCGGTGACCATGGCGGCGCGGCCGTCGGCGAGCCGGTCCACCGGGCCGGTGAAGTCGGCGTCCCGGGCGAGGGTGACCAGCACCCAGTCCCACGGCGCGTAGTAGGCGACCTGGGCGGTGGTCGGGCCGGCCTCGGCGTCGGTGAAGTGCACGGTGGCCTGCTCGCCGTCCGCCAGGCCGAGGGCGGCGTCCACGATCTCGCGCACGTACGGGCGGCCGTCGGCGTCGGTGGCGTCGATCAGCGCCTGCCCGTCGCGGGCGCCGTCGGGGCTGACCAGCACGGTGCCGGCGCGGTCACCGGTGCCGCCCCACACCTCGACGTGCCCGTGCGCGCCGACCTGCGTGGCCTCCAGGCTCTCCCGCAGCGCCGGGATGGCCTGCTGCTGCTCGCCGACGTAGAGCATCCCGACCAGCTGGCCGGCCCGGTCCCGAAGCGGCGTGTAGGCCGCCACGTACCAGGAGCCGACGACGAAGGCGTTGCCGCGGTAGGTCTGCCCGGAGGTGACCGCCGCGACCACCGGGTTCGGCCGCCCGCCGGGGTCGACCGCGGGGATGTAGGTGCCGATCGCGCGCCGGCCGTCCGCGCCGGTGACGTTGGTGGCCACGCGCAGCATGTCGCCCGCCGGCGTGCGCTGGAAGATCGTCGCGGTCCCGCCGACCAGCGCCTGCACCTGGTCGACGACGGCGGTGGGCAGCGCCGGGTCGCCGTTCTGGCCGAGCCACTGCCCGCCGACGGTCACCCGGGGCAGGTCGACCGGCGTCACCTCGCCGGACTGCTGGTTCTTCGCCTCCCAGTGCACGGGCCCGCCGGGGCCGCCGACGGTGAGCCCGCCCGAGCGGGCGAGCACGTCGAGGGCGACGGCGAGCTGGCTGTCGACCCGCGCGGCGGTGGACTGGCCCTGGGTGGCGACGACGTCCTGCACGCCGGCCGCGGTGCGCGCGACGCTCTCCTCGACCAGTTCGGTCACCGACTCCTGGGTGGTGTCGGCGAACCGCGCGCTCTGCCACGCGCTCACCCCGGCCATCGCGCCGCCGGTCGCCGCCACGCTGGCGACGGCCAGCGCGACCACCTTCGTCCTGATCCCCCACCGTCCGAGCACGTCGTCCCCCTCCCGGCCCGGGCAGAGCACCCGGCACCGCGCCGCAGCGTCGGCAGGAGGCGGCCGGTCCTGTACCGGAACCCGCCGCGGTGGGACGGCCGGGGCGGGTGGGGCGGACCGTGACTCAGGCGGGTCCGAGCACGGCCTGGGTCTGGGTGACCGAGGCCACCGGCCGCCCGTCGTCGTCGGTCACCTCGGTGAGGACGACGACCGTCGAGCGGCCGACGTGCAGCGGGCGGGCGGTGGCGTGCGCCGTCCCGCCGCGGACCGCGCGCAGCAGGGACGTCGACGAGGCGAGGGTCGACGTCGACGCCCCGGGCGGGAGGTTGAGGAAGGCGCAGACGGCGCCGACGGTGTCGGCCAGCGTCATCAGCGCGCCGCCGTGCAGCACCCCGCCCGCTGTGCACCGCTGCGGCGCCCACGGCAGCCGGCCGGTGACCTCCCCGGGCCCGGCCCGGTCCAGCTCGACGCCGGTGGCGACGGCGAAGGGCATCAGCGCGAGCAGCTCCGCGGGGTCCACGGCGGCGATCCTGCCGCTTCCGGCGCGCAGACGGTGACCGCGGTCACGGATGGGTGCAGGATCGTGCTGACCTGCGGTTCGTCCCTCCGGGAGGCGTCGTGCGCATCGGGATCCTGACCGGCGGGGGCGACTGCCCCGGCCTCAACGCGGTCATCCGGGCCGTGGTCCGGTGCGGCATCGGGGCCGGGGACGAGGTGGTCGGTTTCCGCGACGGCTGGCGCGGCCTGCTCGACGACGACGCCGTCCCCCTGGACCTGTCCGCCGTCCGCGGGCTGCTGCCCCGTGGCGGCACCGTGCTCGGCACCTCCCGCACCAACCCCTACGCCATCGACGGCGGGCCCGCGCGGGTGATGGCCACCCTCGAGCGGCACGGGATCGAGGCGCTGGTCCCGGTGGGCGGCGAGGACACCCTCGGCGTCGCCGCGAAGCTGACGGGGGAGGGGGTGCGGGTGGTCGGCGTGCCCAAGACGATCGACAACGACCTCGACGGCACCGACTACACGTTCGGCTTCGACACCGCGGTCGGCGTCGCGATGGAGGCCATCGACCGGCTGCACACCACCGGCGACAGCCACCACCGCACGCTGGTCGTCGAGGTGATGGGGCGGCACGCCGGCTGGATCGCGCTGCACGCGGGGATGGCCGGCGGCGCCACCGTCGTGCTGGTGCCCGAGCGCCCGTTCGACGTCGAGGCCGTGGTCGCGCACTGCCTGCACCGCTTCGAGTCCGGCTACTCGCCGATCGTCGTCGTCTCCGAGGGGGCCCGGCCGGCCGACGGCGACCTGGTGACCGCCACCGGCGAGCGCGACGCCTTCGGGCACGTCCGGCTCGGCGGCATCGGCGCGGCGCTGGCCGCGCTGCTGGAGGAGCGCACCGGCCGGGAGGCGCGCGCGGTGGTGCTCGGGCACATCCAGCGCGGCGGCACGCCCTCGGCGTTCGACCGGGTGCTGGCCACCCGGTTCGGCCTGGCCGCGGTCGGCGCGCTGCACGAGGGGCACTCCGGTGTCATGGTGGCCCTGCGCGGGACCGACGTCGTGCCGGTGCCGATCGCGGAGGCCACCGCGCGGCTCAAGCTGGTGCCGCTGGAGCGGTACGCCGAGGCCGAGGTGTTCTTCGGGTGAGGCGGGGGACCGCCGTACCCTCGACGGCGTGAGCCTGTCCCCCTCCCCGCAGCCGGTGCCCGGCCTCGACCGGTGGCGCGAGCTCCCCGCCGCCCAGCAGCCGACCTGGCCCGACCGCACCGCCCTCGACGGCGTCCTCACGACGCTGTCGTCCGTGCCGCCGATCGTGGCGCCCAGCGAGGTCGACGAGCTGCGCGGCCGGCTGGCCGAGGTCGCCCAGGGGCGGGCCTTCCTGCTGCAGGGCGGGGACTGCGCGGAGACCTTCGACCTCAACACCGACGCGCACCTGCAGAGCACCACGCGCACGCTGCTGCAGATGGCCGTCGTCCTCACCTACGGCGCGAGCGTGCCGGTGGTCAAGGTCGGCCGGGTGGCCGGGCAGTACGCCAAGCCGCGCTCGTCGGACACCGACGCGCTGGGCCTGCCGTCCTACCGCGGCGACATGGTCAACTCGCTGGAGCCGGTGCTCGAGAAGCGCATCCCCGACCCGAACCGGCTGGTGCGCGCCTACGCCAACTCGGCCGCGGCGATGAACATGATCCGCGCCTACGCGCACGGCGGCCTGGCCGACCTGCACGCCGTCCACGACTGGAACAAGGACTTCGTCGCCAACTCGCCGGCCGGTGTCCGCTACGAGGTCATCGCCCGCGAGATCGACCGGGCGCTGGCGTTCATGAAGGCCTGCGGGGTCGACGACAGCGCGCTGCGCGGCGTCGAGCTCTACAACAGCCACGAGGCGCTGATCCTCGACTACGAGGCCGCGCTGCTGCGGGTGCACGAGGGCCGGCCCTACGCCGCCTCGGCGCACTTCGTGTGGATCGGCGAGCGCACCCGCCAGCTCGACGGCGCGCACGTGGAGTTCATGTCCCGCATCGCCAACCCGATCGGCGTCAAGATCGGGCCCTCCACCACCCCGGAGCAGGCCACCGAGCTGGTCGAGCGGCTGGACCCCCACGGCGTCCCTGGCCGGTTGACGCTGATCAGCCGCATGGGCAACGGGAAGATCCGCGACGTCCTGCCGCCGATCGTGGAGAAGGTCACCGCCAGCGGCCACCAGGTCGTGTGGCAGTGCGACCCGATGCACGGCAACACCCACGAGTCCTCGACCGGCTACAAGACCCGGCACTTCGACCGCATCGTCGACGAGGTCCTCGGCTTCTTCGACGTGCACCGCGCGCTGGGCACCTGGCCCGGCGGCATCCACGTCGAGCTCACCGGCGAGGACGTCACCGAGTGCCTCGGCGGGGCGATGGAGATCAGCGACGAGGACCTCAACAGCCGGTACGAGACCGCCTGCGACCCGCGGCTGAACACCGGGCAGTCGCTGGAGCTGGCCTTCCTCGTGGCGGAGATGCTGCGTGGATGAAGGACCCCGCTGCCCCCCACCGTTCGCACGCTCACGGCGGGCCCCTGCAGCGGGGCCGGAAAGCCTGACGGGATGACCTCCTTCATCGACCTCCGCTCCGACACCGTCACCCGCCCCACCCCCGGCATGCGCCGGGCGATGGCCGAGGCCGAGGTGGGCGACGACGTCTACGGCGAGGACCCGGCGATCCGGGCGCTCGAGGAGCGGGTCGCGGACCTGTTCGGCCACGAGGCGGCGCTGTTCGTCCCGTCCGGGACGATGGGCAACCAGATCGGCATGCGGCTGGTGTGCGAGCCCGGCCAGGAGGTGCTCTGCGACGCCGACGCGCACGTGGTCACCTACGAGATGGGTGCCGCGGCCGCGGTGTTCGGCATCTCCACCCGCACGGTCGTCTCCGACGGCGGGCTGCTCGACGCGGACGCGCTGATCGACCAGGTGCGCCCGCGCGGCGACTGGCACCTGACCGCCACCGCCGCCGTCGCCGTCGAGAACACGCACAACCGCGGTGGCGGGCGGGTGCAGCCGCTGGCCGAGCTCGAGCGGCTGTTCGCCTGGTCCCGCGATGCCGGCGTCGCCGTGCACCTCGACGGCGCCCGGATCTGGAACGCGTCCGTCGCCTCCGGCGTGGCGCTCGCGACCTACGGGCGGCTGGCCGACACCGCGTCGGTCTGCCTGTCCAAGGGGCTCGGCGCGCCGGTCGGGTCGGTGCTCGTGGCCTCGGCCGAGCGGATCGCCGTCGGGCGGCTGTGGCGCAAGCGCCTGGGCGGCGGCATGCGGCAGGCCGGGGTGCTGGCCGCGGCCGGGCTCTACGCGCTGGACTCCCACCTCGCCCGGCTGGCCGAGGACCACGAGCACGCCCGGCTGCTGGCCAAGCGCCTGGGCGTCGACCCGGCCACGGTGGAGACCAACATGGTCGTCGTCGACGACGTCCCGGCGCCGGTCGTGGCCGGGGCCGCCAAGGCGCGCGGCGTGCTGGTGTCCCAGGTGAGCCCCCGGCGGATCCGCCTGGTCACGCACCTCGACGTCGACCGGGCCGCGGTCGACCGCGCCGGCGACGTCCTCGCCGACCTCCTCGACCGCTGAGACGCCCGCCGGCCACCGCTGGGGTGGCCGGCGGGCGCCGCGGCTCACCAGGAGCTGAACAGCAGCCGGTTGGGCGTGCCGGCCCGGGTGGCGGTCCGCGAGAGCGTCACGTGGTCGGTCGTCGCGGCCGCGGTGACCGCGCCGGCGACCGTCGCCGGCGCGGCGCCGGGCGCGGTCGACAGGTACAGCGCGGCGACACCGGCGACGTGCGGCGTGGCCATCGACGTGCCGCTGATCGTGCTGGTCGCCGTCGGCGAGGTGTGCCATGCGCTGGTGATGCCGACGCCGGGCGCGAGCAGGTCCACGCAGCTGCCGTAGTTGCTGAACGCCGCGGCGGTGTCGGTGCGGTCGGTGGCGCCCACGGTGAGCGCGGCGGGGACCCGCGCGGGGGAGGAGGCGCAGGCGTCCTGGGCCACGCCCGCGGTGTTGCCGTTGCCGGCCGCGACGGCGTAGGTCACGCCGTCGGCGATGCTGTTGCGGACCGCGGTGTCGATCGCCGTGCTCGCCCCGCCGCCCAGGCTCATGTTGGCCACCGCCGGCGCGCCCGCCGTGTGGTTCGCGGTCACCCAGTCGATGCCGGCGACGACGCCGGAGGTGGTGCCGTTGCCGGCGCAGTCCAGGACGCGGACGCCGACCAGGCGCACGCCCTTGGCGACGCCGTACGTGGTGCCGCCCACGGTGCCCGCGACGTGCGTGCCGTGGCCGTTGCAGTCGTCGGCGGGGCCGCCGTCGACGGCGTCGTACCCGGAGACCGCCCGGCCGCCGAAGTCGGCGTGCGCGGCGTTGATGCCGGTGTCGATGACGTAGGCGGTGACGCCGCTGCCGGTCGCGGTGTAGCCGAACGTGCCGGACAGCGGCAGGTCGCGCTGGTCGGTGCGGTCCAGGCCCCACGGCGCGCCGGACTGCGCGCCCTCGGCGGTGACCACCTGGTCGCGCTCGACGGCGACCACGCCCGGGATGGCCGACAGCCGGCCCGCGGCGGCCTCGGGCAGCTCGACGGCGAAGCCGGTGAGCGCCGCGGTGTAGACGTGGGCGATCCGGCCACCGAGGCCGCGGGCACGGTCCGCCGCCTGGTCGGGGAGGGTGGAGCGGTCGACGGTGACCACGAAGGTGGCCCGCGGGCCGCCGTCGGCGGGTGCGGCGGAGGCGGGGCCGGCGGTGACGCCGAGGCCGGCGGTCGCCAGCGCGACGACGCCGACGGCCAGGGTGCGACGAGTGGGCAAGGACGGCTCCTCGGGGTGACTCTCCGCAACCCGGCGGCCGCGGTGGGATGCGAGCCAATCCCGTGTCGTAGATCACCGCAAGTGAAGACGCGAACCCGCAGGGTGACCGCGGCGTGTCGCCCTCCCCGGGCGCGGCGCGCGCGTCAGGCGGCGGTGGACTCCACGGGGCGGCCGTCGCGCAGGGCGCACAGCAGGGCGATGTCGCGGGCGTGGCCGCGGTCGGCGCTGGGCGTCTCGACGACGACCGGCACCCCGGCCATCGACGGGTGCGCCATGAGCTCGCCGAACGCGCCGACGCCGATCGAGCCCTCGCCGATGGTGGTGTGCCGGTCCCGCTTGGAGCCGCGCTCGTCGAGGGAGTCGTTGGCGTGCACCAGCCCGAGACGGCCCGGGCCCACGGTGGCCTCCAGCGCGTCGAGCGTCGCCGTCGTCCCACCCGGGGTGGCCAGGTCGTGCCCGGCCGCCCACGCGTGGCAGGTGTCCAGGCAGACGCCCACCTTCGGGTGCCAGTCGAGCGCCGCGAGGTACGGGCCGAGGTCCTCGACGGTGGCCGCCAGCGACCGGCCACCGCCCGCCGTCGGCTCGACCAGCAGCCGCGGGCCGGCGTCGGGGAGGGCGTCGAGCACCGGCAGCAGCCGCTCGTGCAGCTGGCGCAGCGCGGCCTCGTAGCGGTCCTCGTCCACGGCGGACCCCGCGTGCACGACGACGCCGCGCACGCCGAGCTGCACGCCGCGGGCGAGGTCGGCGGCGATCGTCTCGATCGAGCGGTCGACGGTCGCCGGGGTGGGCGAGCCGACGTTCACCAGGAACGGCGTGTGCACGAACGACGGGACGCCGCGCTCGGCCAGGCCCGCGACGAACGCGGCGTCCTGCGCGGGGTCGCCGGCCGACCGCTTCCAGCCGCGCGGGTTGCCGACGAAGACCTGCACCGCCTGCGCGCCGACGTCGTCGGTGTAGCGCAGCCCGCCGGTGGCCAGCCCGCCGGCGACCTGGACGTGCGCCCCGATGGGGATCGACGTCACCCGAAGCTCAGCAGCAGGCTCACCTGGCTTCCCAGGTCGACGACGGTGCCCGCGCCCGGGCTCTGCCGGTACACGCGGTCGCCGGTGATGAAGGTGGAGGTGGTGACCGTCAGGCCCGCGGCCTCCAGGGCCGCGGTCGCCTCGTCCTCGCCCATGCCGGTCACGTCGGGCACGGTCACCTGCGGCACGCCGATGGAGACCTGGATGGTCACCTCGCTGCCGTAGGGCGCCTCGGTGCCCGGCCCCGGGGTGACCGCCATGACCGCCCCGGTGGGGACGTCGGCGCTGCGGCCCTCGGTGCGGACGACGGTGAAGTCCTCGGCCTCGAGGTTGGCCTGCGCGGCGTCGGCGGGCTGGCCGACGACGTTGGGGATCGCGACCGGCGCCGGCCCGCGGCTGACGTAGACGACCACCGGGTCGCCGCGCCTGACCTCCGTGCCGGCCTCGGGCTCGAACCCGGTGACCGACCCGACGGGGACGTCCTCGTCGTAGTCCTGCTGCTCGGTGGGGACGACGGGGATGCCGGCCAGCGCCTCGCGCACCGCCTCGATCGGCTGCCCGACCAGGTCGGTGGGCACGGTGAACCGCTCGGGCCCCTTGGAGACCACCAGCTCGACGTCGGTGTTGCGGATCGCCTCGCCGCTCTCGGGGTCGGCGGAGATGACCACGCCCTCGGGCACGGTCTCGCTGAACTGCTCCTCGGCGAAGACCGGGTCCAGGCCCGCCTCCTGCAGCAGGTCGACCGCGGCGGCGCGGTCGCTGCCGACCAGGGAGGGCACCTGCGTCCAGCGACCGGAGCCCATCCACCAGCCGATCGCGCCGACGGTGACCGCCAGCAGCAGCACGACGGCGACGGCCAGCCGCGCGCGGCGGCGCCGCACCTGCGGCGAGACGCCGGTGCGCTGCGGCGGGGCGGGCCGCCGCCCGCCGACGTCGGCCGTCGAGCCGGTGCCGACGTTCGGCAGCAGGCTGGTGCGGCCGGCGCGGGAGGAGCGGGCGCCGCCGAGCACCTCGGTGCCCGGCTCGGTGTCGCCGTCGCCGGGGTCGCTGGGGTGCCGGCGCGGGGGCCGGTTGGTCGGGCGGATGGTGGCCGGTCCCGCGGAGCTGCGCCCGGTGGGCACCGGCACGCGGGCCAGGCCCAGGTCGCTGCGCACGTCCTCGAGGTCGGCGAGGAAGGCGCCGGCGTCCAGCGGGCGGACGGCGGGCTCGCGGCGCGTCGTCCGCTTGACCAGCTCGTCGACCTGCCACGGCACGGTCGGCACCTCGGCCGAGGGCAGGGGCACGTCGTGGTGCACGTGCTGGTAGGCCACCGCCAGCGGGGTGTCGCCGCCGTAGGGCGGGTGGCCGGTGAGCATCTCGAACAGCACCAGCCCGGCGGCGTAGACGTCGCTGCGGGCGTCGGCGCGGCCGCGCTCGAGCTGCTCGGGGGACAGGTAGGCGACGGTGCCGATGAGCACGCCGCCGGTGTGGCTGGTCTGCCCGGTGCCGGTGAGCGCGCGGGCCAGGCCGAAGTCGGCCACCTTCACGGTGCCGTCGTGGCCGATGAGCACGTTCTCGGGCTTGACGTCGCGGTGCACGATGCCGGCGCGGTGCGCGGCCGACAGCCCGGCCAGCACCGGCTCGAGGACGGCGAAGGCCTCGGCCACGGTCAGCCGGCCGCGGGCCTGCAGCAGGTCGCGCAGGGTGCGGCCGCGGACCAGCTCCATCACCAGGAAGACCAGCCCCTGGTCGCTGCCCTGGTCGCTCACCCCGACGACGTTGGGGTGGCTGAGCATCGCGGCGGCGCGGGCCTCGCGGGTGAACCGGCCGACGAACGTCGGGTCGTGCGCGAGGTGCTCGGCCATGACCTTGACAGCGACCGTGCGGTGCAGCCGGAGGTCGGTGGCGGCGTAGACGGTGGACATGCCGCCGCGCGCGAGGCGCTCCTCGAGGCGGTAGCGCCCCTCGAGGACCAGGCCGACCACGGGGTCGGTCACGGCGGTGTCCACGGGCAGGAGTCTAGGAGCGCACCGCCCCGGAGCGGTCGGCACACGCGCAGGCGGGCGGGCCGCCACACCCTCCCGTCACACCGGTCACGGGAGGGGTCGCCCGCGTGCACCCGCCCCGGCGGGGGTAGGCGGGCGGGCACCGATCGACGAGGGAGAGGACGAGCACGTGAGCGAGCAGACACCCGAGCCGGGCCCGCAGGGCGAGGTCGAGCGCGGCGGCGCGGACGAGGGCAGCGGCGCCCCGGTCACCGAGACCGAGGTCGAGACGTCGAAGCGGCCCGAGGACCGCGACAGCGACGTCTGACGGTCCCGGCCCGGGGCACCCGCCCCGGGCCGGGCCGCCGTCGCGGGCTCAGGACAGCTCGAGCCCGGGGTAGAGCGGGTGCGCGGCGACCAGCTCGGCCGCGGCCGCGCGGGTCTTCTCGGCCAGGCCGCCGTCGACGACGTACTTCGCCTTCGACGGCGAGCCGTCCTTCGTCGCGGTGGGGCTGGTGTGCGACAGAACGTCGACGATCAGCTCGGCGGTGCGGTCGAACTCGGCGGCGCCGAACCCGCGGGTGGTCAGCGCCGGGGTGCCCAGCCGGACGCCGGAGGTGTACCAGGCGCCGTTGGGGTCGGCCGGGATCGCGTTGCGGTTGGTGACGATGCCGGCGTCGAGCAGCGCCGACTCGGCCTGCCGGCCGGTGAGGCCGAAGCCGGAGACGTCGAGCAGCACGATGTGGTTGTCGGTGCCGCCGGTGACCAGCCGGGCGCCGCGGCGGGACAGCCCCTCGGCGAGGGACACGGCGTTGTCGACGACGGCCTGCGCGTAGCCGGCGAACTCCGGCCGGCGGGCCTCGGCGAAGGCGACCGCCTTGGCGGCCATGACGTGCGGCAGCGGGCCGCCGAGCACCATCGGGCAGCCGCGGTCGACGGCGTCGCTGTACTCGGGCTGGGCCAGCACGAACCCGCCGCGCGGGCCGCGCAGCGACTTGTGGCTGGTGCTGGTGACCACGTGCGCGTGCGGCACCGGGTCGAAGTCGCCGGTGAAGACCTTCCCGGCGACCAGGCCGGCGAAGTGGCTCATGTCCACCACGAGCGTCGCGCCGACCTCGTCGGCGATCTCCCGCATCCGCGCGAAGTCGACCTTGCGCGGGTAGGCGGAGTAGCCGGCCATGAGGATCAGCGGGCGGAACTCGCGGGCGCGGGCGGCGACGGCGTCGTAGTCGAGCAGCCCGGTCCCCGGGTCGGTGCCGTAGGAGGACTGGGCGAACATCTTGCCGCTGATGTTCGGGCGGAAGCCGTGGGTGAGGTGGCCGCCGGCGTCGAGGCTCATGCCGAGCATCCGCTGGTCGCCGAGGGCGTGCCGCAGGGTGGCCCAGTCCTCGTCGGTGAGGTCGTTGACGTGCCGGACGCCGGCCCGCTCCAGGGCGGGGGACTCGATCCGCTGGGCGAGCACCGCCCAGAACGCGACCAGGTTGGCGTCGATGCCCGAGTGCGGCTGGACGTAGGCGTAGGGGGCGCCGAACAGCTCGCGGGCGTGCTCGGCGGCCAGCGCCTCGACGGTGTCGACGTTCTGGCAGCCGGCGTAGAAGCGGTGCCCGACGGTGCCCTCGGCGTACTTGTCGCTGAACCAGTTGCCCATCGTCAGCAGCACCGCGGGGCTGGCGTAGTTCTCGCTGGCGATGAGCTTGAGGGAGGCGCGCTGGTCGGCGAGCTCCGCGCCGATCGCGTCGGCCACCCGCGGCTCGACGTCGGCGATGACCGACAGGGCGCTGCGGTAGGCGGTGGACGCGGCGGCGGCGTCGAAGGAGGGGGTCACGTCGCTCATGGGGGCTCCTGGCGGGTGTCGGCGTCAGCGGTGCCCAGGCGCCCGGCGGGGGAGTGCAGGCCGCTCCCCGGTGGTGCCCCACCTCGATGCGCCAGTCACGGCCCGGGCCGATCCTACCGGGGGCGCCTGGGGCCGGCCGCATCCCGCGCGGCGGTCACCCGCCCGCCAGCCGACCCTCGGCGTCGTGGCCGAACACGCCGCCGACCATGGTCGCCCGGACCTGCACGTCCCGGATCCGCTCCGGCGCCACCGCCAGCAGGTCGTCGGACAGGACGACCAGGTCCGCGAGCATCCCCCGGCGCAGGGTTCCCTTGCGCGTCTCCTCGAAGACCGCGTGGGCGGAGCCGACCGTGTAGGCGCGCAGGGCCTGGCGGGCGGTGAGCGCCTCGTGCGGCGCGAGGGGGGCCCCGCCGGCGGACCGGCGGTTGACCATGTCGTGGATGCTCAGGATCGGCTCGCCGGGGACGACGGGCGCGTCCGTCGAGCCGGGGAGCTCGACGCCGGCATCGACGAAGGACCGCATCCGGTAGGCGAGCCCGGTCCGTCCCGGGCCGAGCGCCGTCAGGATCCCGTCACCGAGCGCGGACAGGAACCTGCCCTGCGGTACCGGGAGGAGCCCCGCCGCGACGATCCGCGCCACCTGCTCGTCGGAGGCCACCCCGACGTGCTCGATGCGGTGCCGGGCATCGGCGCGGGGTGCCCGCCGCTGCGCCTCCTCGTAGGCGTCGAGGACGACGTCGAGCGCCCGGTCGCCGATCGCGTGGGTGGCGACCTGCCACCCGTTGAGGTGGCCGCGCACGATGCTCTCGCGCAGGGCAGCGGCGTCCGCCTGCAGGTAGCCGGCGTTCCCCGGGGTGTCGGCGTAGTCGCGGCTCATGGCCGCCGTCCGGCCCATCAGGGAGCCGTCGGCCATGATCTTCACCGGTCCCAGGCGGAACCACTCGTCGCCGAGACCGGTGCGGATCCCGAGGTCCAGGCCCCAGCCCTCGAGTTCCTCGTCCACGCGGCCGAGCCCGTGGAGGGCGTCGACGAAGGGCATCGCCGTGACCCGGGTGCGCAGCACGCCGCGCTCGCGCGCCAGCTGGAAGGCGCGGGCGTCCGCCGGACCGTGGCCGATCATCCGTCCGCCGATGCCGGGTTCGGTCACGCTGGTGAGGCCGTGGCGCAGCGCCCAGGCCGACGCCGCTCCGATCGCGGCCACGAGGTCCTCCTGGGGCACCGGCCGCAGGACCCGGCTCACCAGCGCCATCGCCTGCTCCTGCAGGAGGCCGGTGGCGACGCCGTCGACGCGCACGACGCTGCCGCCCGGCGGCGCCTCGACCGCGTCCGGGTCGGCGTGGCCCGCGAGGCGGAAGGCCTCGGTGCTGGCGACCGCCATGTGGTTGGAGGCGTGCACGAGGTAGACCGGCCGGCCCCCGGCGACGCGGTCGAGCACCTGCCGTGTGGGGTGTGCGCCGATCTTGTTCTGGTCGTAGCCGTTGCCCACCACCCAGGCGCCCTCCGGCCGGGCGGCGGCCCACTCCGCGACCCGCCGGTAGAGCTCGTCGAGGGTGGGTGCGGCCTCCGCGGAGAGGTCGAGCTGCGTCATCTCCCTGCCGAGCACCGAGAAGTGCAGGTGAGCGTCGTTGAAGCCCGGCACCACGGGGGCCCCGCCCAGGTCGTGGCGCACGTCCGCGGTGACCCCGTCGAGGTCCTCGTCGAGGCCGACGACCCGGCCGCCGAGGACGCCGATCGTCGAGGCCGTCGGTCGTGCCGGGTCGAGGGTGGTGATGCGGGCGTTGGTGAGGACGGTGTCGATGCGCATCGTGGTCGGTTCCTCGGGGCCGGCAGGGCGACGGGTCCGTGCCCCGCCCACGGTCGCACGGCCGTGCCGCCGCCGATGGTAGCCGGGTCCCGCGCCGTCCTAGGCTCGGACCGTGCAGTCCGACGAGATGAAGACCCTCACGCCGGCAGAGGTCGCCGACGCCCTCGGGGTCTCGCCCAACAAGGTCCGGCAGCTTGTCCGCGAGGGGAAGCTCATGGCCGTGCCGGGCAGCGGCAACAGCCGCATCCCCGCCGAGTTCCTGCAGGACGGCGCGGTGCTGCGGCACCTGCCGGGGCTGATCACCGTCCTCAAGGACGGCGGGTTCAGCGACGACGAGGTCTTCGAGTGGCTGTTCCGCGAGGACGAGTCGCTGCCCGGGACCCCGGTCGAGGCGCTGCGCGGCGACCGGCACACCGAGGTCACCCGGCGCGCGCAGGCGCTTGCCTTCTAGGAGCGCCGCCCTTCCAGGAGCGCCGCCGAGGAGCGCCGCCCCCTGAGCCGCACCGCCTGGGCGCTCGCGAGGCGGCGGGCGAAGATCCCGAGCCGGCGGGGCTTGGACACCGTCACCCGGCGGTCGAGCACCCGGTGGTCGGCGCGCTCGATCTCGGTGAGGATGCCGCCGTAGAGCGCCGTCGCCGCGCGCACGCAGTCCCGGGACTCGGGCGCGAGCATCGGCGTCCCCGGGGCGGCGTCGTCGTAGCGGCGGCGGACGATCTCCACCATCTCCTGCATCAGCGCGCGGAAGCGGGCGTCGTACCGCTTGGCCTCGATCTGCTCGCGGGTGACGCCGTGGGCGGCCATGACGTCGGCCGGCAGGTAGACCCGGCCGCGGTCGGCGTCCTCGGCGACGTCGCGCAGGAAGTTGGTCAGCTGGAACGCCTCACCCAGCGCGATGGCGTGCGGCGCGGCCTCCTCCTGCGTCACGCCGGGCGCGGTGCCCAGCACGGGCAGCACCTGCAGGCCGATCACCGACGCCGAGCCCCACATGTACCGGTCGAGCGCGGCGATGTCGGCGTAGCCGGTGACGGTGAGGTCGCTGGTCATCGCGGCGAGGAAGTCGACGAGGTGCTCGACCGGGATGCGGTACCGGCGGTAGGTGTGCACCGTGGCCAGCCGCACCGGGTCGTCGGACCAGCCGGCCTCCAGCTCGTCGAGCAGCGCCCGCGACCAGTCGGCGAGGTCGGCCCCGGGGTCGGCGCCGGGGTGGTCGACGAGGTCGTCCGCGGTGCGGGCGGCGGCGTAGAGCGCGTGGATCGCCGGGCGCCGGTCGGCGGTGAGCAGCCGGGTGGCCAGGTGGTAGCTCTTGCCGTGCTCGGCGTTGACCGCGGCGCAGTGCCGGTAGGCGGCGTCGAGCCGCTCCTGCCGCTCGGCCCGGGTCAGCGGCCGCTCGGTCGCGGTCACCGCGTCACCGGCCCGGTGATCCGCTCGGCGGCCAGCCGCCCGCTGATGACCACCATGGGGACGCCGACGCCGGGCTGCACCGACGAGCCGGCCAGCACCACGTTCTCCGGGCCGCGGCGGGGCAGCGTCGGCGTCCGGAACGGGCCGGTCTGGCCGAAGGTGTGCGCCAGGGCGAACGGCGTGCCGGCCGCCATGCCCTGCCGCGCCCAGGTCAGCGGGGTGTCCACGTGCTCCACCTCGATCGCGTCGGAGATCCCCGTCCAGCCGCGGGCCTCGAGCACACCGAGCACCTCCTCGCGGTAGCGGGGGGCGAGGGCGTCCCAGTCGATGCCCGGGTTGCCGCCGGAGCGCGGGTCGAGGTTCGGCGCCGGCGCGACGACGCTGAGCACCTGCCCGCCGCCGGGCGCCAGCGACCGGTCGGTGACCGAGGGCATGCTCACCAGCAGGCTCGGGTCGCTCATCGGCCGGCCGTCGCGGGTGAGCTCGTCGAACACCTGCCGCCAGGCCGCGCCGAAGCTGATCGTGTGGTGTGCCTGCCCGGGCAGCTCGTCGCGGACGCCGAGGTGCAGGGTCACGCACGACGGCGAGTAGGTGGGCCGCCGCCGGCGGGAGGACCCGGGCACCAGCCGCTCGGGCTCGTCGGTGGTCACGACCACGGCGTCGGCGGGCAGCCGCTCGCCGCCCGCGAGGCAGACGCCGGTGACCCGCCGGCCGCGCAGCTCCAGCTCCTCCACCGCCGCGCCGTACCGGAATCCCACGCCGGCGTCCGCGGCCGCGGCGGCCATCGCGCGCGGCACCGCGCCGATCCCGCCGACCGGGTGCCAGACGCCGGCACCGATGTCGAGCTGCGCGATGACGGCGTAGGCGGCGATCGCCCGGAACGGCGACACCCCGGCATAGAGCGCCTGGAAGCTGAACAGCCGGCGCAGCCGGTCGTCGGTGAAGAACCGGGCCACGTGGCTCGACAGCCGCCCGAAGCCGCCGCGCCGGACCAGCGCCCACAGCTCGGGGCCGAGCAGGTCCAGCGGGGTGTCGAGGTTGCGGTCGATGAAGGTGTCCAGCTGCAGCCGGTACAGCTCGGCGAGGTCGGCGAGGTAGCGGCGCAGCGCGGCGGCCTCGGCCGGGCCGGCCAGCGCCTCCACCTCGGCGGCGAACCGGTCGACGTCGGCGTGCACGTCCAGGTGCGAGCCGTCGGCGAACTGCGCCCGGTAGGTGGTTTCCAGCGGCACCAGCGTCAGCCGGTCCTCGAGCTTCTCGCCGACGGCGGCCAGCGTGTCGGCCACGAGCTCCGGCGCGGTGAACACCGAGGGGCCGGTGTCCAGGACGTAGCCGTCGCGGGCGACGACGCCGGCGCGCCCGCCGGGACCGTCGCCGCGCTCGACGACGGTCACCTCGCGGCCGGCGCCGCGCAGCCGCAGCGCCGTCGCGAGACCGGCGAGGCCGGCACCGACGACGACGACCCGGTCGGTCGGCCCGGGGACGGTGCGCACGCTCAGGCGGTCCGGGAGGTCGCGGCGACGGCGAGCGCGTCGAGGGCGGCGCGGGCCTCGTCGGCGATCGGGGCGTCGGCGATCGCGCGGCGGGCGGTGGCGGTGCGCTCGGCGATCCGCTCCTCGACCCGGGCGCGGGCGCCGGTGTCCTCGATCAGCCGGCGCAGCGCGTCCAGCTGCTCGGCGTCGCAGTCGGGGTTGCCCAGGCAGGTGCGCAGCAGCCGGCGGCCGGCGTCGTCGGCGGCCTCCTCGGCGAGGGCGACCAGCAGCGTCTGCTTGCCCTCGCGCAGGTCGTCGTCGGCGGACTTGCCGGTGACGGCGGGGTCGCCGAAGACGCCGAGGACGTCGTCGCGCAGCTGGAACGCCTCGCCCAGGGGCAGGCCGACGGCGGTGTAGACGTCGGCGGCGCGCGGTCCGGCGCCGGCGATGGCGGCGCCGAGCTGCAGCGGCCGCTGGACGGTGTAGCCGGCGCTCTTGTAGCGGGCGACGGTGAGCGCGCCCTGGGCGCCGGGCAGGCCGCCGGCGGCGCGCAGCAGGTCCAGGTACTGCCCGGCGGTGACCTCGGTGCGCATGGTGTCCCAGACGGAGCGGGCGCGGGCCAGCGCCGGGGCGCTGATGCCCGAGCGGCGCAGCAGCTCGTCGGACCACACCAGAGCGAGGTCGCCGACGAGGATGGCCGCGCCGACGCCGAAGGCCTCGCCGTCGCCGGTCAGGCCACCGTCGCCGTGCCGCGAGGCGAACCCGATGTGCGTGGCCGGCCGGCCGCGGCGGGTGAGCGCGCCGTCCATGACGTCGTCGTGGACCAGGGCGCTGGCGTGCACGAACTCCAGCGCGGCGACCGCGCGCAGCACCGCGGCGTCGTCCTCGGCCGGGCCGCTGACGTCCTCGGTGACCCCGCGCCAGCCCCAGTAGGCGAACGCCGGGCGCAGCCGCTTGCCGCCGTCGGCGAGCGCGCAGACCTCGTCGACGACGGGGGTCAGTGCCGGTGCCATCCCGGCGAGCGTGGTCCGCTGCTCCTCGAGGAAGCCGGTCAGCGCCGCGGACACCGCACCGCGGATCCGGTCCAGGTCGGCGACCTCCAGGGGCGGGGCCAGGGGCCGGACCACGGACTCTGCCTCTGCCGCCCCGGTGATCACGCGGCCAGTATCGCCCCATCGAGTAGTGCGCGTCCTGTCCAGGGGCCGGTGGTGGGCGCTCACGGGACCTCCTCGCCGCTCTGCGATCGCGTTGTCGTCGTCTTCCCGGGGTCTTCTGCCGGGACCGTGTGGACGGATGCAGCGGCTGCGGCTCCACGTACCCTCGGCACCCGTGACCCGAAGCGTCCGCGAGCTGCTCGCCTCGTCGCGGCCCACGTGGTCGTTCGAGTTCTTCCCCCCGAAGACACCCGAGGCCGAGGTCCAGCTGTGGACGGCGCTGCGGCAGCTCGAGCGGCTGCGCCCGTCGTTCGTGTCGGTCACCTACGGCGCCGGCGGCTCCACCCGTGAGGGCACCGTGGCCGTCACCGAGCGGATCGCCGCCGAGACGACGATGACCCCGCTGGCGCACCTGACCGCGGTCGACCACTCGGTGGCCGAGCTGCGGCACGTCGTCAGCCGGCTGGCCGCCGCGGGCGTGCGCAACCTGCTGGCGCTGCGCGGTGACCCGCCGGGCACCGACCCGCAGGCCGAGTGGGTCCGGCACCCCGAGGGCCTGGAGTACGCCTCGGAGCTGGTCGAGCTGATCCGCTCGATGGGCGACTTCTCCGTGGGCGTCGCGGCCTTCCCCGAGCGGCACCCGCGCTCGCCGGACTTCGAGACCGACGTCGAGATGTTCGTGCGCAAGTGCCGCGCCGGCGCGGACTTCGCGATCACGCAGATGTTCTTCCGTGTCGAGGACTACCTGCGGCTGCGCGACCGGGTCGCCGCCCACGGCTGCGACGTCCCGGTCATCGCAGGCGTCATGCCGGTCACCAACGCGCGGCAGATCGCCCGGATCGTGCAGCTGTCGGGCCAGGCGTTCCCCGAGGACCTGGCCGCGCGGTTCGCCGAGCTCGACGGCGACTCACCCGAGGCGAAGGCGGCGGTGCGCGCCTACGGCGTCGAGGTGGCCACGGCGATGTGCCGGCAGCTGCTGGACGAGGGCGTGCCCGGCATCCACTTCATCACCATGAACCGGTCGACGGCGACGCGGGAGGTCTTCACCAACCTCACCGACGCCGGCACCGGGACCTCGGTGCCCTCGACGCTGGCCGCTGCTCCCTGACG
Organism: Geodermatophilus sp. SYSU D00879; assembly: GCF_054050375.1. Lineage (NCBI taxonomy): Bacteria > Bacillati > Actinomycetota > Actinomycetes > Geodermatophilales > Geodermatophilaceae > Geodermatophilus > Geodermatophilus sp. SYSU D00879. Next base: position 70,348 of record NZ_JBJGZF010000003.1, read on the forward strand.
GGTGTGGCTGCTGCGCGTCCGCGGGCAGCGGAGGTCGCCGGCTCGCCACGGTGCGGGTGAGCCGGCGTCTCCTCGTCGGTCAGAACGGAGGAGGCTCGTCCGGGTCGGCCGGTGGGGGTGGTCCGGGATCGTCGGGCGGTGGGTCGGGCTCTGCTGGTGGTGGTCGCACGCCCGGTGGCCGGGTCGTCCTGGTGATGCCCGACGGCGTGGTGACGCTCAGGACCCCGTCGGCGGTCATCTCGAACCGCCAGCCTCGGGCGAGGGTCTTCAGGCGGTGGTGGCTGCGGCACAGGCAGCAGAGGTTCGCGCAGTCGGTCGCCCCGCCGTGGGCGTGGGGGATGACGTGGTCGGCGTCGGCCCAGCCGACGCGCTGGCCGCAGGTGGGGAAGCGGCAGGTGCGGTCGCGGGTGTGCACGAACCGCCGCTGCGGCGCGGAGGGCGCGTAGCTCTCCGTCTCGGCCGGCCGGTCGAGCACCGCGCACTCGCACTCCGTGTCGGTGTCCGGATGGTCGGGGCAGCCGCGGCCGGCCAGGCGACGGAGTTGATCGAGGGTGGTCGTCGCCCGCAGCGTGCCGTCGTCGTCGACCAGGGCGAGGGTGACCGATCCGCCCTCGGGCGCCCGCAGGCCCAGGGCGTCGAGCTGGGTGAGCAGTTCGCGCAGGTGGGCGGCGGTGATCGGCAGCCCGTTCACCGCACCCGCCTCCGGCGAGCGGCCGGCCAGCGCGCTGAGGGTGGCGATGACCTGCAGGTGCGCGGTCACCGAGGGCCGGCCGGTCTCCCAGGGGCGCTGCAGCAGGTCGGTGTAGACCAGGGTGCGCAGCTGCCCGATCGGGCGGGGGTCGCCGTCGGCCTTGAGCATCTGGGCGAGGGTGTCGACGAAGGCGTGGCAGGCGGCGGCGACGTCGGCGGGCAGGTCGGCGGCGAGGGTGGCCATGCCGTCGTACGGGGAGTCGTAGAGCCGCACGTCGGCGTGCCGTTCGGCCTGCGCGCGGCGGGCGTCGATGGCGTCGGCGTCGGCGGCCTGCAGCAACGCCAGCGCCCGTTCCCGCAGCTTGCGCACCGTCAGCGACGGGGCCTCGGGCAGCAGCCGGGCCTCCAGGCGGCGGGCGATCGCGGCGGTGGTGTGTTCCAGCACGTCGACCAGGGCCCTGGCGCGGGCCTCGTCCAGGGTGCCAGCGGCCAGCGCCGCCCACGTCGCGGGCAGGTGCGAGCGGTAGATCCAGGCCCGGTGCGCCAGGTGGGAGGCGGTGCCGCGGCCGACGTTGAGGACCACCGCCAGCTCGGCGGTGAAGAACTCCGACACCCCGGGCAGTTCCGGATCCGGCTGCCACGACCCGGAGCGGGCGCCGGGGGTGCCGGGTGTGGGGTCGTCGTCAGCGGGGGAGTCGTCGGCCAGGCCGAGGACCAGCTCGGCCTTGTACGCGGCGGTCATCGCCTCCATCGCCGCGACCCGCTGCAGTTCGGCCGCCTTCTGCTCCCGCGACAGCAGCGCCACCGGCAGCCGGGGGATCGACACCGGCCGCTCGACCAGCCAGCCGGCGAGCGCCCGCTCCACCGGCGACACGTAGCCGGCGACCTCCTCCACACCCCGCACGCTACGGCCGGGGTACGACAGTTTTGGCTGCTCAGACAGCCGTCCGGGCGAAGAGGATCACCGCACACCGAGCCCGGCACCAACACGTGGAGACGATCGATGAGTCCTTCGCGGTCTCCGGCCGAAGATGGCCTCTCTGCCGTTGCTCGACTGCCGAACCGGACTTCGCGGCTGTACGACGCGCAGGCAGGTCAGGCACAGAGCGAGGTCATGCCCACGACCAGCACCGGTGACGAGTCACCGACCCGGAGCCCCCGTACTGCCGAGAGTCACAGCACGCTGACGCGACGACCGGGCTCGATGAGGTCGGCGGTCATCCGGGCCGCCCGGCGCAGCGCCTCGCGCTCGGCGGCGTACCCGCCGAGGACGCCGACCACCGGCAGCTGGGCGAGCGCCCGCGCGCCGATGCGCCCCTTGGGGCGGGCGTCGAGCGCCTCGTCGATGCGGCCGAGCAGCCGGGAGGCCCGCCAGATGGTGCGCACGATGCCCCGCAGGCCGACCCGCTCCTCCTTGGCGCCGATCGCGGTCTCGGTGTAGGCGCCGCGCACCCGTTCCAGCAGCGGGCGGACCCGGCCGGGCGGGAGGTCGCGGTCGAGCAGGACCTCCGACAGCAGGGAGACCCGCTCGGCGGGGTCGGTGACGCCGTGCTCGTTGGCCACGCCGAGCACCACGAGCGACTGGACCGCCGTCCCGACGGTGTTCTGCAGCGGCAGGAGGTCGGCCAGCCGGCCGGCCACCCGCGGCAGGCTGCTCGCGACCGCGCCCACCTGGGCGGCCTGCTCGGCCCACCAGGCGTCGCGCTGTGCGGTCGGGAGGTCCGGTGGACGGGCCAACCGCCGCACGAGAGGGGCGGTGAGCCGGTCCAGCCGGCGCAGGACGTCGACGACGACGGCGTCGCTCAACGGAGGAGCCATGCCCCAGCCGTACCCGTTTGCGCGGTCGGTCCATGCGCGGGCCGCCCGTGGCGCGGCGCTCGTACCGTGGCCGTCATGGCCGCACGCGGGTACGGGCGGGCCCGCCGCTGGTCGGTCGTGGTCGGGCTGGTCGCCGTCCTCGCGTCGCTGCCCGCTCTCGTGGGCGCGCTGCCGGCCGGCGACGCCGACGTCCCCGCCGCCGACCTGCGGGGCGCCGTCCTCGCCAGCGGCGGGGTCGGCTTCTCCGGCTACGCCGTCTCCGCCGGCGGGCTCGCGCTGCCCGTGGGCGACCAGCTGCCCGCCGTCGCCGACCTGCTCAGCGACCGCACCGCGATGCGCGTCTGGTGGCGCGGACCCGAGGAGCACCGGGTCGACGTGGTGTCGGCGACGGGGGAGACCGGCGTGCACGTCGACGTGGGCGGCACCTGGACGTGGGAGTACGAGTCCGCGACCGCCACCCGCACCGCCCCGGCGCCGCTCACCCTGCCCACGGCGCCGGACCTGGTGCCGGCGACCCTGGGCCGGCGGCTGCTGTCGGAGGCGGCCGACGGCGAGCTGTCCCGGATCGGCGCCCGGCGGGTGGCCGGCCGCGACGCGCTCGGCCTGCGCCTGGTGCCCGCGGCGCCGGCCGCCTCGGTGGCGCACGTCGACGTGTGGGCCGACGCGGGCACCGGCCTGCCGCTGGCCGTGGAGGTCGTCGCCGACGGCGCGTCGGCCCCCGCGCTCGACACCCGCTTCCTCGACCTCGACCTGACCGTCCCGCCGGCCGCCGTCGTCACGTTCGTCCCGCCGGCCGACGTCCGCGCCCGGGCCGGCCAGGACGCCGAGGGCCTGCTGCGCGAGGCCGACCGCCGGCTGCGGCTCGTCCCGCTGCCCCGGGAGCTGGCCGGCCTGCCGCGGCGGGAGCTGGCCGGCGCGCCGGAGGTCGTCGGCGTGTACGGCAGCGGCGTGACGCTGCTGGCGGTGGCGCCGGTCCCCGGCCGGCTGGCGGCGGCCGTCCGCTCCGCGCTGGCCGCCGCGCCCGACGCCGTGCGGGACGAGCGCGGCACCCGGGTCGCCGTCGGCCCGCTCGGGTTGATGCTGCTGGACACCCCCGGCTCCGGCACCTACCTGCTGACCGGCACCGTCACCCTCGACGCGCTCGCCGACGCCGCGGCCGGCCTCCCCGGGGCGCCGTCGTGAGGGTGCCGTCGTGAGCTCGGTGATCGTCACCCGGGGGCTGGTCAAGCAGTACGGCCGGGTGCGCGCGGTCGACGGCATCGACCTCGACGTCCGCGCCGGCGACGTCTACGGCTTCCTCGGCGCCAACGGCTCGGGCAAGACGACGACGGTGCGCATGCTGCTGGGCCTGGTGCTGCCCACCCGCGGCGAGGTCGAGCTGCTGGGCGAGCGGATGCCGCGGGCCGGGCGCCGGGTGCTGCCCCGCGTGGGCGCGCTGATCGAGGGCCCGGCGCACCACCGGCACCTGTCCGGCGCGGCCAACCTGGCGCTGCTCGACGCCGCCGGCCCGGGCGGCTCCCGCCGCACGCGGCGCCGGCGGATCGCCGAGGTGCTCGACCAGGTGGGCCTGGGCGGGGTGGGCCGGCGGAAGGTCGGCGCCTACTCGCTCGGCATGCGCCAGCGCCTGGGCCTGGCCGGGGCGCTGCTGCGCCGGCCGGAGCTGCTGGTCCTCGACGAGCCGACCAACGGCCTGGACCCGCAGGGCATCCACGAGATCCGCGAGCTGCTGCTGGAGCTGCACCGCGGCGGGACGACGGTGTTCCTGTCCAGCCACCTGCTGGCCGAGGTCGAGCAGCTGTGCAGCCGGGTCGGCGTCCTCGACCGGGGGCGGCTGGTGCTGCAGGAGGAGATCGCGCGGCTCACCGCGCCCACCGGCGCCACCGTCGTCGACACCCCGGCGCCCGAGCGGGTGCGCGCGGTCCTGGACGGGCGGGTGCTCGGCACCGACGGCGGCCGGGTGGTGGTGCGCGGGGCGGACCCGGCGGAGGTCAACGCGCTGCTGGTGGGCGCCGGTGTCCCGGTGGCGGGGCTCGCGCTGCAGCGGCCCACGCTCGAGGAGGTCGTGCTCGCCGCCGCGGGCACCAGCGCGGACCGGGTGGAGCGGGCGTGATCGGCAGGGAGCGGGCGTGATCGGCAGGGAGCGGGCGTGATCGGCAGGGAGCGGGCGTGATCGGCACGGAGCTGCGCAAGACCTTCGGCCGGCCGCGCACCTGGGCGACGATCGCCGTCCTCAACGCGCTGCCGGTGCTGGTGGCGGTGCTGCTGCAGGTCACCGACCTCGCGCCGCGGCCGGGCGAGGGCCCGCCGTTCCTGTCCGCCGTCCTCACCAACGGGCAGCTGTACCCGCTGGCCGCGCTGGCGATCGTGCTGCCGCTGTTCCTGCCGATCGCGGTCGCGGTGGTCAGCGGCGACGCCGTCGCGGGGGAGGCACAGGCCGGGACGCTGCGCTACCTGCTCGCCCGCCCGGCCGGCCGCACCCGGCTGCTGGTGGCCAAGCTGGTCGCGGTGCTGGCGTTCGTCGTCGTGACCGTCGTGGTGGTCGCCGCGGTCGGCTACGTCGTCGGCCAGCTGCTGTTCGACGCGCGGCCGGTGGCGGGCGGCACGTCGGTGTCGGGCACGTCGCTGACGGCGGAGGAGCTGGCCGGCCGGACGCTGGTGGCGATCGGCTACGTCGCCGTGTCGATGCTCGGCGTCGCGGCGTTCGGGCTGTTCTTCTCCACGCTCACCGACTCGCCGCTGGCCGCCGCGCTCGGCGCGCTGGCGGTGCTCGTGACCTCGTCGCTGCTGTTCACCCTCGACGCCGCCTCGCCGATCGCGCCCTACCTGCCCACGCGCTACTGGCTGGCGTTCGTCGACCTGTTCCGCGACCCGGTCCTGTGGCGCGACGTCGTCCGCGGGCTGGCGCTGCAGGGCGTGTACGTCGGCGTGCTGCTGACCGCGGCGTGGGCGAACTTCACCACCAAGGACGTGACCAGCTAGCCGCCGAGGCGCGCGCAGTCGGCCGGGCCCAGCGGGACGGGGTCGCCCGGTGCGAGCTCGGCCAGCACGATGGCCTGCACCAGCGGGTCGCGCGGCAGCTCGCCGTGGCCGACCTGCGCCTGTGCGCACACCGACTGCACGGTCAGGTTCAGCGCGCCGTCGAGGCGGGCGGAGTCCGGCGGGGTCACCGTCGCGTCCTGCGTCGTCCACACCGACACCCACGTCGGCCCGGCGGGCGTCTCGTCGTCGGCGTTGAGGCCGGCGAGCAGCTCGCTGTCGGTGGCCAGCTGCCGGCAGGCCTCGGGGCACTGGCCGGGCGCGACGCCGGCGGCGAGGTCGGCCAGCGTGGTGCCGTGGTGCGGCGAGCCGAGGGTCACCACCCGGCGGGCCACCTCGCCGCCGTCGCCGGCGGCCCACAGCCGGGCGACGACGCCGCCGGCGGAGTAGCCGACGACGTCGACGCTCTCGGCGTCCGTGCGCTCGAGCGCGGCGTCCGCGGCGTCGTCCAGCGCGCCGGCCGCGGCGGTGAGGTCGCCGGTGCCGTTGCCCGGCAGCGCGACGACGGTGGCGTCGCGGCCCTCGGCGGTCAGCCGGTCGGCCAGCGGTGTCAGCGAGCCGGTGGTGCCGCCGTAGCCGGGGACCAGCAGGACCGGGCCGGGCTCCTCCTGCGACACCGGCGCGGCCGGGTCCGGCCCGTCCGCGCGGGTGAGGAGCAGGACGGTCGCGGCCACGGCGGCGACGAGGACGAGGGCCAGCACGGCGAGGACCAGGCGGCGGCGGGCGGGGGACAGGCCGGCGAGCACCCGTCCACTGTCCCCGGTCCCGCCGGCGTCCACCCGGGCTGGGAGAGACTGCGCCGGTGAGAGGGTGCCCGTGCTGAGCCGCGACGAGTACCTCGCCGAGTGGTCGCGGTGGCACGGCGGCACCGACCCGGCCGCGAGCCGGCTGGTGCTCGGCTGGCTGTCGCTGGCCTACGCGCTGGCCCGCGCGCTGTCCTGGCTGCCGCCGCTGGCCGCGACGGCGCTCGGCCTGCTGGTCGCGCTGGCCGCCGTCGGGCCGGCGCTGGCCGGCGGCGCGTGGCTGGTCGCCGCGGGGCTGCTGATCGGCCTGTCCGGGCTGCTGGACTCCCTCGACGGCGCGCTCGCCCTGGCCGGCGGGCGGGCCTCGCGGCGCGGCTACGTCCTCGACTCCGCCGTCGACCGGCTCACCGAGGCCGGGTACGCGCTCGCCCTGTGGGCGGCCGGGGCGCCGGGCTGGCTGGCCGCCGTCTTCGGGGCGCTGTGCTGGCTGCCGGACTACCTGCGCGCCCGTGCCGGGCAGGCCGGGGTGGCCGAGACCGGGGCGATCTCGGTGTGGGAGCGGCCCACCCGGGTGGCGATGGCCGGGTTCACCGTCGGCGGGGCCGGGATCGTCGCGGCCACCGGCCTGGACGCGCTCGCCGGCGTCGACGACGGCCCCGCGGTCGTGGTCACCGCCGGGGCCGCCGTCGGGGCCGTGCTCGGGCTGGTCGGGACCGCCCAGCTCGGCGTCTCGCTGCGCCGGGCGCTGGGGGACTAGTCGTTCGCCTCGGCGTGCTCGGTGAGGCGGTCCAGCGCCGACTGGTGGTCGGGTTCGGGGTCGCTGCGCCAGCCGCAGGCGCAGACGGCGACGTGGTCGCCGAGGCTGCCCTTGCCGTGGCCGAGGTCGAGCTTCTCCATGGTCGCGAGGGTGTGCTGGTCGCTCATGGGACGGACCTACCCGTTCCGTCCCGGTGCACGCCGGGGCGCGTGTGACCGGGGCCGCCTTCTAGGGTTGCCGTGCTCGCCGTCCCACCCGCTCGCCCCGAGGAGCCCCCGTGCCCGTCGTCGTCACCGGCTCCATCGCCACCGACCACCTGATGACCTTCCCCGGTCGGTTCACCGAGCAGTTCGTCGAGGGGCAGATGGAGAACGTCTCCCTGTCCTTCCTCGTCGACGACCTCATCCAGCACCGCGGCGGCGCCGGCGCCAACATGGCCTACGGCCTGGGCCTGCTCGGCCTCTCGCCGGTGCTGGTCGGCTCGGTGGGCAGCGACTTCGCCGACTACGACGCCTGGCTGACCCGGCACGGCGTCGACACCCACGCCGTGCGGTGGTCCGAGCTCAAGCACACCGCCCGGTTCGTGTGCACCACCGACGCGGTCAACAACCAGATCGCGTCCTTCTACTCGGGTGCGATGAGCGAGGCCGGCGAGATCGAGCTCGGGCCGGTCTGCGACCGCGTCGGCCACCCCGACCTCGTCGTCATCGGCCCCAACGACCCGAAGGCGATGGTGCGGCACACCCAGGAGTGCCGGGACCGCGGCTACCCCTTCGCCGCCGACCCCAGCCAGCAGCTGGCCTGGGCCGACGGCGAGATGATCCGCGAGCTGGTCGACGGCGCGGACCTGCTGTTCACCAACGAGTACGAGTCGGCGCTGCTCACCCAGAAGACCGGCTGGGACGCCGACGAGATCCTCGCCCGGGTCGGCACCTGGGTCACCACCCGCGCCGCCAAGGGCGTGCTCGTGCGGCAGCAGGACACCGCCCCGATCGAGGTCATCGCCGTCCCCGAGACCAAGCCGGTCGAGCCCACCGGCGGCGGCGACGCGCTGCGCGCCGGGTTCATCGCCGGCCGCACCTGGGGGCTGAGCCTGGAGCGGGCGACCCAGCTGGGCTCGGCGGTGGCCACCGAGGCCGTCGAGGTCGTCGGCACCCAGGAGTACGAGCTGCGCCGCGAGCCGTTCCTCCGGCGGTTCACCGCGGCCTTCGGCGACGCCGCCGCCGCCGAGGTCGCCGAGCACCTGCCCGCCTGACCTCCTCGCCCGGGTGGCGGGCGGTCAGCTGTCGCGGACCTGCTGGCCGATCGAGGGGTCCTCGGCCCACTTCGCGTAGGGGATGCGCGGGATCGCGCGCACCTCACCGACGGTGCACCACTCGTTGCCGCCGAGCCGGGCCAGCGGCCGCAGCGCCTCGATCCGCGGGCGGCCGTCGCGGACGGCGTCGGCCCACACGCTGACCCACTCGACCCGGCCGAAGACGACGGTGCTGTCACCCAGCCGCAGCGTCGAGTGCAGCGTGCACTCGATGCTCACCGGCGACTGCGCCACCCGGAGCGCGCCCACCCGCTCGCTCGGCTCCAGCCGGATGCCGGCGGCCTCGGCCTCGCTCTGGTCGGGCGGGAAGTCGGTGCCGGTGGCGTTGGCCTGCTCGAACAGCTCCTCCGGGACCAGGTTGACCGTGAAGTCGCCGGTGGCCTCGACGTTGTTCAGCGAGTCCTTGCGGCCCACCGAGGTGAACTGCACGACCGGCGGCCGCACGCACGCCACCGTGTAGAAGGAGTGCGGCGCCAGGTTGTGCACACCCTCGGCCGAGCGACTGCACACCCACGCGATCGGCCGCGGGACCACCACCGAGTTCATCACCCGGTAGAAGTCCGTGGGGCGCATGTCCCCGGGGTCGAACGCGGTGCGGGCCGGGCTGCTGGAGGGCGAGGTCACGCCCCATCCTGGCCCGGGTCAGCGCAGCGCGCGTCCGCGCCAGGTGAGCGTGCCCCGCCGGTGCCCGGCCACCGACCCGGCCAGCAGCACGTCGAGGGCCAGCAGCGACAGCGGGTGCGCCAGGGCGTCGGGCCACACCCGCCCGCCGGTCGCCGCCGCGCTCACCGCCCGCCCGGCCACACCGGCCAGCCAGCCGGCGAGGCCCGCCCGCGACCCGCGCAGCGCCGCCAGCGGCGGGACGACGCCGACGGCGGTCAGCACCGCCGCCGCGGCCACCGACGCCGCCGGCGACCCGCCGACCGACGCCCACAGCGACTTGCCGTAGCCCTCCCGCATCGCCGCCCAGCCGTCGTACATCCGGCACTCGGCCAGCGTCGCGCCCGCCGCCGGCACCGCCCGCCCGCCGGACCGCTTGACCGCCCGCGCCAGCGCGACGTCCTCCACCACCTCCGCGCGCACCGCCGCGTGCCCGCGGGCGCGCAGGTAGCCGCGGCGGGTGAGCGCGAGGAACTGGCCGTTGGCCGCGGTCAGCGACGGCCGCGGCGAGCGCTCGGCCACCCGCAGCGGCAGCGTGGTCAGCCACAGCCACGGCGACAGCGGCTGCACCAGCCGCTCGGCGAGGGTGCCCGCCACCGGCCGCGGCCACGGCGAGACCAGGTCCAGGCCGTGCGCCTCGAGCAGCCAGGCGGCGGCGGCCAGCGCGTCGGGCGCCACCCGGACGTCGGCGTCGAGGAAGACCAGCACGCCGTCGTCGGTGACCGTCTGCGCGCCGACCCAGCAGGCGTGCGGCTTGCCCAGCCAGCCCTCCGGCAGGTCCCCGGCCGGGACCAGCCGCACCCGCGGGTCGCCGGTGCCGCGGACGACGGCGGCGGTGCCGTCGGTGGAGCCGTCGTCGACGACGACCACCCGCAGGTCCGGGACGCCGGCCGAGGCCAGCACGGCGGCCAGGCAGTCGCCGACCTGCGCCTCCTCGTCGCGCACCGGCAGCACCACGGTGACCGGCCGGGTCGCCTCCGGCGGGTCGGCCGGCGGGCGGCGCAGCAGGGCGGCGTTGACCGCGGCGTGCGCGGCGCCGGCGACCGCCAGGCCGGACAGGACCCGGACGACCGCGCCGCTCACCGGCGGCGGGCCTGCACCGCGAGCACGGCGGCGACGACGGCGGTCAGCGCCGCGCCCCACGCCGCGGAGCCGGGCAGGTCCAGCCAGACGGCGTGCGCGAGCGCCCCGCCGGCCACCATCCAGGCGATCACCAGCAGCGGCGCGGCGTCGACGCGGACGGTCGGGGGGACGACGAGCTCGAGCAGCGCCATGAGCACCAGCCCGGCCAGCAGCCAGCCGGCGAGGTTGGTCAGCGGCACGGTGTCGATGCCGGGCAGCCCCGGGGTGGGGTGCGCCCAGGTCCAGTAGCCGGCCTGCACCAGCTGCGGGTCCAGGACGACGTCCCAGCCGGCGAACACCGCCGCGGCGACGGCGACCCGCGCGGGCCGCCGCCGGCCCGGCCGCACCCCGCGGGTGAGCAGCCCGGCGAGCACGCGGCTCGGCCAGGCCATCATCAGCCAGGCCAGCGGCACGAGGAACGGGACGCCGAGCAGTGTCGGGCCGAGCGCGTCGCTGTAGGAGTAGGTGCCGTAGGGGACGCCGGTGGCCAGCCCGACCGACTCGAACGCGACCGCGGTGACCGCCACCAGACCGAGCACCGCGGCGCCGGCGCGCGCGCCGTGCGCGACGGCGGCCGAGGTCACCGACACCGCCGAGCCGAGCAGCACGATCGTCCAGGACACCGCGTCGCGGGCGGCGCCGTCGGTGAGGGGGTAGGCGATCGCCGCCAGCACCAGCAGGACCGCGAGGACCAGCGGCACCGGCGCCGGTGCGACGGCCCGTCGCACCGCCGCCGTCGCGGCGCTCACCGGGCCGTCCGCGCGAGCCGCCCCGCCGCGGCGCGGGCGCGGGCGAGCGGGCGGCGGTCGGCGAGCACCACCCGGGCCGCCGTCCGGCCGGAGTTGCCCGACACCCCGCCGCCGGGGTGGGTGGAGGCGCCGGCCAGGTACAGCCCGGCCAGGCCCGGCACCCGGTAGCCGGCCAGCGCCGGCGTCGGGCGCAGGGAGAACATGCTGGCCAGGCCCATCTCCACGTGCATGACGTTGCCACGCAGCAGCGACAGCTCGCGTTCCAGCAGCACCGGCGTCTGGACGTACACGTCCTGCACCGAGGCGGCGAAGCCGGGGGCGTACCGGTCGACGGCGGCCACCAGCCGATGCGCCTCGGCGCCGGCGAGGGCGTCCCAGTCGCCGCCGTCGGCGAGCGCGTAGGGGTACCACTGGCCCCACACGGTGACCACGTGCCGCCCGGGCGGGGTGAGGGTGTCGTCGCTGGCGGAGAAGGACATCGCCAGCGGCACCGGCTCGCGGGGCAACCGGCCGCCCAGCCAGTCGCCGTGCGCGGCGGCCAGCTGCGCGCGGTCGGTGCACAGCAGCTGCAGGCCCTGCGCCGACACGGCCGGGTCGACGCCGGGGTAGGCCGGCAGCGCGTCGGTGAGGCAGCGCAGCACCAGGCCGAAGCCGTTGCCCACCGGCGGGGCGGCGTCCGCGAGGGCGGGCGGGGCGTGGTCGCCGGCGAGGTCGCGGGTGGCCAGCACGTGGCAGGCGGCGACGACGACCGGCGCGGACACCCGCCGCCCGGACGCCGTCTCGACGCCGGTGACCCGGCCGCCGTCGACGAGCAGCCGCGCGGCGCCGTCGCCGAGGACGACCCGGCCGCCGTCGGCCTCCAGCCGGCGCCGGAGCGCCTGGGTGAGGCCGCCGGAGCCGCCCACCGGGTGGCCCGGCGGGGTGTCGTGCAGCAGCGCCACCCAGGCGACCATCGCCGCGGTGCCCGGCTCGCTCATCGGCGGGCCGGACTGCGCGCCGAACCAGGCCAGCGCCGCCTTCAGCCGTTCGCTGCCGAACCAGCGGTCCAGCAGCGCGTCGCCGGAGCCGAGGAAGTCGGCGGCGAGGTCGCCGCCGGGGGTGCGCGGGGCGTCGCCGGCCGGCGCGCCCAGCGGCCAGAACGCGCGGGCCAGCCCCAGCAGGGTGGGCCGGCGGCCGAAGGAGTCGACGACGGCACGGCTGCGCGGCCCCCACACGCCGACGAACCGGCGGTAGGCGTCGGCGTCGTCCGGCCCGCAGGCGGCGGCGATCGAGGCGCAGGTGGCGTCGAGGTCGACGGAGAACACCAGCGGGCGGCCGTCCGGGCCGGGGTCGTCGGGCGCCGGGGCGGGCGCGAAGCCCCACGGGTCGCAGTCCACGTAGCGCAGGCCGTGGGCGGCGAGGTCGAGCTCCTCGACGACGCCGCTGTGCCGGACGATCACGTGCGCGCTGGAGCCGCGGTCGACCCGCACCCCGGGCCAGCGCTCCACGGTGGACACCGCCCCGCCGAGGACGTCGTCGCGCTCGACCACCTCGACGGCCAGCCCGGCGCGCGCCAGGTAGCAGGCGGCGACCAGCCCGTTGTGGCCGGCGCCGACGACGACGGCGTCGACGGCCCGGTCCGGCTCCCGCACGCTCAGGCGCCGGGGACCGGCCGCAGCGGCAGCCGGGCGCCGAGGATGGCGAAGGGCCGGGCGTCCCCGGGGAAGTGGTGGCCGCGGGCGAGGTCGACGAACCCGTCGGCGTGGTACAGCCGGAACGCCTTGGTGTCGGCGTCGGGGGTGGACAGCAGCGCGGCCGGCGCGTCCACGCCCTCGACCAGCGCGTGCAGCAGTCGCCGGCCCAGCCCGCGGCTCTGCGCCTCGGGGTGCACGTGCAGCTCGCACACCTCGAACGCGCCGGGCAGCCAGCGCTTGGCGGTGCGCCGGTCCAGCGCCGCGCGCACCTGGTCGTGCCACCACTGGCCGGGGGCGACGAGGTAGCCGTAGCCGAAGCCGACCAGCTGCTCGCCGTCCGGGGTCGCGGCGAAGGCCCCGACGGCGCGGAAGCCGGGGCGCTCGGTGTGCTGGACGGCGTAGCCGTAGCGGCCGGCGACCACCGAGGCGTCGTAGCCCATCGCCTCGCCGTAGATGGCCAGCGCCTCGTGCATGTGCTCGCGCAGCCAGCCTGCGGGCAGTTGGGTCACCCGCGTCGCGGGCGTCGTGCCGGTCACGGGGTTCTCCTCGGTCACGGGCCCACCGCGGCGGGGTGGGGAGCGGCGGCCGGACCGTCGGCGGTCGGGCCGCTCCCGACCTCGGCGGGGGTGCCGGCGGTCAGTCGCAGCAGCTCGTCGTAGCTGGTGGGGAAGACGGCGGACGGGTGGCCGGCGGCGGCCCACACCCGGTCGTACCGGGCCAGCTCGACGTCGACGAGCGTGCCGATCGGCGCCGGGTGGCCGACCGGGGCGACCCCGCCGATCGGCTGGCCGGTGTGCTCGCGGACGAAGGCGGCCGAGGCGCGCTCCACGCGGGGCACGCCGAGCAGGGCGGCCACCCTCGCGACGTCGACCCGGTGCGCGCCGCTGGTCAGCACGAGCAGCGGCTGCCCGCCGACGTCGAACACCAGGCTGTTGGCGATGGCCCCGACCGGGACGCCGAGCTGCGCGGCGGCCGCGGCGGCGGTGTGCGCGCCGTCGGCGAGCTCGTGGACCCGCCCGGTGGCGCCGGCCCCGGCGAGCAGGCCGGCGATCGCGGCCACCCGGGGGTGGACGGGTCGGCTCATGCGCTGATCCTGCCACCGCTGTCGTACCCCCGCCGTACCGTCCGGCACGCGGGCGGGAGGGGCTCCTCCCGGGGGGAGGACGCGGGAGCGCGTCCGGCTTGACGGGACCGGCGCGGTCGGGTCTACTCGACCTGTTCGAACACACGTTCGAACAGGTCGGCCGCCGCCCCGGGACCTTCCCCGCCCGGGCGGTGGGCAGACCGTCGAGACGCGGCACGGGGTGGGGAGACGGGCATGAGCCGGGTGCTGGGTGACGTCGGCGAGCGGGCCGGCGAGGAGGTGCGGGTCGAGCGCGGTCCGCTCGGGCCGGCGCAGTTCTGGCGCGGGCAGGGCCGCTACGTCGTCGGCGAGCTGCTCGACTCGTGGGTCGAGACCGCGCCGTGGTGGCAGCGGGCCGCCGGCACCCCCGGCGGCGCCTCGGCCGACCTGGTGGCCCCCCGCGAGGTGTTCCGGGTGGAGGCGCTGCGGGCCGGCCGCTCGCGGATGAGCTTCGCCGGCGTCTACGACCTGTGCTGGGACGCCGCGGACAACCGCTGGTCTCTCGTGCGGGTGCACGACTGATGGGCGCCGCGCACGCCATGGCCCAGCAGCTGCCCCTGCCCCCGCCGCTCCCGGCGGCCGCGGGCCAGCTGCTGGACCAGGCCACCCGGGCCCTGGCCGAGGCCCGGCACGCCCCCGACGCGTGCCGCCGCTACGCCACCGCGCACCTGGCGGCGCTGCGGGCCGCCGCGGGCGTGCTGGCCGCCCGCACCCGGCCGGAGAGCGGCCGCCGCCGGCCGCGCAGCGCCTGGGTGCTGCTCGAGCAGGTCGCCCCCGAGCTGGGGGAGTGGGCCACCTTCTTCGCCGCCGGCGCCGCCAAGCGCGCCGCGGCCGAGGCCGGGCTGTCCCGCGCGGTCACCGAGCGCGAGGCCGACGACCTGGTCCGCGACGCCGGGACCTTCCTCGCCGTGGTCGAGGAGCTGCTGGCCACCACGCCCGAGCCGGCGCCCCGGCCGCGCGTGGTCGGCGGCACCGCCCACCGTCCCGCCCGCGGGCGGTGAGCGGGGACCCCTTCGTCCACCTGCACGTCGCCTCCGGCTACTCCCTGCGGTACGGGGCCAACCACCCGGCCGACCTGGTCGCGCGCGCCGCCGAGCACGGCATGACGGCGCTCGCGCTGACCGACCGCGACGGTCTCTACGGCGCGGTCAAGTTCGCGCTGGCCTGCCGGTCGGCCGGGCTGCGGCCGGTGTTCGGCGTCGACCTCGCGGTCGCGCCGGCGGTGGACACCACCGTGCCGCCGGCGCGGGCGCACGTGCTGGGCGAGGACGAGTTCTCCCTGCGCCGCACCGGGCGCGCCCCCGCGCGGCCGGCGCCGGCGCGGCGCAACCCCGTGCGGGGCGGCGCCGCCGTCGACCCGCGGCTGCCGCGGGTCACCTTCCTCGCCCGCGACGGCGCCGGCTGGCGCTCGCTGTGCCGGCTGACCAGCGCCACGCACCTGCGCGGCACCCGCGGCGAGCCGGTGGCCTCGCTCGCGCTGGCCGCCGAGCACGCGCCCGGGCTGGTCGCGGTGCTGGGGCCGGACTCGCCGGTGGGCCGGGCGCTCGCGGCCGGGCGGGCCGACGTCGCCTCCGTGCGGCTGGACGCCTGGCGGTCGGTGTTCGGCCCGGGCTCGCTGGTGCTGGAGGTGGTGCACCACCGCGGCCGGGGCGACCGCTCCCGCGCCCAGCGGCTGCTGCGCTTCGCCGAGGAGGAGGGCGTGCCGGCGGTGCTCACCAACGCCGTCCGATACGTCGACGCCCTCGACGCGCCCACCGCCGACGTCCTCGACGCCTCCCGCCGGCTGGTCGCCCTCGACACGCGGCACGTCGACCGGCGCACCGCCGAGGGCCACCTCAAGTCGGGCAAGGAGATGGCCGAGGTCGCCGCGGACCTCGCCGGCCCCGACCGCGACGCCGCGCTGCGGCTGACCGAGCGCACCGCCCGGCTGGCCGAGCAGTGCGCCGTCGACGTCCGCGAGGACCTGGGCATCGGCACCGTGCGCTATCCCGAGCTCGACGTCGTCACCGCGCCCGGCGAGCAGGGGATGGACCCCTCCGAGGTGCTGCGCGCCCGCTGCGAGGCCGGGCTCGGCCGGCGCGGGATGGCCCGCACGGCGCGGGTGACCCGGCGGCTCGAGGAGGAGCTCGCCGTCATCGACTCCCTCGGCTACCCGTCCTACTTCCTCACCGTCGCCGACGTCGTCGACCTCATCAGGGGCCTGCGGGTCCGGGCGGCCGCGCGCGGGTCGGGCGCGGGCAGCCTGGTCACCTACCTGCTCGGCATCTCCGACGTCGACCCGATCCGCTACGGCCTGCTGATGGAGCGGTTCCTCTCCCCGCTGCGCCACCAGCTGCCCGACATCGACATCGACGTCGAGTCCGCCCGGCGGATGGAGGTCTACGACGCGGTTCTCGACCGCTTCGGCGCCCACCGGGTCAGCTGCATCTCGATGATGGACACCTACCGGGTGCGGCACGCCATCCGCGACGTCGGCGCCGCGCTCGGCCTGCCGCCGGCCGAGATCGACGCCGTGGCCAAGGCCTTCCCGCACGTCCGGGCCAACCAGGTGCACGCCGCGCTGCGCGACCTGCCGGAGCTGCGGGCCAGCCGGATGGGCTCCCGGCGCGGCGGCGGCACCGGCGACCTCGACCTGCTGTTCGACCTGGTCGCCCGGCTCGACGGCCTGCCCCGGCACATCGCGCTGCACCCGTGCGGCGTGCTGCTGTCCGACGCCACGCTGCTCGACCGCACGCCGGTGGAGAGCAGCTACCTCGGCTACCCGATGAGCCAGTTCGACAAGGACGACGTCGAGGAGCTCGGGCTGCTCAAGCTCGACCTGCTCGGCATCCGGATGCAGTCGGCGATCGCGCACGCCCTGGACGAGGTGGCCCGGGTCGACGACACCGCCGTCGACATCGACGCCGTCCCGCGCGACGACCCCACGACCTTCGAGCTCATCCGCAGCACCCGGACCCTCGGCATGTTCCAGATCGAGTCGCCGGGGCAGCGCGAGCTGGTCGGCAAGTTCGGGCCGGAGACGTTCGAGGACATCGTCATCGACATCTCGCTGTTCCGGCCCGGGCCGGTGAAGAGCGACATGGTGACGCCGTTCCTGCTGGCCCGGAACGGCTGGCGGGACCCGGTCTACCCGCACGAGGACCTCGCGCCGTTCCTGCGGGAGACCGCCGGCGTCGTCGTCTTCCACGAGCAGGTGCTGCAGATCGTGGCGCAGATGACCGGCTGCGACCTCGCCCAGGCCGACGAGGCGCGCCGGGCGCTCGGGGACGGGGAGCTGCACCCGGAGGTGCGGGCCTGGTTCGTGCCCGAGGCGCTGCGGCGCTACCCGGTCGACGTCGTCGAGAGGGTGTGGGAGGTGCTCGTCGCCTTCGGCTCGTTCGGGTTCTGCAAGGCGCACGCGGCCGCGTTCGCGCTGCCCACCTACCAGTCGGCGTGGCTGAAGACCCACCACCCGGCGGCCTTCCTCGCCGGGGTGCTCACCCACGACCCCGGCATGTACCCGAAGCGGCTGATCCTCGACGACGCCCGCAACTTCGGGATCCGGGTGCTGGGCCTGGACGTCAACGCCTCGACCGGCACCTACCGGGTGGAGCGGCTGGCGCCGGAGGACCGGCGGGAGGACTGGCGGCGGCCGGAGTGGATGCCCGCGGCGATGCCCGACCCGTCGGCCTACGGGATCCGGCTGTCGCTCACCGACGTCAAGGGCATCGGCGAGGACGAGGTGGAGCGGATCGTCGCCGGGCAGCCCTACCGGTCGCTGACCGACTTCTGGTCGCGGGCCGCGGTGTCCCGGCCGGTGGTCGAGCGGCTGGTGCTCGCCGGCGGGTTCGACTCGCTCTACGGGTTCGGCGTCCGCGACCGCGAGGCCGGCCGGCCCACCCGCTCCCGCCGGTCGGTGACCCGCCGCGACCTGCTGCTGCAGATCAGCGAGCTGGACCGGTGGAGCCGCAGCGGGGCGAGGGCCGGGGCGGTGGGGCAGCTCAGCCTGGACCTGCTCGGGCTGGACGCCGAGGAGGACGGCGGCGGTCCCGAGGAGACCGGCCCGGGGTGGGCCGGGGGGTCCGGGCTGCCGGAGTTCACCGACGCCGAGCTGGTGCGCGCCGAGCTGGAGGTGCTCGGGCTGGACGCCAGCCGGCACGTCGTCGACTTCTACCGGCCGTTCCTCTCGGCGATCGGCGCGGTGCCGGCGGGGGAGCTGCTCGGCGCCCGCAGCCACGCCGAGGTGCTGGTGGCCGGGGTCAAGGTGGCCACCCAGACCCCGCCGATCCGGTCGGGCCGCCGGGTGGTGTTCGTGACCCTCGACGACGCCACCGGCTGCACCGACTCGACCTTCTTCGAGGACGTGCAGGGCCCCTACGCGGCGACGGTGTTCCACTCCTGGCTGCTGGTGATCCGCGGGGTGCTGCGGCGCACCGGCCCGCGCGGGGTGTCGATCCGGGCCACCGGCGCCTGGGAGCTGCCCGCGCTCTACGAGGCCTGGGAGACCGGCGGCCTGGCCGCGGTGGCCGAGCACATGGCGGCGCCGGGGGAGTACACCGACCAGGCCATCGCCGGAGCTGCGGCCTCGCACGGCTCGCGGCCGGTGGTGGTCAAGCCGGTGCTCGTGCACCCGACCGGCTTCCGGATGTCGCCGTACGCGGACGTCAAGCCCGCCGGGGACGACGCCGCGACCGCCGCCCGCCGCGCCGCGGCACAACGGAGCGCGGCAGCGGCCGCTCCGCGCAAGCTCTGGCACTCCAGCCCGGGCAGCTCGGGCCACTGACGCCCGACCCCGCCATCCAGCTGACGGTGAGGACCTGGCCCTCCCGCCCGGGGTCCTCGGCGCCGCAGCGGACGGTGCCGAGGACCTCGGCGTCCGGCCGGATCGAGGTGGAGAAGCGCGCGGCCTCCCCGGCCTCGGTGTCGAAGCACAGGCGCGGGATCTGCTTCGGCACGGCCGTCCTCCGCGATGCGGCCGGGACGCCGGCGCCCGGGAGGACGGACACCGCCGGCGCCCGCGGCTCATCGGTGCGCCGGGAGCCGGCGCCAGGTCCTGTGCGCCGACCAGGCCGAGGTCGACCACTTCTGGGACCGGCTCACCGACGGCGGCGAGGAGGCCCCCTGCGGCTGGCTCGAGGACCGCTTCGGCGTCTCCTGGCAGGTCGTGCCCGTCCGGCTGCCGGAGCTGCAGGCCGACCCCGACCCCGGCCGGCGGCGGGCGGTCGAGGCGATGTCCACCATGCACAAGATCGTCATCGCCGATCTCGAGCGGGCCGCCGACTCCGTCTCCGCCTGGACGGGGAACCGGCGCCGCCCCGCCACTAGGGTCGGACGGGTGACCGCCCCCGCACCGTCCACCGGCGAGCAGCTGCCCGTCCGGACCGCCGCGGTCTGGGCCGCGCTCGACCCGCTGGCCGGCGCGGGGACCCCGCTGCGGGTCCTCGACGTCGGCGGCGGCAGCGGCGTCTTCGCCGTCCCGCTGGCCCGCCGCGGCCACGAGGTCACCGTCGTCGACCCGAGCGCCGACGCCCTGGCCACCCTCGGGCGCCGGGCGCAGACCGCCGGGGTCGGCGACCGGGTCCGCGGCCTGCAGGGCGACGGCGACCTGCTGCACGAGCTGCCGCTGGGCAGTGACGGTCCCGACGGCGGCTACGACCTCGCGCTGTGCCACGCGGTGCTCGAGGTGGTCGACGACCCCGCCACCACCCTCGGCGAGATCACCCGCGCGCTGCGCCCCGGCGGCCACGTGAGCGTGGCGACCGCCAACCGGGCCGGCGCCGTCCTCGCCCGCGCGCTGGGCGGCCACCCCAAGGAGGCGCTGGCCCTGCTCGAGGACCGCGACCCCGCGCCCGGCCGCACCCGCCCCGCCCGCCGCCGGTTCGGCTCCGAGGACCTGCTCGCGCTGCTGCGGAACGCCGGGCTCGAGCCGGAGGAGTGGCGCGGCGTCGCCGTCGTCGCCGACCTGCTCGACGCGAGCTCCGGCGCCGACCCCGAGGCCGTCCGCCGCCTCGAGCTCGCGCTCGCCGGCACCTCGCCCTACCGCGACGTCGCCGCCGGCCTGCACGTCCTGGCCCGCCGCCCGTGACGGCGCTGCCCCCGGACCTCGTCCGCCCCGCCTACGGCGCGGCCAGCCTCGCCGACGTCCTGCCCGGCGCGGCCGCCGCCCTGGGGGTCGGCGTCGACCGCGGCGGCCTGCCCGCCGACCCGCTCGGCCTCACCGCCGCGCTGGCCGGCGCCCGCCGGGTCGCGGTCCTGCTCGTCGACGGCCTCGGCGCGCACCTGCTGCGCGCGCACGCGCAGCTCGCCCCGGCCCTCGCCGCCCTGGCCCCGCCCGCCGGCGACCTCGCCGCCCCGTGCCCGAGCACCACCCCGGTCAGCCTGGCCACGCTCGGCACCGGCGTCCCCCCGGGCGGGCACGGCGTCCTCGGCTTCGTCACCGCCGTCCCCGGCGAGGACCGGCTGCTCAACCACGTCCAGTGGGGCGACGACCCCGACCCCCGCGACTGGCAGCCCCGCCCGACGGTCTTCGAGCAGGCCGCGGCCGCCGGCCTGCCGGTCACCGCGGTCGCCCCCTACGCCTACGCGGGCTCCGGCCTCACCACCGCCGTGTACCGGGGCGCGGCCTACGCGGGAACGGTCAGCGCCGGCGACCTGGCCGCGGTGCTGCTGCAGTCGCTGGCCGCCACCCCCACCGGGCTGGTCTACGGCTACACCCCCGAGCTCGACCTCACCGGCCACGTGCGCGGGGTCGACTCCGACAGCTGGCGGGTGCAGCTGACGCTGGTCGACCGGGTGGTCGAGCAGGTGGTCGCCGGCCTGCCCGACGACGCCGTCCTGCTGGTCACCGCCGACCACGGCATGCTCGACGTCCCCGCCGGCACCCGTGTCGACGTCGACGACGAGCCCGCCCTGCTCGACGGCGTCGCGCTGCTGGCCGGCGAGCCCCGCGCCCGCTACGTGCACACCGTCCCGGGCGCCGCCGCCGACGTCCTCGACGCCTGGCGCGGGGTGCTCGGCGACCGGGCCTGGGTGGCCGGGCGGGAGGAGGCGGTCGCCAGCGGGGTGTTCGGTGCCGTCGGCGAGGGGATGGCCGCCCGCATCGGCGACGTCGTCGCGCTCGCCCGCGGCCCCTGGGCGGTCACCGCCTCGGCCACCGAGCCGGGGCCGAGCCGGCTGGCCGCCTACCACGGGTCGCTCACCGACGCCGAGGTCGCGATCCCGCTGCTGCTCGCCCGGGGTCGCGCGCTCGCCTAGCGGCTCAGCGGACCGGGGACACCGACAGCGCCGTCCACGTGCGCGGGTGTGCCGCGTGCACCGCCCGGCAGGTCAGCTGCGCCGCCTCGGCCGCGGGCCGGCTCTCCACCCGCACCACGACGTCGCCGTCCGCGCCGCCGAGCACCACCTCGAACCGCTCGACGCCGTCGGCGTCCTCCGCCGCGGTGGCGGCCAGCCGCCGGGAGCCGCGCACCGGCAGGTCGTCGACGCCGAGCAGCCCGAGCCGCTCCCGCGCGGCCTGCTGGGCGGCCTGCGCCGGCAGCGGCAGCCCGGCCCGCCCGCGCAGCCACGGCAGGGCCACCTCGCCGCGCGCGTGCGCGGCGACCAGGTCGGCGCCGTCGCCGGGCACCTGCCCGTAGGCGAAGCCGTGCGGCAGCACCAGCACGTTGGAGGCGAACCGGCAGCCGCCGAGGTGGCTGCACTCCCAGACGTCGGCGGGCGCGGGCATCGCCGCGGCCAGCGGCCGGCCGCGCAGCGCACAGCAGGCGTCGTGCTGCCCGTGCGTGCACACCAGGTACGCCGGCCGGTCGGCGCGCTCGCCGACCGAGCCGTCCCAGGGCGCCTCGACCAGGTCGGCGTCGTCGGCGCGGGTCGACCACCACAGGCCCTCGCGGCCCGGGCGGCCGTCGGCGTAGGCCCAGCGGCGCCCGGAGTCCGCGGCCCGGCCGCCGGGCCGGCGGACCAGCAGCACCCGCACGCCCTCGGCGCGGGCGCGCGCGGCCAGCCGGGCGGTCACCGCCGGGTCGATGCGGGAGCCGGTCAGCGCGTCGCGGCCCCAGGGGCCCGGCTGCTCGACGAGCAGCCAGCGCTGCGCCGGCCCGGACGTGGCCACGGGGGAGTCCCCCCGGACCAGGGCCGTGACCGAGCAGCGGGTGGCGTCGAGCCGGCCGGCACGGGCGGGGGCGGTCACCCGGGAGGAGGCGACGGGGTCACGACCCGGTCCCGAGGGCGTCGGCACGCTCCCCATCGTCCCCGCCGGCGCCGGGCGCCGGGGCGCCCGGTCCGTGCGGGCCCGGCTCGGGGGCGGTGGCCGGGACGCCGTCGACCCCGTGCGCGCCCTGCACCGCCGCGTCGGCGACCAGCGCGATCGACTCGGTGACCAGCCGGCGGGCGAGGACGAGCCGGTCGTCGGCGTCGAGGCCGGCCAGGTCGGCGACCTTGAGCTCGCCGGCGGCCAGCAGCCCCTCCAGCGCGGCGCGGGTCGAGGCGGGGAACTCCAGCCGGCGGCGGCCGGCCAGCAGCGCCACCCGCTCGCCCTCGGCGGTGGCCGGGGCGTCCCGCAGCGCGCAGCGCAGCCGGCGGCGCAGCCGCAGCACGGTGTCCGGGGTGAGCGCCGCGGCCGCGGTGGCCTGCGCCAACGGCGCCACCGGCTCGGGGCGCACCTGCGACCAGGTCCGCGAGCGCAGCCGCTCGGCGACCTCGCCCGGGTCCACCCGGCCCAGCCACTCCTGCAGCGCGGTCACGACCGTGGCGACGTCGTCGCGGACCGACGCCGGGTCGGACAGGTCCAGGCCCAGCGGCAGGGCGCGGCGCAGCTCCCGGTCCTCGGCGGCCAGCACCCGCACCAGGTCCAGCGCGGACTCGGCCGCGGCCCAGCGGGTCACCGAGTGCACGCCGATGGTCAGGTGCGCGCTGGTCTGCCCGAGCGCCACCGCCGAGTGCAGGTAACCGCGCGGCAGGTAGAGGGCGTCGCCCGGGCGCAGCACGGCGTCGACCACCGGCTCGTGCTCCGCGGCGGCGGCCACCGCGGCGGCCCGGTCGTTCCACGGCTGGGTGCGCAGCGGCTCCTCGAGCACCGGCTCGTGGATGGTCCAGTGCTTCTCGCCGGCGACCTGCAGCACGAAGACGTCGTGGACGTCGTAGTGCGGGCTGAACCCGCGCGAGGACGGCGGCGTGACGTAGGCGTTGACCTGCGTCGGGTGCCCCAGGTCGGCGGCGAGCTGGTCGGCGAACTCGACCAGCGGCGGCCAGAGCCGGTGCAGGCCCTGCAGGACGACGGTGCTGCCGTCGGCGAACAGCCGCAGCACGGCGTCGGAGGAGACCTGGTCGGCCACCTCGGCGCCGGCGCCACCGGAGGTGGTGAAGCGCTTCGGGTCGACGACGGCGCCGTCCTTGGCGATGCGCAGGAACGGCGTGCGCAGGCCGCGCCGCGACAGCAGCTCGTCGACGTCGGTCAGCGTCAGCAGGTCGGTGAACGACTCCCCGGTGTCCTCGGCGCGGGCGAGCAGCGGGCGGCGGGACCAGTACCGCTCGGCGAAGACCGCGGGGTCGAGGTGCGTGCACCGGCGCAGGGCCGGGCGGGTGTCAGCCCCGCCCGGCCCTGCGACGGCCGGGTCCTGGCTCAGGCCGAACCGTCCGCGCCACCGTCGGCGCCGCCGTCGGCACCGCCGTCCGAGCCACCGCCGGCCGCGCCGCCGTCGGCCGGGCCGTGACCGGCGCCGCCGTCCGCGCCGCCGTCAGCACCGCCGTCGGCGCCACCGTCGGCGCCACCGTCCGCGCCACCGTCGGCACCGCCGCCGGCCGCGCCGCCGTCGGCCGGGCCGTGGCCCGCGCCGCTGTCGGCGCCGCCGTCCGCGCCGCCGTCGTGCTGGCCGGGCGTGCCCTCGCCGGCACCGCTGTCGGCCGGACCCTCCGTGCTGGTCATGTCGTCGTCGTCGAGCGCCATCGGGCTCCTCCGGGATCCGGGTCGGGACCGTCCGCCGGACGACGGTCGGTCGTGTCCCACCTACCTCGCCCGTGCGCCGGTCACACATGCGCCGACCAGCGAGTTCCCCGTGCGCCGGGACACGCCGGGGACGGCGCGCCGTCCCCTGGGGAGGGCCGCTAGTCTCCGAACAGGTGTTCGAGCGGGGAGGTCGCGTGCGGTCGTCGGGCGGGCGTGCCGAGGGGTGCACGGTGCTGCACGTCGACATGGACGCGTTCTTCGCCAGCGTCGAGGTGCGCCGGCGCCCCGAGCTCGCCGGCACGCCGGTGATCGTCGGCGGCGCGGGCAACCGCGGGGTGGTCACCTCGGCCACCTACGAGGCCCGCGCGTACGGCGTGCACGCCGCCATGCCGACCGCGCGGGCGCTGCGGCTGTGCCCGACGGCGACCGTGCTGCCGGGGGACATGGCCCTCTACGCCGAGGTGTCCCGGGCGGTCATGGCGCTGTTCCGGTCGGTGACCCCGCTGGTGGAGCCGCTGAGCCTGGACGAGGCATTCCTCGACGTGGGCGGGGCCGGGCGCCGGCTGGGCGGCGCCGCCGAGATCGGGGAGTACCTGCGCGCCCGCGTCTTCGACGAGCAGGGCATCACCTGCTCCGTCGGCGTGGCCGGCACCAAGTTCGTGGCCAAGCTCGCCTCCACCCGCGCCAAGCCCGACGGGCTGCTCGTCGTCCGCCCGGCCGAGGTCATCGACTTCCTGCACCCGCTGCCGGTCGGCGCGCTGTGGGGCGTGGGTGCGAAGACCGAGCAGGTGCTGCTGCGGCTGGGGCTGCGCACCGTCGGCGACCTCGCGCACGTCTCGGCGCGCACCCTGCAGCGGGCGCTCGGCCCCGCCGCCGGCGCCCACCTGCACGAGCTGGCCTGGGGCCGCGACCCCCGCCGGGTGGTGCCCGACGAGCCGGAGCGCTCGACCGGGCACGAGGAGACCTTCCCCACCGACGTCGACGACCCCGCCGTGATCCACCGGGAGCTGCTGCGGCTGGCCGAGCGGACGGCGGCCCGGCTGCGCGCGGGCGGCTGGCTGACCCGCACGGTGAGCATCAAGGTCCGCTTCGCCGACTTCACCACCATCACCCGCAGCCGCACCCTCGGCGTCCCCACCGACGTCGGGCAGGACGTGTACGAGACCGCGCGGGCCCTGTTCGACGCGCTCGGGCTGGACCGGGCGCGGATCCGGCTGGTCGGCGTGCGGGCCGAGCGGCTGGTCCCGGCCGGTCAGGCGCCCCGGCAGCTCGAGCTCGGCGCCCGCGAGCACGGCCGGCGCGACGCCGAGCTCGCCGCCGACCGGGCGGCCCGCCGGTTCGGCGCCGGCGCGGTGCGGCCGGCCACGCTGCTGCACCGCGACCGCGACCGCCGGGTGCGCTGAGACGGGCCCCGGGACCGCCCGGGACCCCCCGTGAGGGTGGTCACCACGGCCGTGCGGCGGGTCGCCGCGCACTCGCCTTTCGCACCCCGCCGACGGCTCGTATCCTCGGTGTCACCACCGGGTACGGGCCCGGTGGTGTCTGGCTCCGCCCACCTGGAGGTCTCGGTGCCGCTCTCCGAGCACGAGCAGCGACTGCTGGAGCAGATCGAGCGCGCCCTCGTCGACGACGATCCCAAGTTCGCCTCCTCCGTCCGCACCGGCGACCGCCGGCTGAGGGCCCGGCGAAAGCTCCAGCTCGGTGCGCTGCTGGTCGTGGTGGGTCTGGCCGTCCTCGTCGGTGGCGCCGTCGTCCCGTCCGTGCCGCTGGGCGTCCTCGGGTTCCTCGTGATGTTCGGCGGTGCCGCGCTCGGCGTCCTCAACTACCGCTCGGCCACCGGCGCCGTCGAGACCGGCCCGGCCGGTGCCCGCGGCGCGCAGGGCGGCCGCGGCCGGGGCGGGCGGCCCCGCAAGCAGCCGCTGAAGAACCGGCTCGAGGAGCGCTTCCGCCGCCGCTACGACCAGTAGCCCGCGAGACCCCGCCGACGGCCGCCGTCCCACCCGGGACGGCGGCCGTCGCCGTTCCCCGGGGGGTGTCGCCGTTCCCCGGGGGGTGTCGCCGTTCCCCGGGGGTGTCGCCGTTCTCCGGGGCTTCGCCGTTCCCGGTGGCCGAGGGGGTCGACCCGCCGGCGGGGGGACGAGGACGATGGGGGCCGCCCGACGAGCCGATCGGGAGGGGGAGTCCCGATGACGCAGACGCAGCCCCTGGAGCACCTGTCCTTCGACCGCCCCGACGAGGTCCGGCAGGGCGAGAACTGGCGGCTGGAGCTGCTGCACCTGGCCGGCGGCGCCGAGGTCGGCCGGATCACCGTCCAGCCCGGCTGGCGGTGGTCCGAGCACGTCCGGCCGGTGGCCGGCACCGACCTGTGCCAGGCCCCGCACCAGCAGTACCAGGTCTCCGGCCGCATCCACGTCGTGATGGCCGACGGCACCGAGATCGAGTCCGGTCCCGGTGAGGTCACGTCGCTGCCGCCCGGGCACGACGCCTGGGTCGTGGGCGACGAGCCGGTCGTGGCCATCGACTGGCACGGCGCCTCGGTCTGGGCGACCCGGACGTAGGCCCGCCGGCCCGGCGGGGCCCCGCTCAGGCGGCGGAGGTCCGGTGGGGGAGCCGGGCGGTCACCGCGGCCGCGAGCGCGTTGCCCAGTGACGCCGGCCACAGCAGCGCCCGCAGCCGGGCCCGCGGCGACGCCGCCGCGGCCAGCCCCCGCCGCGCCCGGGTGAGCGCGGCGCCCAGGGACGGGTCGGCGGGCGCGCCGGGGCGGCCGTAGCTGGCCGCCTCCTCCGCGCGGGCCAGCCGCCCGATCGCGTCGGCCGCGTCGGGGACGCCGGCGCGGTGCGCGCCCCCGGCGACCGCGACGCCGTCGAGGGTGCGGGTCAGTGCCGCCGCCTGCTGCCGCGGGGTCTGTGCGGGGTCCCAGGGCAGGCCGAGGTCCCGCGCGGTCGCGGCGAGCTCGTCCCACAGCGCTGCCGGGCTGCCGCCGGCCACCCGGCGGCGCCGCTGCAGCGCCCGCGCGCCGGCCGGTGCGGCCAGCAGTGCGGCCAGCCCGAGCAGCACGCCGGTGGCGACCAGCACCGGGCGCGCCGACGCCGACTCCTGCGCCGACCCCGGGCCCTGCGGGGCGCCGCCGGCGGCCCGGTCCCGCACGGGGGTGGTCGGCACGGCGGGCGCGGTCGGCGCGGTCGGGACGTCCTGCGGGCGCTCGAGCACCTCCTGGTCGGCCGGCCGCGGCGCCCACGGCAGGTCGACGGCGCGCTCGCTGTCGATCGGGGTGGGGTCGAACGGCACCCAGCCGAGGTCGTCGAAGTACACCTCGACCCAGGCGTGCGCGTCGTCGCTGGTGACCAGCCGCCCGCCGCCGGGCTGCACCCGGCCGGGCGTGTAGCCCAGCGCGACCCGGGCGGGGATGCCGGCGGCGCGGACCATCGCGGCCATCGCCCCGGCGTACTGCTCGCAGTAACCCTGCTTGAGCTGCAGGAAGTCGACGAGGTCGTCGCCGCTGGTGCCCGGCTGGGTCGCCAGGCTGTAGACGAAGCCGTTGGCGCGGGAGAAGTGGCCCTGGATGGCGCGCACCGCGTCGTAGGGGGTGGCCGCGCCCGCGGTCAGGCTCGCGACCAGGTCGGTGACGACGGGGTCCAGCGGCGGCAGCGCGGTGTCGCGCTCGCGCACCGGCGACCCGGGCGGCACCTCGCCGGAGGCGCGCAGCTCCTCCTCGGTGGGGCGGGCCTCGACCGCGGTGACCCGGTAGCTCCGGGCCGCGGTGGTGACGTCGCGGCCGAAGACGGTGCCGGTGGTGGGGTCGAACCGCCAGGCGCCCGGGTCGGCGATCTCCACCGTCAGCGGGGAGGTGAGCACCGGCAGGAACCGGTCGTCGTGGCCGACGGCGGTGATCGTGGCCTCGACCCGCCGCCCGTCGCGGCGCCCGGGCAGCGGGGCCAGGTCGTCGGGCTGCGCCACCGACGTCTCGCCGTCGAGGTTGCCCACCGTCCAGCCGTCCTCGGCGCTGTAGGCGTCGAGGGTCACCACGCGCAGGTAGCCGGGGTCGAGCACCGAGGCGTCGAACCGCAGCAGGTCGATCGGCTCGGGCAGCGTGAGCTGGCCCTGCAGCGCCGCGGCCGCGTCGAGCGCGGTGCCGGTCGACCCGCCGCCGCCCCCGGGGCCGAAGCCGGCGGCCAGCCGGCCCTCGGGCAGGGTCGGCACCACGCTGCCGCCCACCAGCGCGGCGGCCAGGGCCAGCACGGCGGTGCCGGTCGCGGCGAGCCCGCCGGCGCCGCCCCGCCGCCCGGCCCGCGCGGCCAGCCGCCGCGCCTGGTCGGCCCACAGCAGCAGCGCCAGCCCCGCGGCCGGGGCCGCGACCGCCGTCAGCCCGATGCTGCCGCGGACCGTGCTGACCGGCACGCAGAACAGGACCAGCAGCCCCAGCCCGGCCAGGGCCGGCTGCCGGCCCCCGACGGCGATCAGGTCGACGACCACGGCGACGATCCCGACCAGCAGCACGGTGAGCGCGAGCAGGCCGGTCAGCGGCAGGGCCGGCGTGGACTGCTCGCGGATCTCGGCCGAGCCGTCGGTGAGCACCGCGGCGAGGTCGCCGAGGGAGTCCGGGGTGGGCAGCCAGCCGCCGATCGCGTCGCCGGGGGCGAACAGCACCGTCATCAGGCACAGCAGGGCGGCGAGCTGGCCCAGCGGCACCAGCGGCACGCCGGCGGCGCCGGCGCGGGCGGGCAGCGCCCGGCCGCCGGACGCCCAGGCCCACACCGCCGGGCCGGCCGCGCGCAGCGCCAGCCCGGCGAGGGCGACCACCGCGACGGCCGCCAGCGCCGGCGGCACCCAGGCCGGGCGGGTGAAGACCGGCGCCAGGGCGCAGCTGCCGAGCGCGGTGGCGACCGCGGCGGCCAGCGTCGTGCCGCCCTCGCGGCGCAGCGTGCCCGGCGGCACGGGCGCCGGCGGGGGTGCGGGGACCGGCGGCGGGACCGGCCCGCCGGACCGGACCGGGGGCGGCGGCGGGGCCAGGGTGGTCACGCCGGCACCCCCAGGACGCCGCCGGCCCGGGCCCCGGCGGCAGCCGGGGCGAGGTCGGCCCACACGGCCTCGACGGTGCGCGAGGAGTCCGCGACGACGACCTGCCAGCCGGCGCCGCGCAGCAGCGCCGCGGACTGCTCCAGCTGGGTGGTCAGCGCCGAGCGCGCGGTGGCCGAGAGCCCGCGCCGGCTGCGCGTGCCGGGGTCGCCCCAGCTGGCGACGTCGAGCAGCACGGCGACGTCGGCGGAGGGACCCGAGCGGACGGCGACGAGCTCGGTGAGGTCGTCGGGGCCGACCGCGCCGAGCAGCGCGACGACCGGGCCCTCGCCGGCCACCCGGTGCACCAGCTCCGCCGCCGGTCCGAGGCCGGTGCCGCGACAGGGACCGAGCGCGGCCAGCCGGTCCAGCAGCTCGCCCGGCCCCAGGGCCGCCCGAGCGGTGGGGGCGGCGCGGCCGCCGTCCGGCGCGGTGGGGGTGAGCTCGCCCGCGGTGGTGACCACGCGCAGCGCCGCCCCCCGGCGCGCGAGCGTGGTGCCGATGCTCGCCGCGGCCTCCACCAGCCACTCGAGGCTGTCCTGCGGCGGCGCCGGGTCGCCGGGCGGGCCGGGGACGGTGCCGCCGGCGGCCGGCCCCGGGCCCGCGGCACGGGTGAGCAGGTGGGCGCGGGTGCGGATGTCGAGCAGCAGCGCCGCCTGGGCGCGCCAGGGCCGCTCCTCCAGCCGCACCATGAGCTCGCCGGTGCGGGCGGTGGCCCGCCAGTGCACCTTCCGCAGGTCGTCGCCGTGCCGGTACGCGCGGGTGCTCACGTCGTCCTCGCCGTGCACCGCGATCGAGCGGCGGGCGCCCTCGCCGCCGCCGCCGTGCCCGCCGCCCGGGCCGCCGGGCCCCAGCGGCCGGACCCGCGGCACGACCACCAGCGGCGCGCCGTCGGAGCCGCTGGTGGTGCGCTGCACCAGCCCGAACGGGTCGACCAGGCGCAGCCGCAGCGGGCCGAGCCGGAACCGGCCGCGGCGGGCGCCGGACACCCGGTAGCGCATGCCGGCGGTCGCGGCGGCGGGCAGCCGCTCGACGACGAAGGAGGGGGAGCGGCCGAGCTCCGGCGGCAGGTGCTCGGACAGCAGCCACAGCCGCCCGGTGCGCCGGTCGGCGTTGGTCACCTCGAGCAGCACCTCGGCGTCCTGGCCGCGCGGCACCCGCGACGGCGACACGGTGCGCCGGACGCCGACGCGGAACCGCTGCCGGGCGACGGCGACCGCCGACAGCAGCGGCAGCGCGAGCACGAAGACGGCGATCTGCACCAGCGGCCGCTCCCCGAGCAGCGCGCCCAGGCCGAGCAGGGTGGCCCCCGCGGCGACCAGGCAGCGGCCGCGGAGGGTGAGCGAGGTCAGCGCCGAGCGCAACGGCCCACCCACGGCGGTCAGCGCCCGCGGAGCACGGGCACGGTGGACAGCAGGGCGGTGACCACCTGCTCGGCGGTGCGGCGCGCGGCCGCGGCGTCGGCGGTGAGCAGCAGCCGGTGGGCGAGCACCGGGACGGCCATCGCCTGCACGTCGTCGGGGAGCACGTGGTCGCGGCCGGACAGCGCCGCCGACGCGCGGGCGGTCCGCAGCAGCTGCAGCCCGGCCCGCGGGGAGGCGCCGAGCCGCAGCTCGGGGGAGCGGCGGGTGGCCTCGACCAGCGCGACGACGTAGCGGCGGATCGCGTCGGAGACGTGCAGCGACTGCACCGCCGTCACCAGCGCGCGCACCGTGCCGGCGTCGGCCACCGGCGTCAGGGAGGCCAGCGGGTCGGCGGTGCCGCGGTCGTCGAGCATGGCGACCTCGGCCTCGCGGTCGGGGTAGCCCATCGACACCCGCGCGGTGAACCGGTCGCGCTGGGCCTCGGGGAGGGGGTAGGTGCCCTCCATCTCCACCGGGTTCTGGGTGGCCATCACCAGGAACGGCCGGGCCAGCTCGTAGCTGACGCCGTCGACGGTGACCTGCCGCTCCTCCATGCACTCCAGCAGCGCCGACTGCGTCTTGGGCGAGGCACGGTTGATCTCGTCGGCGACGACGACGTTGGCGAAGACCGCGCCGGGCTTGAACTCGAAGGCCCGGGTCTCCTGGTCGTACACGGCCACGCCGGTGACGTCGCTCGGCAGCAGGTCGGGGGTGAACTGGATGCGCCGCACGCTGGCGTCGATCGAGCCGGCCAGCGCCTTGGCGAGCGTCGTCTTGCCGGTCCCGGGCACGTCCTCCACCAGCAGGTGGCCCTCGGCGAGCAGCACCACGAGGGCCAGGCGGACGACGTCGGGCTTGCCCTGGACGACGCGGGACACGTTGGCCGCGATCCGCGCGCCCTCCGCGGCGACGTCGACCGGCAGCCCCGCCGTCCCGTCCGCCGCACGCATGGTGTCGGTCACCCGGCCCACGGTACGTGCCCGCGGTGGTCCGCAACGTGTTCGCGCACCGCCCCACCGGGCTCCTTCCCGGCCCCCACCACGGCGGCCCTCACGACCCCTCCCGGTGGGCCGTCCCCCCACCGCGCCCCACCCGGCCGCCCCCCGCCGCCCCCGCGCCCCTGACCTGCACGCGAACGGGTGGAGCGGGTGGGTCACGACATGGTGTCGAGTGGTGTCTGGTGGGGCGTAGTGGGTTAGTGTGTGGCGCGGTGGGGAGCCAGGGCCCGTCCCGGGTCCGCGGAGGACACGAGGAGGACCACATGGGGGAGGTGATCCGGTGTTCGTCGGCAGCTTCGCCCTGCGTCTCGACGAGAAGGGCCGGCTCGCGCTCCCCGTCCGGTTCCGCGACCAGGTGGCCGACGGCATGGTGATCAAGAAGGGCCAGGAGCGCTGCGTCTACGGCCTGACCATGGCCCGGGTCGCCGAGCAGAGCCGCGCCGCCGCCAGCATGGCCCCCGCCGACACCGCCGAGGCCCGGATGCGCGCCCGCATGAGCTTCGGGTCGATGGTCGAGGTCGAGCCGGACAAGGCCGGCCGCATCACCATCCCGGCGAACCTGCGCCAGTACGCCGGCCTCGACCGCGACGTGGTCGTCGTCGGCGTCGACACCCGTTTCGAGATCTGGGACCAGGCCACGTGGGACGCCTACGTGGAGGAGCAGGAGGCGGCCTTCGCCGCCATGGAGAGCGAGGGGATGCCCACGCTGTCCTGACCCCCGTCCCGCCGGTCGCCCCGACCCCCCGCACGCCCGTCCGCGAGCCGACTTCCCCGCGGCTCGACCGGGTGCGGCCCGAACCGTCTTCCCCGCGGCTCGGACCCCGTGCGCAGGCGGCGCTCCCCGCCGCCGGTCGGACCGGCCACCGGCAACCGGCGACCCCCGCTCCCCGCGGACGCCTCCTGACGCTCTTCCCCGGCGCCAGGCGACACCGCGGGGGCGGGGGTCTCCTCTTCCCCGGGCCCGGGAGGCCCGGTCCCCGCGCGGCACGCCCGGCGAGCTCCCCCAGCGGGCGCGCCGTCCGCGCCACCATGAGACACCCGTCCGGCGCGCCCCGCCGGGCCCGACCGCGAGGAGGACGACGTGAGCGCACCGGCCGTGCACGTCCCGGTCCTCCTCGACCGCGTCACCGGGCTGCTCGGCCCGGCCTGCGCCGCCGACGGCGCCGTGCTGGTCGACGCCACCCTGGGCCTGGCCGGGCACTCGCTGGCCCTGCTCGACGCCCACCCCGGGCTGCGCCTGGTCGGGCTGGACCGCGACCCCCACGCCCGCGCCGAGGCCGCCGCCCGCATCGCGGCCGCCGGCCACACCGACCGGGTCACCCTCGTGCCCGCCGTGTTCGACGAGCTGCCCGACGTGCTCGAGCGCCTGGGCCTGGCCGAGGTGCAGGCGGTGCTGTTCGACCTCGGCGTCTCCTCGCTGCAGCTCGACCGCGCCGACCGCGGGTTCAGCTACGCCGCCGACGGGCCGCTGGACATGCGGATGGACCCCGGCGCGCCGCGCACCGCGGCCGACGTCGTCAACACCTACTCCGCGGCCGAGCTCACCCGCGTGCTGCGGGTGTACGGGGAGGAGCGCTTCGCCTCCCGCATCGCCGCCGCGATCGTGCGCGAGCGGGCGCGCGAGCCGTTCACGCGCACCGAGCGGCTGGCCCACCTGGTGCGCGACGCCATCCCCGCCGCCACCCGCCGCACCGGCGGCAACCCGGCGAAGCGGACCTTCCAGGCGCTGCGGATCGAGGTCAACGACGAGCTCGGTGCGCTGCAGCGGGCCCTCCCCGCGGCGCTGGACGCCCTCGCCGTGGGCGGGCGGATCGCCGTCATCACCTTCCACTCGCTCGAGGACCGCATCGTGAAGCAGACCCTCGCCGCCGGTGCCACCGACCGCACACCGCCGGAGCTGCCGGTCCGGCTGCCCGAGTACGGCCCGGTGCTGCGGCTGCTCACCCGCGGCGGCGAGGGTCCCACCGACGCCGAGGTCGCCGCCAACCCCCGCGCGGCGTCGGCCCGCGTCCGCGCGGCCGAGCGCACCCGGCGGCCGGCATGAGCGCCGCCGCGCGCGCGTCGCGCGCCGAACCCTCGGCACCGGGGCAGCGGGTCGCCCGCACCCTGCCCTCCCGCCCGCTGCGCGCCCTGCCCTCCCGGCCGGCCCGCACCCGCGCCACCGGCCCGGCGCCCCGGGTGGGGACCTCGCGGACGGCGTCCCGCACCGCGGCGCCCGAGCTGCGGCTGCTGCCCGGCGGCGCGGCCCGCACCCGCTCCGCGGCGGCGCGGCGCCGGGCGCCGTTCGTGCTGCTGGTCGTCGCGCTGCTGGTGCTCGCCACGATCGGCGCGCTGGTGCTCAACACCTCCATCGCGGTCAACTCCCTGCGGGCCACCGAGCTGCGCAACGCCAACGCCGAGAAGGCCGAGGAGGTGCAGGAGCTGGAGCAGCAGGTCGTCTCCGGCAGCACGCCGGTGCAGCTGGCCGCGGCCGCCGTCGCCGCGGGCCTGGTCCCGGCCGGCGCGGCCGGGCACCTGGTGATCGGCGCCGACGGCAGCGCCACCCTGCGCGGCACCCCGGAGCCGGCCCCGGACCCCGCCGCGGCCGGGGACGAGGGCTGAGCGTGCTCCCGCCCGCCCCCGGTCCCGAGCCCGCCCGCCGCTCCGCCCCGCGCGCCGCCGCCCGCGGCGGCCGGGGCGCGCTGCCCCGGCCCGTGCCGCGCGCCGGCGGTCCCCGCGGCCCGCGCGAGCCGCTGCCCCGCTCGGGTGCCTTCGTGCCGCGGCGCGCCCCGGGCAGCCGGCGGGTGGGCCGGCCGCTGCGGATGGGCGCCAAGCGGCTCCGGTGGGGGCTGGTGCTCGTCGTCGTCCCGCTGCTGGTCGTCACCGGCAAGCTCGTGCTGCTGCAGGGCGTCGACGGCGCCGACTACGCCAACGCCGCCGAGCAGGACCGGCTCGCCGAGTACCCGATCTCCGCGCTGCGCGGGGCGATCGTCGACCGCAACGGCCACCCGTTCGCCTACACCGTCGACGCCTCCCGGGTCGTCGCCGACCCCACCGTCGTGGAGGACCCCGAGCGCACGGCGCTCGCGCTGACCGCCCTGCTCGACGTGCCGGTGCCCGAGCTCACCGAGCTGCTCGGCCGCGACGGCCGTTACGTCGTCCTCGCCCGCCAGGTCTCGCCGGAGACCGTCGACGCCATCGACGCCCTGGGCCTGGCCGGGATCGTCTTCGAGGACGACCCGGTGCGGCTGTACCCGACCGGGGCCGTGG
The DNA here is from genome assembly GCF_054050375.1 of Geodermatophilus sp. SYSU D00879. Classification (NCBI taxonomy): domain Bacteria; kingdom Bacillati; phylum Actinomycetota; class Actinomycetes; order Geodermatophilales; family Geodermatophilaceae; genus Geodermatophilus; species Geodermatophilus sp. SYSU D00879. The sequence goes on from NZ_JBJGZF010000003.1 coordinate 104,658, forward strand.
GCGGCCAGGTCGTCGGCTTCGTCGGCCGCGACGGCGACGGGCTGGCCGGGATCGAGCTGCAGTTCCAGGACGAGCTCGGCGGCACCGACGGCATGCGGCGGGTCGAGGTCGGCAGCGGCGGCCACCCGATCCCCTCGGGCATCGACGAGTCGACGCCGGCCACCGACGGCAGCACCGTCGAGCTGACCGTCGACCAGGACGTCCAGTTCACGACCGAGCAGCGGCTGGCGGAGGCCTGCTCCGACGGCGCGACCACCCGCGCCTCGGCCGTGGTGCTCGACGTGCACACCGGCCAGGTGGTCGCGATGGGCTCCTGCCCCGGCTACGACCCCGCCCGGGCCGGCAGCACCGACCCGGAGCTGCTCGGCAACCCCGCCGTGACCAGCATCTTCGAGCCCGGCTCGGTGATGAAGGCGGTGACCATGGCCGCCGCCATCGAGGAGGGGAAGGCCACCCCGGACCGGGTGCTGAACGTCAACGGCCACATCCAGGCCGGCGACGCCGTCGTCACCGACGCCCACGACCACGCCCCGGTCGACTGGACGGTCACCGGCATCCTCGCCAAGTCCAGCAACGTCGGGACGATCATGCTGGCCCGCGAGGTCGGCGACGCCACGCTCGAGCGCTACCTGCGCGCCTTCGGGGTGGGGGAGGAGACCGGCGTCGAGCTGCCCGGCGAGAGCGGCGGCCTGCTCGCGGACTCCGACGAGTGGGAGGAGAGCCGCGCGGCGAACATCGCCATCGGCCAGGGCGTGTCGGTGACGACGCTGCAGATGGCCTCGGTCTTCCAGGCCATCGCCAACGGCGGCGTCCGGGTCCCGCCGCGCATCGTCGACTCGGTCACCGCGCCCGACGGGACGAGGTCGACGCCGGACGCGCCCGAGCCCACCCGCGTGGTCAGCGAGACCACCGCCGACGACCTCGCCCACATGCTCGAGGCCGTCGTCGGCCCGGGCGGCACCGCGCCGCTGGGCGAGGTCGAGGGCTACCGGGTGGCCGGCAAGACCGGGACGGCGCAGCGGGCCAACCCGGAGTGCGGCTGCTACGCCGGCGGCGGCTACGTGACGACGTTCGTCGGGTTCGCCCCCGCCGACGACCCGCAGTACGTCGTCGCCGTCGACCTCGAGCGGCCCAGCAGCTCCGCCGAGGGCGGCCAGGTCGCCGCACCGGTGTTCGCCGACGTCATGCGCTACGTGCTCACCGAGCGCGGCGTGGTGCCGTCGGGGACGCCGCGGCCGGACTTCGCGCTCACCGGCGAGGACCTCGCCGAGGCCGCGACCGGCGGTCCGGCGGGGGACTGATCGAAGGACCCCCTCGCCCCCCACCGTTCGCACGCTCGCGGCGGGCCCCTGCGAGGGGGCCGACAGGGCACGCCGGAAGACACCCGTCGACACCGCCGAGCCCGTGCGGGTGCGCGGGGCGGGCGGGTGCCGACGGTAGATTGGCCAGACGTGAGCCCGACCGGAACCGGGTCGGTGCCCCGGCCAGCGGGGACCCGCCCGCTCGCCCTCAGCGCGCTGCGCGACCTCGTCGGCGACCCCGTCCAGGGCGACCCCGCCACGCCGGTGCACGGGGTGACCCTGGCCACCCCCGAGGTGCGCCCGGGTGACCTCTACGCGGCCCTGCCCGGCGCCCGCACGCACGGCGCCCGCTTCGCCGCCGACGCCGCCGCCCGCGGTGCGGTCGCCGTCCTCACCGACCCCACCGGCCGCGACCAGGCGGTCGCCACCGGCCTGCCCGTGTGCGTCGTCGACGCGCCGCGCGCCCTGCTCGGCGACGTCGCCGCCCGCGTCTACGGCGAGCCGGCCCGCCGGCTGCCGGTCGTCGGCATCACCGGCACCAATGGCAAGACGACGACGGCGTACCTGGTCGAGGCGGGCCTGGCCGCGGCCGGGCGCGGCACCGGGCTGATCGGCACCGTGCAGACCCGCACCCGCGCCCGCGGCGCCGAGACCGCCTTCCCCAGCGTCCGCACGACGCCCGAGGCGCCCGTGCTGCACGCGCTGCTCGCCACCATGGCCGAGTCCGGCGTCGACACCGTGGTCATGGAGGTCTCCAGCCACGCGCTGGTGCAGGGCCGGGTCGGCGGCGTCCCGTTCGCCGCGGCCGGGTTCACCAACCTCAGCCAGGACCACCTCGACTTCCACCGCGACCTCGAGGACTACTTCCAGGCCAAGGCGCTGCTGTTCGACGGCCGCGCCGCCCGCGAGGTCGTCGTCGTCGACGACGGGCACGGCCGCCGGCTGGCCGGGATGCTCGGCGGGCGCGCGGTCACCGTGTCCGCCGAGGGGAACCCGGCCGACTGGGCCGCCACCGACGTCGCGCCGGCCCTCGACGGCGGCTCGGCGTTCACCCTCACCGGCCCCGGCGGCACGTGGCCCGCCCGCGTCCGGCTGCCCGGCCGGTTCAACGTCACCAACGCCGTGCTCGCCGTCGCGCTGCTCGACGCCGTCGGCGTGCCGGTGGCCGCGGCGCTCGAGGGGATCGCCACCGCCGTCGTCCCCGGGCGCATGGAGCCGGTCGACGCCGGCCAGCCGTTCACCGCGGTCGTCGACTACGCGCACACCCCCGACGCCGTCGCCTCCGCGCTCGCCGCGCTGCGCGGCGCCACGACCGGCAGGCTGGTGACCGTGCTCGGCTGTGGCGGTGACCGCGACCCCGGCAAGCGCCCCGCGATGGGCGCCGCCGCGGCGCTCGGCAGCGACCACCTCGTCGTCACCGACGACAACCCGCGCTCGGAGGACCCGGCCGCCATACGCGCCGCCGTCCTCGCGGGCGTGCCGGCGGAGCGGCGCGGCAGCGTGGAGGAGATCGGCGACCGCCGGGCGGCCATCGCCCGCGCGGTGGAGCTGGCCCGGCCCGGGGACACCGTCCTGGTCGCCGGCAAGGGACATGAGACGGGTCAGGAGGTCGCCGGCACCGTGACGCCGTTCGACGACCGCGCGGTGCTGCGCGAGGTCCTCACCGCGGCGGCCGCCGGGGCGGCGCGCCGGTGATCGCCCTGACCCTCGCCGAGGTCGCGGAGGCCGTCGGCGCCGCGCTCACGCCCGCCGCCGACCCGGCCGCGACCGTCACCGGCGTCACCCTCGACTCCCGCACCGTCGCCGCCGGCGACCTGTTCGTCGCGGTCGCCGGCGAGCGGGTCGACGGGCACGAGTTCCTCGACGCCGCGGCCGCCGCCGGTGCCGTCGCCGCGCTGACCACCCGCCCCGGTGGGCCGCTGCCGGCACTCGTCGTGGACGACACGGTGGACGCCCTGGGCCGGCTGGCCGCCGCGGTGCACGCCCGGCTGGCCGCGGGCGGGCTGCTGACGATCGGCATCACCGGCTCCTCGGGCAAGACCTCCACCAAGGACCTGCTCGGCCAGGTGCTCGCCGCCGCCGGCCCGACCGTCAGCCCGCCCGGCTCGTTCAACAACGACATCGGCCTGCCGCTGACCGTGCTGTCCGCCGACGAGGGCACCCGCCACCTGGTGCTGGAGATGGGCGCGCGCGGCGTCGGGCACATCGCCCGGCTGTGCGCGGTGGCCCGGCCCGACGTCGGCGTGGTGCTCAACGTCGGCTCCGCCCACCTGGGCGAGTTCGGCTCGGCCGACGCCATCGCGCAGGCCAAGGGCGAGCTGGTGGAGGCGCTGCCGGAGACCGGCACCGCCGTCCTCAACGCCGACGACCCGCGGGTGGCCGGCATGGCGCCGCGCACCCGCGCCCGGGTGGTCACCACCGGCCGGTCCGACGGCGCCGACGTCCGCGCCACCGGCGTCGCCCTCGACGACGCCGCCCGCGCCTCCTTCGCCCTCGTCGCCGGCGGCCAGGAGCACCCCGTGGCGCTGCGGGTGGTGGGGGAGCACCAGGTGGCCAACGCGCTGTCGGCCGCGGCCGCCGCGCTCGCCGCCGGCATGACCCCCGCCGCCGTGGCGCGGGCGCTGTCGGCCGCGGAGCCGCGCAGCCGCTGGCGCATGGAGGTCACCCGCCGCGCCGACGGCGTGACCGTCGTCAACGACGCCTACAACGCCAACCCCGAGTCCATGCGCGCCGCGCTGGCCGCGCTCGCCGGGCTGCCCGCGACCCGGCGGGTCGCCGTCCTCGGCGGGATGGCCGAGCTCGGGCCCGACGCCGACGCCGAGCACGAGCGGCTGGGCCGTGACGCGGTCGCCGCCGGGGTCGACCTGCTCGTCGCCGTCGGACCCGATGCGGTAGGCATGGTGTCGGGTGCCACGGCCGCCGGTGCCCGCCACGGGGAGGGCGCCGGGACGCAGGTCGCGTCCGTGCCCGACCGAGCGGCCGCTCTCGACCTTCTCTCGGAGGTGCTGGTGCCCGGTGACGTCGTGCTGGTGAAGGCCAGCCGGGCCCACGGGCTGGAGGTCCTGGCCGACGGCCTGCTGACCACCGGGGCAGGCGCGTGAAGTCCGTCCTGATCGCGGCGGCCTTCGGGCTGTTCATCTCGATCCTCTGCACCCCGCTGGCCGTGCGGGCCTTCCGCCGGCGCGGGTTCGGGCAGGAGATCCGCGACGACGGCCCCGAGAGCCACCTGTCGAAGAAGGGCACGCCCACCATGGGCGGCACCGTCATCGTCGGGGCGACCGTCGGCGGCTACCTGATCTCCCACCTGTTCCTCGTCGGGCAGCCCAACCGGGGGGTGACCGCCAGCGGCCTGCTGGTGCTGTTCCTCATGGTGGGCCTGGGCACCGTCGGGTTCCTCGACGACTACCTCAAGATCCGCTTCCGGCGCAGCCTCGGGCTGAACAAGACCTCGAAGCTGGTCGGGCAGCTGGTGGTCGGCATCGCCTTCGCGGTGCTCGCGATCAACTTCCCGGACGAGGCCGGGGTCACCCCGGCGTCGGAGTTCGTCTCCTTCGTCCGCGACATCGACCCGCTGTTCCTCGGCTCGGTCGGCTTCGTGATCCTCGCCTACCTGTTCATCGCCGGGTTCTCCAACGCGGTGAACCTGACCGACGGGCTGGACGGGCTGGCGGCCGGCTGCTCGGCGATGGTCTGCGGCGCCTACACGATCATCTCGTTCTGGCAGTTCACCCACGACTGCTCCGGCGCGCTGGTCGACGGCTGCTACCAGGTGCGCGACCCGCTCGACGTCACGCTGGTCGCGGCCGCGGGGCTCGGCGCGTGCCTGGGCTTCCTGTGGTGGAACACCAGCCCGGCGCGGATCTTCATGGGCGACACCGGGTCGCTGGCCCTCGGCGGCCTGCTCGCGGGCCTGGCCGTGGTCACCCGCACCGAGCTGCTGCTGATCGTCCTCGGCGGCCTGTTCGTCGCGGTGACGCTGTCGGTGGTCATCCAGGTGGCCTTCTTCCGCGCCACCCGGCGGCGGGTGTTCCGCATGGCGCCGCTGCACCACCACTTCGAGCTCGCCGGGTGGGCGGAGAACACCGTCATCGTGCGGTTCTGGCTGGTGACCGGCATGGCCGTGGCCTTCGGGCTGGGCCTGTTCTACGCCGACTGGCTCTCCATCACCGGGCTGTGAGAAGGGACCCCCTCGCCCCCCACGCCTCGTCCGCTCGGCGCGGGCCCCTGCGAGGGAGCCGCTCCGGCACCTCACCGCGGGGCCCGGTCGGCGGCGACCGGACGCGACACGCGCCGTCGGTGCTCACGCTGCGCGGGCGCAGCGGCGACGATGGCGGGATGGACGGCCGGAGCGAGTCCACCCGCCCCCGCCGCACGGCCCGCCGGGTGCCCGCGGCCGCGGCGCGGCCGCGGCTGCGCGGGCCGGCCTGGCTCGACGGGCCGATGACCAGCTGCCACCTGGTGCTCGGCGCGGCGGGGCTGCTGCTGGCCATCGGGCTGGTCATGGTCTTCTCCGCCTCGGCGATCGAGGCGGCGCTGGCCGACCAGCCGGCCTGGCGCCCGGGCGTGGACCAGCTGCTGTTCGCCGCGCTCGGCCTCGTCGCCCTCGGCGTCGCGGTGCGGCTGCCGGCCGGGTGGGTGCGGCGCTGGTCGCCGATCGCGCTGCTGGTCGTCGTCGTCCTGCTGGTGGCGGTGCTGATCCCGGGCATCGGCGTCATGTACAACGGCTCGCGGGCCTGGATCAGCCTCGGGTTCACCGACTTCCAGCCCTCCGAGCTGTCCAAGCTCGTCGTCTCCCTGTGGGGGGCGCACGTGCTCGCCGTCCACGGGCGGCACCTGACGGTCAAGACGCTGCTGCTCCCGCTGCTGCCGGTGTTCGCCGTGCTGTCCCTGCTCCTGATGCTCGAGCCGGACTTCGGCGCGGTGATCAGCCTGCTGCTCGTGGTCTCGGGCCTGCTCTACGCCGGCGGCCTGCCCTGGCGGCTGTGGGCGGTGGGCGGCGCGACCGTGGTCACCGGCGTGGTGCTCATGGTCATGGCCGAGCCGTACCGGATGGAGCGGATCACCGCGTTCCTCCACCCCTTCGACGACCCCACCGACACCGGCTTCCAGGCCATCCGCGGCTTCTACGCGCTGGCCAACGGCGGCCTGTGGGGCGTGGGCCTGGGCAACAGCGCCATGAAGTGGAACCTGCTGCCCGAGGCCGAGTCGGACTACATCTTCGCGATCATCGGCGAGGAGCTCGGCTTCCTCGGCTGCCTGGTCGTGATCACCCTCTACGCGGTGCTGGCCTACGCCGGCTTCCGCATCGCCCGCCGCGCCACCGACCGCTTCGTGTCGCTGGCCAGCGTGGCGATCACCGTCTGGCTGGTCGGCCAGGCGGCCCTGAACATGGGCTACGTGGTGGGCCTGCTCCCGGTCACCGGGGTCACCCTGCCGCTGGTCTCCGCCGGTGGCACCTCGCTGGTGCTCACCCTCTTCATCGTGGGACTCCTCATCCGCTTCGCCCGATCCGAGCCCGAGGCCATCGAGCACCTGCGCCGCACCCCCCGCGGCCGCCTGGCCCGCTGGCTGCTGCCCGTCCCCGCCCACGCCGTCGACCCGGTCCGGCCGCCCCGGTCCCGGCCCGAGCGCGCGCCCCGCCCGGTGCCCCGCCGCCCGGTGGAGGCGCACCCGGTGCGCCGGCCCGCCGAGGAGCGCCCGGCCGAGCGCCGGGTGCCGCCCCCGGCGGCGCGCCGTCCCGACCGCGACCGGGTGCCCGCCCGGCCCGCCGACCGCGGCCCCGTGCGCCCGGCCGACCGCCCGGCGCGCCCCGCCGACCGACCGGGGCGGTCCCGGTGAGCGCGCCGTCGGTCGTCCTCGCCGGCGGCGGCACCGGCGGCCACATCGAGCCGATGCTGGCCCTGGCCGACGCCCTGCGCCGGCGGGACCCCGGCCTGCGGGTCACCTGCCTGGGTACCGCCCGCGGCATGGAGACCCGGCTGGTGCCCGCGCGCGGCTACGACCTGCGGCTGATCCCGCCGGTCCCGCTGCCCCGCAAGCCCACGCTGGACCTGCTGCGCGTGCCCGGCCGGGTGCGCCGCTCGGTCCGGGACACCCGCGCGCTGCTCGACGAGCTCGCCGCCGACGTCGTCGTCGGGTTCGGTGGGTACGTGGCGCTGCCGGCGTACCTGGCCGCGCGGCGGGCCGGCGTGCCGGTGGTCGTGCACGAGCAGAACGCGCTGCCGGGGCTGGCCAACCGGATCGGCGCGCGGATCGCCGCCCGCGTGGCGGTGACCGTGCCCGGCACGCCGCTGCACCGCGGCGAGCACGTCGGCATGCCGCTGCGGACGGCGATCAGCGGCCTGGACCGCGCCGCCCGCCGCGCCGAGGCCCGCGCCGCCTTCGGCCTGGACGCCGACCGGCCCACGCTGCTCGTGTTCGGCGGCTCCCAGGGCGCGGCGTCGCTCAACCGGGCGGCGGTCGCCGCGGCCGACGCGCTCACCACCGCCGGGGTGCAGGTGCTGCACGCCCGCGGCCCCAAGAACACCGACGTCGAGGTGCCGCCGCGACCCGCCGGTGCCGCGCCGTACGTGGTCGTCGACTACCTGGAGCGGATGGACCTCGCCTACGCCGCCGCGGACCTGGCGCTGTGCCGCTCGGGCGCGGTGACCGTGGCCGAGCTGTCCGCGGTCGGGCTGCCCGCGGCGTTCGTGCCGCTGCCCATCGGCAACGGCGAGCAGCGGCGCAACGCGCTGCCGGTGGTGGAGGCCGGCGGCGGGCTGCTGGTCGACGACGCCGACCTCGCGCCCGCCTGGATCGAGGCGACCCTGCTGCCCCTGCTCACCGATCCCGCGGCGCTGTCCGGGTACGCCGCGCACGCCGCCGCGGCCGGGGTGCCCGACGCCGACGAGCGGCTGGCCGACATCGTCCTGGAGGTGGCGGCCGGTGACCGCTGACGCGACCGCCGCGTGGACCGCGCCGGTGCCCTCGCTGGAGGAGCTGGGCGCGGTGCACTTCATCGGCATCGGCGGCGCCGGCATGAGCGGCATCGCCCGCATTCTGCTGGCCCGCGGGGTACCGGTCTCCGGCAGCGACCGGCGCGACACCCCGACCCTGCTGGCGCTGCGGGCGCTGGGTGCGCGGGTGGAGGTCGGGCACGCCGCGGCCAACCTCGGCGACGCCGACAGCGTCGTCGTCTCCTCGGCGATCCGGGAGGACAACCCGGAGCTGGCCACAGCGAGGGCCCGGGGGCTGCTCGTGCTGCCGCGCGCGGTGGCGCTGGCCGCGGTGATGGCCGGGCGGCGCAGCGTCGCCGTCGCCGGCACCCACGGCAAGACCTCGACCACCTCGATGCTCACCGTCGCGGTGCAGGCCTGCGGCGTCGACGCCTCCTTCGCGATCGGCGGCACCCTCAACGAGTCGGGCAGCAACGCGCACGCGGGGGAGGGCGACGTCTTCGTCGCCGAGGCCGACGAGAGCGACCGCTCGTTCCTCCTGCTGGCCCCGCACGGCGCGATCGTCACCAACGTCGAGGCCGACCACCTCGACAACTACGGCGACCTGGCCGCGGTCGAGGCGGCCTTCGACCGGTTCCTCGGCACCGTGGACCCCGCCGGGTTCGTCGTCCTGTGCGCCGACGACCCGGGCTCGGCCCGGCTGCGCGGGGTCCCGACGCCGGCCCGGGTGCGCACCTACGGCACCGCCGAGGACGCCGACCTGCGGATCGTCGACCTCGACGTCGGCCCGGACGCCACGAGCTGGACCGCGGTCCTCGACGGCGCGGTGCTCGGCCGGGTCCGGATCCGGGTGCCCGGCGGGCACATGGCCCGCAACAGCGCCGCCGCGCTGCTCGCCGGCCTCGAGCTCGGCCTGCCCGCCGACGGGCTGGTCACCGGGCTCGAGCGCTTCGGCGGGGTGCACCGCCGGTTCGAGCTCAAGGGCGTCGCCGCGGGCGTGCGGGTCTACGACGACTACGCCCACCACCCGACCGAGGTGACCGCCCAGCTGCACGCCGCCCGCGCGGTGGCGGGGGAGGGGCGGGTCGTCGTCGCGTTCCAGCCGCACCTGTACAGCCGCACCCGCGAGTTCGCGGGCGCCTTCGGCGAGGCCCTGGGGCTGGCCGACGAGGTGGTGGTGATGGACGTCTACGGCGCCCGGGAGGACCCGGTGCCCGGCGTCACCGGCGCGCTGGTCGCCGACGCCGTGCCGCTGCCGCCGGACCGGGTGGCCTTCGAGCCGTCCTGGTCGGCGGCGGCCCCGGCGCTGGCCGGCCGCGCCCGCGCCGGCGACGTGGTGATCACCATGGGCGCGGGCAACGTCTCGATGCTCGGCCCCGAGGTGCTCACCGCCCTCGGCGGCGGGACCTCCGGCGCGGAGGGCGCGGCGCGGTGAGCCGCACCGGCCTGACGACCGCCGACCGGGAGCGCGGCGTCCCGGCCGAGGTCGCCCGGCCGGCCCGCCGGAGGCGGCGGCTCAGCGCGGCCGACCGCCGCCGGCGCCGGATCCTGCTGGCCGCGGTCGCCGTCGTGCTCGTCGCCGCGGCGGGGTGGGCGGTGTGGGCGAGCCCGCTGCTGGCCGTGCGGTCCGTCCGCGTCGACGGCGCCACCACGCTCACCGCCGAGCAGGTGCGCACCGCCGCCGGCGTCGCGGAGGGCACGCCGCTGCTGCGGGTCGACGTCGACGCCGCCGCCGCGCGGGTGGCCCGGCTGCCGCAGGTGGCCGACGTCACGGTCACCCGCGGCTGGCCGCGCAGCGTCGTCGTCACCGTGGTCGAGCGGCGGCCGGTCGCCGTCGTCGAGCAGGCCGGCACCCGCTCGCTGGTCGACCGCGACGGTGTGCTGTTCGACACCGTCACCGGCGAGGCGCCGGACGGCGTCGTCCCGCTCGAGGTCGCCGCGCCCGGCCCGGACGACCCGGCCACCCGGGCCGCGCTCGGCGCGCTGGTGTCGCTGCCGGCCGACGTCCGCGCGCAGGTCACCGGCGCGCGGGCCACCACCGGCGAGGACGTGACGCTCACCCTCGCCGACGGCACCACCGTCGTGTGGGGCGGCGCCGACGGCGCCGGCGACAAGGCCGCGGCGCTGGTCGCGCTGCTGGCCCGGGTCGCGTCCGGCGAGCTGGAGCCGGCGACGACGATCGACGTCAGCTCGCCGCGCGCCGTCGTCCTGCGCTGAGCCCACGGACCGCTCGCACTCCGTGTGCGGCCGTTCGCGGACGGCAACCGGGACGGCGCGCCGCCGACACGCCCGTGCCGCGACACGCCCGACACGCTGCGCGGCTCCGATTCGTCCCGGGAGCACCGCGGTCCCGGGTCTCGACCCCGGGATGAGACCTGCGGCAGGCGGGTCGTCACCGCCCGTGGTGAGCTTGTGACATCTGGGTCGCCCGGTGACGGTGTGGTGTCGACGTGGCGACACGCCGGGCCGGGGAGGGTGCTTGTAGGGCCCGACGCGGCCCACCTAACTTCGTCCGCGTCGACCCAGTTGACATAACACTAAGTCTGTACTTGAGGATGAGGGTCGAGGTCGGGAGCCCCACATGACACCTCCGCACAACTACCTCGCGGTCATCAAGGTCGTCGGCATCGGCGGCGGCGGTGTGAACGCGGTCAACCGGATGATCGAGGTCGGTCTGAAGGGGGTGGAGTTCATCGCCATCAACACCGACGCCCAGGCGCTGCTGATGAGCGACGCCGACGTCAAGCTCGACGTCGGCCGCGAGCTCACCCGCGGCCTCGGCGCCGGCGCGCAGCCCGACGTCGGCCGCCAGGCCGCCGAGGACCACCGCGAGGAGATCGAGGAGGTGCTCAAGGGCGCCGACATGGTCTTCGTGACCGCCGGCGAGGGTGGCGGCACCGGCACCGGCGGTGCGCCGGTCGTCGCCTCGATCGCCCGCAAGCTCGGCGCGCTCACCATCGGCGTGGTCACCCGGCCGTTCTCCTTCGAGGGCAAGCGGCGCGCGGTCCAGGCCGAGTCGGGGATCGAGGAGCTCCGCAACGAGTGCGACACGCTCATCGTCATCCCCAACGACCGGCTGCTGCAGCTGGGTGACCGCAACGTCAGCGTGATGGACGCCTTCCGCACCGCCGACCAGGTGCTGCTCTCCGGTGTCCAGGGCATCACCGACCTGATCACCACCCCCGGCCTGATCAACCTCGACTTCGCCGACGTCAAGTCGGTCATGTCCGGCGCCGGGTCGGCGCTCATGGGCATCGGCAGCGCCCGCGGGGACAACCGCGCGCTGCTGGCCGCCGAGCAGGCCATCGCCAGCCCGCTGCTGGAGGCCTCGATGGAGGGCGCCCACGGCGTCCTGCTGTCGATCTCCGGCGGCTCGGACCTCGGACTGTTCGAGATCAACGAGGCCGCCTCGCTGGTCTCCGACGCCGCGCACGCCGACGCCAACATCATCTTCGGCGCGGTCATCGACGACGCCCTGGGCGACGAGGTCCGCGTGACCGTCATCGCCGCGGGCTTCGACGGCGGCCGGCCCTCCGCCCGCAAGGACGCCGCCGTCGCGGCCGCCCCCGCGACGGCCCCGGCCGCCCCGCCGGCGCCCAGCCGGTTCGGCGGCAGCCCGCCGCCGGTGTCCTCGGCCGCGCCGCGCGCGACGGGGGAGCGCCTGGTCCCGCCGGCCCCCGCCGTCGCCCCGGCGCCCGTCAGCCCGGCCCCGGTCCGCCCGGCCCCGCCGGCCGGCGGTGGGATCACCGTCCCGCCGCTGCCCCCGGTGCAGAACCACGCGGCGGGCGCCGCCGCGGGCCGCCGGCCGCTGGGCAACGAGGACTTCGAGGAGGAGCTCGACATCCCGGAGTTCCTGCGTCAGTGAGGGCACCGACCCGCGCCACCGGCTCCCCGGTGGCCCCGTGAGCCAGACCCCGGCCGCCCCCTCGGCGGTGCGACCCCGGCGGGTCGTCACCGACCGGCGGGGCGGCCGCTCGCGTGCGCCCTACGACTCGTTCAACCTCGGCGGCCACGTCGGCGACGACCCGGCCGACGTCGCCGCCAACCGGGAGCGGCTCGCCCGCGAGCTGGGTGTGCCCGGGGACCGGCTGGTGTGGATGGACCAGGTCCACGGCACCGGCGTCGCGGTCCTCGACGGCCCGGCCGAGCGGCCGCTGCCGGCGACCGACGCCCTGGTGACCCGCACTCCCGGCCTGGTGCTGTGCGTGCTGGTCGCCGACTGCGTGCCGGTGCTGCTGGCCGACCCGGTCGCCGGCGTGGTCGCCGCCGTCCACGCCGGCCGGGAGGGGGTCCGGCAGGGCGTCGTCCCGGCCACCCTGGCCGCCATGGCCCGGCTGGGCAGCCGCCCGGCCGACACCACCGCGCTGCTCGGCCCGGCCGTCTGCGGCGCCTGCTACGAGGTCCCGCGGGAGATGCAGGCCCAGGTGGCCCGGGTGGCGCCCGCGGCCGCCGTGCGCACGCGTCAGGGCACGCCGGGGCTCGACCTGCGCGCCGGGGTCGCCGAACTGCTCGGCCGCGCCGGCCTGGCCCAGGTGGTGCACGACCCGCGCTGCACCGTCGAGGACCGGCGGCTCTACAGCCACCGCCGCGACGGCGTCACCGGCCGCCAGGCCGGCGTCACCTGGCTGGGATGAAGGACCCTCCTGCCCCCCGCCCCTCGCAGGCTCGCGGCGGGCCCCTGCAGGAGGGCCGTTCCAGTCCGTCCCCGGGGATGATCGTCGGCATGACCACCCCGGCCGACCGCCTGCGCGCCGTCCGCGAGCGCATCGCCGCCGCCGCGCGGGCCGCCGGGCGCGACCCCGCCTCGGTGGCGCTGGTGGCGGTGAGCAAGACGCGGACGGCCGAGGACGTCCGCGGGCTCGCCGCGCTCGGCCAGGCGGCGTTCGGCGAGAACCGCGCCCAGGAGCTCACCGCCAAGGTGGCCGAGCTCGCCGGCCTGCCGCTCGAGTGGCACTTCATCGGCCAGCTGCAGCGCAACAAGGCCGCCGCGGTCGCCCGCACCGGCGCCGTCGTCCACTCCGTCGACCGGCTGCCGCTGGCCCGGACGCTGGCCCGGGCGGGGGAGGAGGCCGGCCGGCCGGTCGAGGTCTTCGTGCAGGTCGACCTCGGCGGCGCCGAGGGGGAGATCGCCGAGCGCGGCGGCGCCGCCCCGGACGACGTCCCGGCCCTCGCCGACGCCGTCGCCGGCCTGCCCGGGCTGCGGCTGCGCGGCCTCATGGCCGTCGCCCCGCGCGACGAGGAACCCGGCCCCGCCTTCGCCCGGCTGGCCGCGGTCGCCGACCGCGTGCGGGCCGACCACCCCGGCGCCGCGGAGCTGTCCGCCGGCATGAGCGGCGACCTCGAGGAGGCGATCGCGGCCGGCGCCACGCTGGTGCGTGTCGGAACCGCGCTCTTCGGCCCGCGGCCCCTACCCTCGCCCGCAGTCACACCAGTCACAGGGGTCCCACCCGGGACGCCGGAGGAGGTCGTCTGATGGCCGGCGCCATGCGGAGGATGGGCATGTACCTCGGGCTCGTCGAGGACGACGACGCCCGCGCCTACGGGCGCTACGACGCCCGCCAGTCCGACCCCCACGACCGGTACGACGAGGGCCGCTACGACGAGGGTCGGTACGACGACGGCCGGTACGACGAGGGTTGCTACGACGACGCCCGCTACGACTCCGGGCGCCTGGAGGCCCCGCGGCTGGACGCCGGCCGGTACGACTCCGGCCGCTACGACGAGCGCCGCTACGACCGGTTCGACGACTCCTACGCCGGTGACCGCGCCGACGAGGGCCGCCGCCCCGCCGGTGACCGCCTCGACGAGGACCGGTTCGACGGCGACCGCTTCGACGACCGCCGCCCCGGCGACCGCGCCGACGAGGACCGCCCCGGCCCCCGCGTCGCCACGCCGGTCGCGTCCGAGCCCGCCCCCCTCCGCCGCGCGGGCGCGACCCGCCTCGGCCTGGCCCAGCAGCCGCCGTCGGCCCCCGCCGCCACCCCGGCCGCGGCGTCGGGCCCGTCCCGGCTGGGCTCGGTGAGCGCCGGCGCCGGTGGCGCGGCCGCCGGCCTGGCCGCCCGCGAGCCGGTCGCCGCGCCGGAGCCGGCGCCGGTGGCGCAGCCCTACCGGATCACCGCGCTGCACCCGAAGACCTACAACGAGGCGCGCGCCATCGGCGAGGCGTTCCGCGAGGGCAGCCCGGTCATCATGAACCTGACCGAGCTCGACCACGCCGACGCGCGGCGACTGGTGGACTTCGCCGCGGGCCTCGTGTTCGGTCTGCGCGGTAGCATCGAGCCCGTCACGGCCAAGGTGTTCCTGCTCAGCCCGCGGGACGTCGACGTGACGGCCGAGGACAAGGCCAAGATCCGCGAGGGCGGGTCCTTCCCCGAGTCCTGAGCCGTCGGGCCGGGGCGCTGGAGGAAGGCAGACACGGCACCGCAGGTGCCCCGGGACGAGCGAGGACAGTGGCTCTCTTCTGGCAGATCGTGTCGTCGATCCTGCTCGTCTTCCTGATCCTGCTGTTCGCGCGTTTCGTCGTGGACTGGGTGATGGTGCTGGCGCGCAGCTGGCGCCCGTCCGGCTTCGTCGCCGCGGGCCTGGAGGTCGTGTACGCGACCACCGACCCGCCGCTCAAGGCGATCCGGAAGGTGATCCCGCCCCTGAACCTGGGGTCCATCCGCCTGGACCTCGCGTTCATGGTGTTATTGATCGCCGTCTACATCCTGCGGAGCATCACGTCCGGTCTCGCCCTCACCGCGTGACCGACGTGCGCGCGCCCCGCGCGCGTGACCCCGCAGAGCCCGTACCCGCCGTCCGACCCGAGGTGAGCCCCTTGCCACTCACGCCAGCCGACGTGCACAACGTCGTCTTCAAGAAGCCGCCGATCGGTAAGCGTGGCTACGACGAGGACGAGGTCGACGCGTTCCTCGACGTGGTGGAGGCCGAGCTCGCCCGCCTCATCGAGGAGAACAACGAGCTGCGCGCGGGCTCGGGCACCGGCCGGGTCGCCGCCCAGCCGGTCGCCCCGGAGCCGGCCCCGGCTCCCGCCCCGGTCCCGCCGCCGGCGGCGGCGCGCGAGGACGACACCACCCGCGCGTCCCGGATGCTGGCGCTGGCGTCGGAGACCGCCGACCGCTACGTCAACGAGGCCAAGGCCCAGGCCGACCAGATGGTCTCCGGCGCCAAGACCCAGAGCGACCGGCTGGTCGCCGAGGCCCGCGCCAAGAGCGAGCAGATGGTCAACGAGGCGCGGCAGCGCGCCGAGTCGATGGTCAACGACGCCCGCACCCGCGCCGACACGATGGAGCGCGAGGCGCGCGCCAAGGCCGCCGCCCTCGACCAGGACGCCGAGCGCCGGCACCGCGAGGTCATGGGCCCCCTCGAGGAGAAGCGGCAGAACCTCGAGCGCAAGATCGAGGAGCTGCGGACCTTCGAGCGCGAGTACCGCACCCGCTTCCGCTCCTACCTCGAGTCGCACCTGCGCGACCTCGACGCCCGCGGCTCCGCCGAGCCGTCGTCGGCCAGCCGGCAGACGCAGCACGCGACCGCGTAGCAGCCCCACGCACAGGGCCCCCGGACCACCGGTCCGGGGGCCCTGTCGCGTTCCGGGGCCGGCCCACGGACGGCGCCGTGCCGGCCCCGCGCGGGCGACGGCGCCGAGACGGCGCCGGAGACGCAGAGGGCCCTGGACGTCCCGTCCGGGGCCCTCTGCCTGCCCGCACCCTCCGACGGCGCAGATACCTCCGTCAGCCCTTGACGCTCCCGGCCAGCAGGCCCCGCACGAAGTAGCGCTGGAGGCCCAGGAACACCGCCAGCGGCAGCACGATGGAGACGAACGCCCCCGCCGCGAGCAGGTACCAGTCCGAGCCGCGTGTGCCGGCGAGTTCGGCGACCCGCACGGTCAGCGGCACGACGTCGGGCGCGCCGCCGGCGAAGGTCAACGCGACGAGCAGGTCGTTCCACACCCAGAGGAACTGGAAGACGGCGAACGCCGCGATGGCCGGCGTCAGCAGCGGCAGCAGCACCTGGAAGAAGATCTTCACGTGGCCGGCGCCGTCCATCCGGGCGGCCTCCACCAGGGAGGCGGGGATCTCCTTCATGAAGTTGTGCAGCAGGAAGACCGCCAGCGGCAGCGCGAAGATCGAGTGCGACAGCCAGATGGTCCAGAACGAGCCGGCCAGCCCGGTGTCCACGTAGAGGCTCAGCAGCGGGATCAGCGTCACCTGGATCGGCACGACCTGCAGGGCGAACACGGCGACGAACAGGATGTTGCGTCCCCGGAACGGGATCCACGCGAACGCGTAGGCCGCCAGCAGCGCCAGCGAGATCGGGATGACGACCGCCGGCAGCGTGATCACCAGCGAGTTGACGAACAGCGAGGCGAAGTTCGTCCCTCCGCCGTAGAGGACCTCGTTGTAGTTGTCGACGGTGAACGACGGGTCGGTGAACACCGTCCACCAGCCGGAGCGGCGGATGTCGAGCTCCGGCCGGAAGGAGGTGATGAGCAGGCCGAGGGTCGGCACCGTCCACAGCACCGCGATGACCAGCGCGATGACCGACGCCGCGGGGGAGCTGAGCTTCGTCCGGGCGGCGACCGCGCGGCGCTCCGTCCGGGTGAGCCGGCGCTCGTCGGCGGGGACGGGCGCCATGACCGGGGTGGTCGTGGTCATCGGATCTCCTCGGCGAGACGCAGCTGTCGGACGTTGTAGGCGATGATCGGGACGACCAGCACGAACAGCAGGACGGCGAGGGCCGCGCCGAGACCGACGTTGAACTGCCGGAAGGCCTGCGTGTAGAACTCGTTGGCCACGACGCTCGTGCCGAACTGGCCACCGGTCATCGTCCGCACCACGTCGAAGACCTTGAGCGTCACGATCGCGACCGTCGTCAGCACGACGACCAGGGCGGGCCGGATGCTGGGCACGGTGACGTAGCGGAACATCTGGAAGCCGCCGACGCCGTCGAGGCGGGCGGCCTCGACGATGTCGTCGGGGATGGCCTTGATGGCCGCCGACAACACCGTCATGGCGAAGCCGGCCTGGATCCAGATCATCACGACGATCAGGTAGAAGGTGTTCGACGGCGCGTCGAGCAGGAACTGCCGCGGCTCCATGCCGAGCATGACCAGCAGCTGGTTGAGCAGGCCGATCTGGTTCACGCCGGGCTGGTCGGGGCGGTACTCGTAGACGAACTTCCAGATGACGCCGGCGCCCACCATCGAGATCGCCATCGGGAGGAACACCAGCGCCTTGGCCAGGCTCTCGAACCGCGTGCGGTCGACCAGGTAGGCGTAGACCAGCCCGAGGCCGGTGGTCACCAGCGGGACGAGGACGACCCACAGGAGCGTGTTGAGCAGCACGGTCTGGAAGTTGTCCTCGGTGAAGACCGTGACGTAGTTGTCCAGGCCGACGAACTCCGAGCCGTCCCGGTCGTAGAACGACCCGCGGATGGTGTCGAGGGCGGGGTAGACCAGGCCCACCGCGAGCAGCAGGAGCGTCGGGCCGACGAAGCCGGCCGCGACGACCCAGTTCGGCACCCGCCGGGGCCGGTCGACGGCGAACAGGATCGCTGCCATCACGGCGGCGAACAGGAGGATGGCGACCACCATCAGGGCGAGCTTGTGCCCCGTGGTGCTCGCCTCGAGGAACCACTGCACGGCTGACGACCTCTCTCCGGCAACGGAAGGCCGGGGGGACCGCGGCCACGGCTGCGGTCCCCCCGGTCTCCAGGGATGGGTACGGCGGTCCCGTCAGCCGTCGGCTGCCGGGACTCGGGTGATCAGGCCGTCGGCCAGGCGTTCTCGACGTCGGTGAGGACCTGCTGGGTCGGCTTGTCGGTCGCGATCCAGTTGGTCAGCTCGGTCCACAGCGCACCGGCACCGATCTCACCGGGCATCAGGTCCGACCCGTCGAAGCGGAAGACGGCGTCCGGGTTCTGGAACTGCTCGGCGGCCAGCTGGTCGATCGGGGAGACGAGGTTCTCGACGTCGAGGCCGGTGTTGGCGCTGACCCAGCCGGGGCCGGAGACCTGGGCCTTGACGTTGGCCCAGTCCGCCGAGGACAGGTAGGTCTGGAACGCCTGGGTCGCCGGGTCGTCGTTGAACGCCGCGGTGAACTCGCCACCGCCGAGCACGGGGGCCGCACCGTCGCCCTCGATGGGCGGCAGCGGGAAGGCGAAGACGTCGCCGTCCTCGGCGACCTCGGTGCCCTCGGGCCAGTTGGCCTGGTAGAAGGACGCCTGGCGGTGCATCCAGCAGCTGCCGTCGAGGATGGGCAGGCCCGCGTCACCGAACTCGGTGGAGGCGATGGACTGCACCTCGCCGAGGCCGCCGTTGACGTAGGCGGGGTTCTTCAGGATGCCGCCGACGGTGTCCAGCGCCTCGACGATCTGCGGGTCGTCGAACGGGATCTCGTGGGCGACCCACTGGTCGTAGACGTCGGGACCCGCGGTGCGCAGGACGACGTCCTCCAGCCAGTCGGTGGCCGGCCAGCCGGTGGCGTCACCGGAGCCGATGCCGGCGCACCAGGGCTTGGCGCCGGAGGCGGCGATCTCGTCGGAGAGCGCGACCATCTCGTCCCAGGTCGTCGGGACCTCGTAGCCGGCGTCCTCGAACGCCGACGGCGAGTACCAGACGAAGGACTTGGCGTTGGCGCCCAGCGGAGCCGCGTAGAAGGTGCCGTCGACGGTCCCGTAGGCCTTCCAGCTCTCGTCCCAGTACTGGTCGACGTTCGCCTCGACCTGCTCGGGGGCCGGGGCGACGGCGCCGGTGCCGGCGAGCGTCGCCAGCAGCCCCGGCTGCGGGATGAAGGCGATGTCGGGGGCGTTGCCGCTCTGGACGCGGACGACGAGCTGCGCCTCGAACTCGCGCGAGCCCTCGTACTGCACGTCGATCCCCGTGCACTCCTCGAACGGCACGTAGGAGTCGATGTGGGGCTGGTCCTCGGGGTCGACGATCGACGTGTAGACGCTCACCGTCTCGCCCTCGAGGTCGCCGAACTCCTCGTACGGAGCACAGTCGATCGTCAGGTCGGAGGCCGCGGCGGTCCCGCCGCCGCCCCCGCTGGTCTCGCTTGCGCCGCAGCCGGCGAGCACCAGTGCCACGCCCAGGCCGCCGGCCAGCGCACCCTTGCGCCGGCCTGTCGCGCGCATCGTCATGTACGTCCCTTCGGGGTCCCCGCGGTCGTCGACCGCGGCGTGTGGTCACGTGCGAACGGGCCGGTCAGCTGCCGGCCCGTCTGGTACGCCGGGGGACCATAACGTCGCGGCCGACGCCGTCCGGTGACGTTGCCGAAACCGTTATGCAACGCCTGCCCCGTCCGAGGGAGGAGACCGCGATCACGGGCCGCGCAGGTCACGGGCCGGTCACGGTCGGCGGCCCGGACGGGTGCCGCTCCGGGCGGGGCGCTGGTCCCCGGGAACGCTGCGTGTCACAGTGGGCGCGCTCTGCACCGGCGCAGAAGGGATCCTGAACGAACGCCATGGCCGCCATCACCTACGAGCGGGCCACGCTCGTGTACCCGGGGGCGACCCGCCCGTCGGTCGACGCGCTCGACCTGTCCATCACCGACGGCGAGTTCCTCGTCCTGGTCGGCCCGTCGGGCTGCGGCAAGTCCACGTCCCTGCGGATGCTGGCCGGCCTCGAGGACGTCACCGACGGGTCGATCCGCATCGGCGACCGGGACGTCACGCACCTCCCGCCCAAGGAGCGGGACATCGCGATGGTCTTCCAGAACTACGCGCTGTACCCGCACATGACGGTGGCCGACAACATGGCCTTCGCGCTCAAGATCGCCGGCATGTCCAAGGAGGACCGGCTGGCCAGGGTCCGCGAGGCGGCCCGGCTGCTCGACCTGGAGCAGTACCTCGACCGCAAGCCCAAGGCGCTCTCGGGCGGCCAGCGGCAGCGGGTGGCCATGGGCCGGGCGATCGTCCGCGACCCGCAGGTGTTCCTCATGGACGAGCCGCTGTCCAACCTCGACGCCAAGCTCCGCGTGCAGACCCGCACCGAGATCGCCGCCCTGCAGCGCCGGCTCGGGACGACGACGGTCTACGTCACCCACGACCAGGTCGAGGCCATGACCATGGGCGACCGGGTCGCGGTCCTCAAGGAGGGCGTCCTCCAGCAGGTGGACACCCCGCGTGCCCTCTACGACCGGCCGGTCAACGAGTTCGTCGCCGGCTTCATCGGCTCCCCGGCCATGAACCTCGTCACGGTGCCGCTGCGCGAGGGCGGCGCCGTCCTCGGCGGCCACCCGGTGCCGCTCTCCCGCTCGGTGCTCGACGTCCTCGCACAGGACGGCACGGGGACCGCCATGCTCGGCTTCCGGCCCGAGGCCGTCCAGTTCGTCGGGGCCGGGGAGGGATTCCCGGTCGAGGTCCAGGTGGTGGAGGAGCTCGGCTCGGACGCCTTCGCCTACGGACGGCTCCAGGCCGGGAGCGGGGCCGACGGCGCGGAGACGACCGAGCGGCCCCTGGTGCTGCGGGCCGACGCGCGCCGGCCCCCGGCCAAGGGCGAGGTCGTGCACGTGGCCATCCGCCCGGGCGAGGCGCACGTCTTCTCCGCCCTGACCGGACGGCGGATCGGCCATGCCGGGGACTGACCGGCGCCCGGCGCCCGGCGGCCGCCGGTGATCGTCGCCGCGGCGCTGCTGGTCCTCGCGGGCCTCGTGCTGTTCGTGCTGGGCGTGGTCACCGCCGTCACCGCCTGGTACTGGGCCTGCGTGGGCGCCTGCGTCCTGGCCGCGGTCCTGCTGGTCGTCGCCCGGCTGCGCGCACCCGCCGGCACCCGCGTCCCGGCCGCCGGCCGCACCCCCGACCGCGCGGGCGCCCCTCCTCGCGAGGAGCGGCCCCGCGTGGAGCCGGCCCGTGCTCCGGAGAAGCCCGCGGACCGGGCCGTGGAGGCGCCGGGGACCGGGGAGGCGCCCGCCGCGCCGCTGCGCGACCAGGGGACCGAGGCCCATCCCGGACGGCACGGGGCCCCCGGGACGCCGGCCGAGCGGCCCGCCGAGGCCGCGCCCACCACGCCGCCCGCGACGTCACCCGGCGGGACGCCCGCCGGGACCCCGGCCCAGGCCCCCGCGCAGCCCGCCCGGGCCGCTGCCGCGGGCGGGCCGCTCAACGGCGGCGACACCCCCGAGGAGGACGTCGAGGTCACCGACCTGCTCATGGTCGTCGACCTGACCGACGAGGTGCTCGTCGTCGACGAGCACCCCCGCTACCACCTGGCCGACTGCCCGTGGCTGGCCGGGCGGGAGACGATCCCGCTGCCGGTCAACGAGGCGCGCACCGACGGGTTCACCCCGTGCGCGGTCTGCGGGCCGGACGCGCACCTGGCCGCCGTGGAGCGCGCCCGGAAGGCCGCCCGCCGCGGCTGAACCGAGGCGGGCGGCCGGGAGTCAGGCCCGGGCGAGCCAGAAGCGGGAGCCGTTCGGCCCCTCGACGCCGGGACCCTCGCCCGCGGTGCCCGCGTGGACGGCGGTCGCCAGCACCTCGCCGGCCAGCTGCTCGCCGGACCCGGTGAGCGCCTCGGCCATCGCGCCGTCCGCGGTCCACCACAGCTCGATCCGGTCGCTGACCGCCAGGCCCGCGTTCTTCCGGGCCTCCTGCACCAGCCGCACCGCCTCGCGGACCAGCCCGGCCCGCTCCAGCTCCGGGGTGAGGGTGAGGTCCAGCGCCACGGTCAGGCCGGCGGCGCTGGCCACCGTCCAGCCCTCGCGCGGGGTCTCGGTCACGACCAGGTCGCCCTCGTGCAGGGCCACCGCCTCGCCGTCGACGTCGACCGACGCCGTCCCGGCCCGGTAGGCCGCGACCAGGGCGGCCGGGTCGGCCGCGGCGACGGCCTTCGCCACCGCCTGCACCTGCTTGCCCAGCCGCCGCCCGACGGCGCGGAAGTCGACCTTGACGCTGACGTCGACCAGGTCGCCGCCCACCGCGCCCAGCTCGTCGAGCGCGGCGACGTTGAGCTCGTCGGCGACCTCGGCCACCAGGTCGCGGCCCATCGCGGACCAGCCCGGTGCGGCGACCAGCGCCCGCGCCAGCGGTTGGCGGGTGCGCACCTTCGCCGAGGTCCGCGCCGCCCGGCCCAGCTCCACCAGCCGGCGCACCAGGTCCACCTGGGCCACCAGCTGCGGGTCGCGGGCGTCCTCGTCGACGGCCGGCCAGGTCGCCAGGTGCACCGAGTCGGGGGCGTCTGCGCCATCGCTCGTGACCAGGCCCGGGCGGACGACCCGGGTCCACACCTCCTCGGTCACGAACGGCGTGAACGGCGCCATGAGCCGGGTCAGCCCGTCGAGCACCTCGTGCAGCGTGCCCAGCGCCGAGGGGTCGCCGTCCCAGAACCGGCGCCGCGAGCGGCGCACGTACCAGTTGGACAGGTCGTCGACGAACTGCGCGAGCAGCCGCCCGGCGCCCTGGGTGTCGAAGCCCTCCAGCGCGTCGGTCACGCCCTCGGTGACCGCGGCCAGCTGCGCGAGCGCCCAGCGGTCCAGCAGCGGCCGCTGCGCCCGCGGCGGGGCGGGGGAGGCGGCCGGGTCCCAGCCGTTGGTCTCGGCGTACAGGGTGAGGAAGCTGGCGGTGTTCCAGTAGGTCAGCAGGACCTTGCGGACCACCTCGGACAGCGTCTCGTGCCCGACCCGCCGCGCCGACCACGGCGAGCCGCCGGCCAGCATGAACCAGCGGACGGCGTCGGCGCCGTGCCGGTCCATGAGCGGGATCGGCTCGAGGATGTTGCCGAGGTGCTTGCTCATCTTGCGGCCGTCCTCGGCGAGGATGTGGCCCAGGCACAGCACGTTCTCGTAGGAGTTCTTCCCGAACACCAGCGTGCCGACGGCCATGAGCGAGTAGAACCAGCCGCGGGTCTGGTCGATCGCCTCGCAGATGAACTGCGCCGGGTAGGCCGCCTCGAACTGCTCCCGGTTCCGGTGCGGCGCGCCCCACTGCGCGAACGGCATCGAGCCGGAGTCGTACCAGGCGTCGATCACCTGCGGCACCCGCCGGTAGGTGCCCTCCTCGCCGGGGCGGGTGAAGGTCACCTCGTCGATGAAGGGGCGGTGCGGGTCCAGGTCGGACAGGTCGCGGCCGGCCAGCTCCGACAGCTCCGCCAGCGACCCGACGACGACCATCCGGGACGGGTCGGCGTCGTTGCGCCAGATCGGCAGCGGGGTGCCCCAGTACCGGTCGCGGGACAGCGCCCAGTCGACGTTGTTGTTCAGCCAGTCGCCGTAGCGGCCCCACTGGATGGTCTCGGGGTGCCAGTGGGTCTTCTCGTTCTCGGCGAGCAGCTCGTCCTTGACCGCGCTGGTCCGGATGTACCAGGACGGCTGCGCGTAGTACATGAGCGGCGTGTGGCAGCGCCAGCAGTGCGGGTAGCTGTGCTCGTAGCGCTGCTCGCGCCACAGCACCCCGCGCTGCTGGAGGTCGACGACCAGGGCGTCGTCGGCGGCCTTGAAGAAGCGCCCGCCGACCAGCGGCAGCTCGGGCAGGAAGTGGCCGGAGGCGTCGATCGGGTTGACCACCGGCAGGCCGTAGGCGCGGCAGACGGCGAGGTCGTCGGCGCCGAACGCGGGGGACTGGTGGACCAGGCCGGTGCCGTCGTCGGTGGTGACGTAGTCGGCGAGGACGACGTAGTGCGCGTCCTCGCCGTCCGGGAACTCGACCAGGTCGAACGGGCGCCGGTAGTGCGTGCGCTCCCAGTCGCGGCCGGTGGTGCGGGCCAGCACCTCGACGTCGTCGGTGTCGCCGAACACGGCGGCCAGCAGGGGCTCGGCGACGACGAGGGTGGCCGGGTGGGCGGGGTCCTTGGTGGAGCGCGCCACGACGTAGGTGACGTCGGGGTGGACCGCGACGGCGGTGTTGCTGGGCAGCGTCCACGGCGTCGTCGTCCAGACCAGCAGGTCGGCCTTCCCGGCCCACTCGCCGTCGGTGACCGGCAGCCGGACGTACACCGAGGGGTCGGTGATCGACTCGTAGCCCTGGGCGACCTCGTGGTCGGACAGGCCGGTGCCGCAGCGCGGGCAGTACGGGGCGACGCGGTGGTCCTCGACCAGCAGCCCCTTGTCGAAGACCTGCTTGAGCGACCACCAGACGCTCTCGATGTAGGAGGGGTCCATCGTCCAGTAGGCGGTGGACATGTCGACCCAGTAGCCCATGCGGCGGGTGAGCTGGGAGAAGTCGCCGACGTGCCGCTCGACCGACTCCCGGCAGCGGGCGTTGAACTCGGCGATGCCGTAGCGCTCGATGTCGGGCTTGCCGGCGAAGCCGAGCTCCTGCTCGACGGCGATCTCCACCGGCAGGCCGTGGCAGTCCCAGCCGGCGCGGCGGGGCACGTGCCAGCCCTGCATCGTCTTGAAGCGCGGGAAGACGTCCTTGAACGCGCGCGCCTCGATGTGGTGGGTGCCCGGCCGGCCGTTGGCGGTGGGCGGGCCCTCGTAGAAGACCCACTGCGGGCGGCCCTGCGAGGCCTCCAGCGACCGGGCGAAGACGTCGGCGTCCTCCCAGCGGCGCAGCACGTCCTGCTCGAGCGCGGGCAGGTCGACCTGAGGTGGCAGCGCACGGAACGGAGAGCTCACGGATCAATCCTCCCACCCGGCCCTTCCCTCGTCCCCGAGCCGTCGACCCCGCCCGCGCCCAGGCGCGGCGGGCCGGATGCGGTCGTACGGGAGACTGGCCGCCATGGGTGGCAGGCGGTGAACACCACGGTCACCCTCGCCCTCGCCGTCGGGGCGCTGGTCGTGCTGGTGGCCGCCGTCGCCCTGCGGCTCGCCGACCGCCTCGGCCTGCCCAGCCTGCTGCTCTACCTGGCCCTCGGCGTGGCGCTGGGCGAGAGCGGTCTCGGGGTCCAGTTCGAGGACTACCGGCTCACGCACACGCTGGCGTACGCCGCACTCCTGATCATCCTCGCCGAGGGAGGTCTGACGACGCGGTGGGCCGACGTCCGTCGGGCGGTCGGACCCGGGGTCTCGCTGTCCACCGTCGGTGTGGCGGTCAGCGTGGGCGTGACCGCGGCCATCGGGGTCCTGGTCCTGGGCTTCGACTGGGGCTTCGCCCTCCTGCTGGCCGCGGTCATCAGCTCGACCGACGCCGCCGCCGTCTTCGCGACCCTGCGGCGACTGCCCCTCCCGCGCCGGGTGGCCGCCTCCCTCGAGGCCGAGAGCGGCCTCAACGACGCCCCGGTCATCCTGCTCGTGACCGTGCTGGCCGAGTCGCTCGCGGGGGCGGCGACGCAACCGTGGTGGCTGGTCGGCCTGGTGGTGGTGCTCGAGCTCATCGGAGGCGCCGTCATCGGGGTCGGGATCGGCTTCGGGGGTGCGGCGCTGCTGCGCCGGGTGGCGCTCTCCGTGGCCGGGTTCTACCCACTGGCGACACTGGCGCTCTGCGTGCTCGCGTACTCGTCGGCGTCACTGGCGCACACCTCCGGCTTCGTCGCGGTCTACCTGTGCGGTCTGGTGCTGGGCAACGCCGCGCTGCCGCACCGGGCGGCGAGCATCGGGTTCGCCGAGGGCATGGCCTCCCTCGCCCAGATCGGCCTGTTCGTGCTGCTCGGTCTCCTCGTCTCCCCGGGCCGGCTGCCCGAGGCCGTGGGACCGGCGCTCGTGGTGGGCGGCGCGCTGCTGCTGCTCGCCCGGCCCCTGTCGGTGGTGGCCAGCCTGGTGTGGTTCCGCTTCCCGTGGGCGCAGCAGGCGTTCATCTCCTGGGCCGGCCTGCGCGGAGCGGTGCCGATCGTGGCGGCGATCATCCCGCTGACCGCGGAGGTCCCGAGGGCGACGACCGTCTTCGACACCGTCTTCGTGCTGGTCGTCGTCTTCACCCTCGTGCAGGGGTGGTCGCTGCCGTGGGTGGCGCGGCGCCTGCGGATCGCCACCCCGGTCACCCCCCGTGACGTGCAGGTCGAGGCGGCACCGCTGGAGGAGCTGGACGCCGAGATGATGCAGCTGACCGTGCCCGAGGGCTCGCGGCTGCACGGCGTCTACCTGCCCGAGCTGCGGCTGCCCGAGGACGCCGCGGTGGTGCTCATCGTCCGCGACGGCCGCTCGTTCGTGCCGGACGCGACCACCCGGCTCATGCGTGGTGACCAGGCGCTGCTGGTGTCGGCCCGCCGGTCCCGCCCGGAGGCCGAGCGCCGGCTGCGGGCGGTCAGCCGCGCCGGCCGGCTGGCCACCTGGCGCGGCGAGCAGGGCGCGGCGACCGAGTCCGACTAGCCCCCGTGTGCACTTCCGCGGAGTTGCCCGGTGCACTTCCGCGGATGTGCCCGCCCGGGCCACGCTCCTGTGGACAACCGGAGACCAGCGGTCATCGACCAGCACGATCGCTCCGTGCTGTTGCGACCGACCACCCCGGAGGGCGTCTTCGTCGGCTCGCTCGCCGTCGCCGACGGGCGTCTGACCCGGAGACGGTTGGCGGAGGGGCCCTACATCTGCGTCCTGCACGGCGTCTACGCCGACGCTTCCGTGCCACGCGACCACCTGCTGCGCTGCCGCGCCGCGGCACTGCTCATGCCGCCGGACGCGGCGCTGGGCGGCCGGTCGGCCGCGGCGCTGCTCGGTGCACCAGCGCTGGGCTGGCGGGACCCGGTGACGGTCGTGCTGCCGGAGCCGCACAAGTGGCGCGGCCCGGACGGCGTCCGCGTGCACCGGACAGACCTGGATCCGGTCGACGTCCGGGACGACGGCTACGGACTCCGCTGGACAGCGCCGCTGCGCACCGTGTGGGACGTCGCGGTCCTCGAGACGACGGGGACGGCGGTGGGGGTGCTGGACGCGATGCTGCGTGCACGCCTGGTCGACCCCCGCGCGATGCAGGACCTCCTCCGCAGACGGACGGGGCGGCGGGGATCCCGGCGGTTCCGCCAGGTGCTCGAGCTGGCCGATCCGCGCAGCGAGTCACCGCCGGAGTCGTCGGTCCGCGTCGCCTGCGTCCTGGCCGGTTCCCCGGCACCCGTACCGCAGTACGACGTCGTGGGGGCCGGCGGCTGGCTGGCGCGGGTGGACCTCGCGTGGCCGGAGCAGAAGGTGGTCGTCGAGTACGAGGGCGAACACCACTTCGACGGCCTGCAGATCGTGCGGGACGACGCCCGGCTGGCGCGGCTCGCTGCGGCGGGCTGGCTGGTCATCCGGCTGTCGGCGTCCGACCTGCGTGCGCTGGACGACGCCGTCGCCCGGGTGCGGGCGGCCCTGAGCGCGCGCTCGGGCGCCCGGTGACCGTGCACTTCCGCGGATGTGCACGGTGCACATCCGCGGAAGTGCCCCGAGGGAGCCTCAGCCGTTGAGCTCGAGGGTCTGCATCGTCTCCGCGCGGACGGCCGCCAGCAGGGCCGGGTCCGAGGACAGGTCGCGGCCGTAGGAGGGGATCGCCTCCTCGAGCGCGGCGCGGCGCGCGGCCACCCGGTCGGGGAACGCCCGCTCGACGAGCGAGAGCATCGCCGAGACCGCCGTCGAGGCGCCGGGGGAGGCGCCCAGCAGGCCCGCGATCGAGCCGTCGCCGCCGACGATGAGCTCGGTGCCGAACTGCAGCACGCCCTTGCCGCTCTTCGGGTCCCGCTTGATGACCTGCACCCGCTGGCCGGCGGTGATCATGTCCCAGTCGGCCTGCTCGGCCAGGGGCACGAACTCCGTGAGCGTGCGGTGCCGCGCCTTGCGCGACTGCACCAGCTCGGTGACCAGGTACTTGGTCAGCGCCATCTCGGTGCGGGCCACGCCCAGCATCGAGCCGAGGTTGTTCGGCTTCACCGACAGCGGCAGGTCGAACATCGAGCCGGCCTTGAGGAACTTCGGCGACCAGCCGGCGTAGGGGCCGAACAGCAGCGAGAACTCACCGTCGACCAGGCGCAGGTCCAGGTGCGGCACCGACATCGGCGGGGCGCCGACGGCGGCCTGCCCGTAGACCTTGGCCTGGTGCCGGCTGACCAGCTCGGGGGAGTGGGTGCGCAGGAACATGCCACTGACCGGGAAGCCGCCGAACCCGCGGATCTCGGGTATCGCGGCCTTCTGCAGCAGCGGCAGCGCGCCGCCGCCCGCGCCGACGAAGACGAACCGGGCGCGCACCGTGCGCTCCTCGTCGGTCCGCTTGTCCGTGACGGTGACCTCCCAGCGGCCGTCGTCGCGCTTCTCCAGGCCGGTGACCCGCTGGCCGGTGTGCACCTGCACGCCGCGGGCCTCGCCCTGCTCGAGCAGCAGCCGGGTCAGCGCGCCGAAGTTGACGTCGGTGCCGGCGACCGAGCGGGTCGCGGCGACGACCTGCGCGGGGTCGCGGCCGTCCATGACCAGCGGCACCCACTGCGCCAGCTCGGCCGGGTCGTCGGTGTACTCCAGCCCGGCGAACAGCGGCTCGGCCGACAGCGCCGTGTGGCGGTTGCGCATGTAGGTGCGGCCGCCCTCCCCGGTCACGAAGCTGACGTGCGGGACGGGGGAGATGAACTCCTTGGGCGAGCCGGTCAGGCCGCTGCGCACCAGGTGCGACCAGAACTGGCGCGACACCTGGAACTGCTCGTTGATGAGGCGGGCCTTGGCGGTGTCCACCCGCCCGTCGGGCCCCGCGGGCGTGTAGTTCAGCTCGCACAGCGCCGCGTGCCCGGTGCCGGCGTTGTTCCACGCGTCCGAGCTCTCGCCCGCCACCGCGTCCGCGGACTCGAAGACGGTGATGCTCCACTCCGGCGCGATGACACCGAGCAGCGACGCCAGGGTCGCGCTCATGATGCCCCCGCCGACGAGCACCACATCGGGGTCGGTGGCTGAACCGAGGTCGGTGGACACGACTGCCTTCCTGCCGGGTGGACGTGCGCCATCTCCGACGATCGGCCGAACGGCGCGCTGGGACGCCCTCGACGGGGTGTGAGATTCGTCTACCCCGCGGTGAGGTGCCTCACCATCGCGGCGGGGGTGCGGCCGCGCGGCGGGCCGGGAGGCACAGCCGCCGAGGCTATCGTCGGCTCGTCGGCCGCCTCCCCGCGGCCACCCGACGACCGCCGCGAGCACGAGGAGCCCCCCGCTGAGCGAGCGACCCGAGGACCCCGCGGAGGCCCCTGCCGCGGCCGCTCCGGACGACGCCGCCGTGGACGACGGCGCCGCCCCGGCGCCGGCCGGGCGGCCGCGCACGCGGCTGCTGCTGCTGCTCGCCGCGGTGGTCTTCCTCGCGGACCTCGGCAGCAAGCTCCTCGTCGTCGCGACGGTCGACCGCGGCGAGAACCTCCGGCTGCTCGGCGGGGCGCTGTACCTCACGCACGCGCGCAACACCGGCGCCGCCTTCTCCTTCGCCGAGGGCTTCACCGTCGTCTTCACGCTGATCGCGGTCGCCGTCGCGGTCGTGATCGTCCGGACGGCGCGACGGCTGTTCTCCACCGGCTGGGCGGTCGCGCTGGGGCTGGTCCTCGGCGGTGCCCTGGGCAACCTGGTGGACCGCGTGTTCCGCGAGCCGGGGTTCCTGCGCGGCGGCGTCGTCGACTTCCTGTCGGTGTTCGCGCCGGACGGCGAGGTCTACCCGATCTTCAACCTGGCCGACTCCGCGATCGTCTGCGGCGGGCTGCTCGGGGCCTACCTCGCGCTGCGCGGCGTCGAGTTCGACGGCACCCGGACCCGCGACCGCGGCGACGGCGCGGTGTCCCGCGGCTGACCTGTCACGATGGACCGGTGAGCGCTCCCGGCCAGCACCGCGCCCTCCCGGTGCCCGACGGCCTGGAGGGCCAGCGGGTGGACCAGGCGCTGGCGCGGCTGTTCGGGCTGTCCCGCGCGGTCGCCGCCGACCTCGCCGACGCCGACAAGGTGTGGGTCGACGGCCGCGTGCGCGGCAAGGGAGACCGGCTCACCGGCGGCAGCTGGCTGGAGGTCGAGCTGCCCCCGCCGCCGGGCGAGGCGCCCCCGCCCGAGCCGGTGCCCGGCCTGACCGTCGTCCACGACGACGACGACGTGGTGGTCGTGGACAAGCCGGTCGGCGTCGCGGCGCACCCGAGCCCCGGCTGGGAGGGCCCGACCGTCGTCGGCGGGCTGGCCGCGGCCGGCTACCGCATCTCCACCTCCGGCGCCCCGGAGCGGCAGGGCGTGGTGCACCGCCTGGACGCCGCGACGACGGGGCTCATGGTGGTCGCCAAGAGCGAGCGCGCCTACACGCTGCTCAAGGCGGCGTTCAAGGAGCGGACGGTGGACAAGGGCTACCACGCGCTGGTGCAGGGCCACCCCGACCCGTCGCGCGGCACCATCGACGCGCCCATCGACCGGCACCCGCGGCACGACTGGAAGTTCGCCGTCGTCTCCGGCGGGCGCCCGTCGGTCACCCACTACGAGGTGATCGAGGCCTTCCCGGCCGCCAGCCTGGTCGACATCCACCTCGAGACCGGCCGCACCCACCAGATCCGGGTGCACTTCTCCGCGCTGCGTCACCCCTGCGTCGGCGACACGGCCTACGGCGCCGACCCCACGCTGGCCGCCCGGCTCGGGGTGGCCCGGCAGTGGCTGCACGCGGTGCGGCTCGGCTTCGCGCACCCCGCCGACGGGCACCGGGTGGAGTTCACCAGCGACTACCCGGACGACCTCGCGGGGGCGCTGGCCGTCCTGCGCGCCGAGTCCTGACCCTCCCGTGACCGGCCTCCCCGCCACCCTCGCCGACTGGGGCCCCGCCGCGCTGTCGGCCGTGGTCGTCGGGGTCTACCTCGTCGTCGGCGAGCCGCTGGTCGGGCACGTGCTGCACCGCCGCTTCGAGGGCCGGCTGCGCACCGACCCGGCCGCCCGGCGCTCCTTCTACCGGCGGCTGCTGGTCCTGGAGTGGGGGCTGGCGACCCTCGCCCTGGTCATCTGGCTGGCCGTGCCGGACGTCGGCGCCGCCGCGGTCGGGCTGGCCTGGCCCACCGGCCTGCCCGGGCCGGTCACCGGCGCCGCCGCGCTGGTGGTGCTGGTGCTGGCGCTGGTCTCGGTCCGGGCGCTGCGCGGCGGGGCGCTGGCGCGGGCGACCGCGGCGCCGCAGCCCGGCGACGGCCGGCACGCCGAGCCGCCGGTGCACGCCACGCTGGCATTGCTGCCGCGCAGCCGGTCCGAGCGGCGGCTGTTCACCGTCGTCGGGGTGACCGCGGGGGTGTGCGAGGAGTGGCTGTACCGCGGGTTCTTCCTCGCGGTGGTCGCCGCGGTGGGCGGCGGGCTGCCGCAGGGGGTGCTGGTCGCCGTCGCGGCCGTGGCCTTCGGGCTGGCGCACGCCTACCAGGGGGTGGGCGGGGTCGTGCTCACCGGCGTGCTCGGCGGGGTGTTCGCGGCGCTGTACCTGGAGACCGGGTCGCTGCTGCTGCCGGTGCTGCTGCACGCCGCGGTCGACCTGCGCTTCCTGCTCGTGCCGTCGTCGGCGCTGCCCGAGGCGCTGCCGGCGCCGCGCGCTCCCGGCGGGGCGCCCGCGTGAGCGCCGCGACGGCCGCCGTCGCCACCGCCGCCGACTGGCCGGAGGTGGTCGCGGTGCGCACCCGGGTCTTCGTCGAGGAGCAGGGCGTGCCGCCGGAGATCGAGCAGGACGCCGCCGACGCCACCGCCGTCCACGCCGTCGGTCGTGACGGCAGCGGCCGGGTGGTGGCCACCGGGCGGCTGCTGGAGCGCGACGGGCGGGGCGTGATCGGCCGCATGGCCGTCGACGCCGCCGCCCGCGGCGCCGGGCACGGCGCGGCGGTGCTGGCCGAGCTGCACCGGCAGGCGGCGCTGCGCGGCCTGACCGAGGTGGAGCTGCACGCGCAGGTCACCGCCCGCGGCTTCTACGAGCGGGCCGGCTACACCGCCGTCGGGGAGGAGTACGAGGAGGCGGGCATCCGGCACGTCACCATGCGCCGCCGACTGTGACGGGGTCGTCCCGCCGCGCCGAGACACGTCCTGTCAGACCCTCGGCGTAGAACGTCCCCGGTGCGAGGATCAGGGGACCGGCCCGGGCCTGCGTCGGTGCCCGGCCGGACCAGTCCCGAGCCCGCACCGCACCGCCCGGTCTTCCCCGCCGGTCGCCCGCCGGAGCACCCGACGGCCGGGCCAGCACGACCCGTGAGGAGCGCCGCAGCACCGTGAGCAGCCCGTCGACCGACTCGTTTGCGCACCTGCACGTCCACACCGAGTACTCGATGCTCGACGGGGCGGCCAAGCTGCCCGAGGTGACGAAGGCCGCGGCCGAGCAGGGCATGCCGGCGCTGGCGATGACCGACCACGGCAACGTCTTCGGCGCCTACGACTTCTACAAGCACGCCAAGGCCGCCGGCGTGAAGCCGATCATCGGCATGGAGGGCTACTACACGCCCGGCTCCCGGTTCGACCGCGCGCCGTTCGACTTCGGCGACAACCTCATCGACGAGGACGGCGAGGGCGGGTCCTCCCGCGGCAAGGCCGCCTACACGCACATGACCCTGCTGGCGCGCACCACCGAGGGGATGCACAACCTCTTCCGCATCTCCTCGCTGGCCAGCCTCGAGGGCCAGTACCGCAAGCCGCGCTTCGACCGCGACCTGCTCGAGCGCTACGGCACGGGCCTGATCGCGACGACGGGCTGCCCGTCCGGCGAGGTCAACATGTGGCTGCGCGCGGGCAAGCTCGACCGCGCCCGCCAGGCGGCGGCCGACTTCCAGGACATCTTCGGCAAGGAGAACTTCTATGCCGAGCTGATGGACCACGGGCTGTCCATCGAGCAGAAGACCCGACCGCAGCTGCTGGAGATCGCCAAGGAGCTCGGGATCCCGCTGCTGGCCACCAACGACCTCCACTACACGCACAAGGAGGACGCCGAGGCCCACGACGCCCTGCTGTGCATCCAGACCGGGTCGCGGCTCAACGAGACCAACCGCTTCAAGTTCAACGGCGACGGCTACTACCTGAAGAGCGCCGCCGAGATGCGCGCGCTGTTCCCCGGTGACCTCGCCTCCGCGTGCGACAACACGCTGGTCATCGCCGAGCAGTGCGAGGTGTCCTTCACCGAGGGCGCCGACCTCATGCCGCGGTTCCCGCTGCCGCCGGGGGAGGACGAGACCTCGTGGTTCGTCAAGGAGGTCGAGCGGGGCCTGCACAAGCGCTACCCGAACGGCATCCCCGACCACGTGCGCAAGCAGGCGGACTACGAGGTCGGGATCATCACGCAGATGGGCTTCCCGGGGTACTTCCTCGTGGTCGCCGACTTCATCAACTGGGCCAAGGACAACGGCATCCGCGTCGGTCCCGGCCGCGGCTCGGCCGCGGGCTCGCTCGCCGCCTACGCGATGGGCATCACCGACCTCGACCCGCTGCAGCACGGGCTGATCTTCGAGCGGTTCCTCAACCCCGAGCGCGTCTCGATGCCCGACGTCGACATCGACTTCGACGACCGCCGCCGCGGCGAGGTGATCCAGTACGTCTCGCGGAAGTACGGCGAGGAGCGGGTCAGCCAGATCGTCACCTACGGCACCATCAAGGCCAAGGCCGCGATCAAGGACGCCGCCCGGGTGCTCGACCGCCCCTACTCGGTGGGCGACGAGCTGACCAAGCTCATGCCCCCGGACGTGATGGGCAAGGGCATCCCGCTGTCGGGGGTCTTCGACCCGGCGCACCCCCGCTACAAGGAGGCCGCGGAGTTCCGCGCCCGCTACGAGTCCGACCCGGGCGCGGCCGAGGTGGTCGACCAGGCGCGCAAGCTCGAGGGCCTGAAGCGGCAGTGGGGCGTGCACGCGGCCGGCGTCATCATCGGCCGCTACCCGCTGATCGACTCGATCCCGATCATGCGCCGCGAGAACGACGGCGCGATCATCACGCAGTTCGACTACCCGACCTGCGAGACGCTCGGCCTGCTGAAGATGGACTTCCTGGGCCTGCGCAACCTCACGGTCATCGACGACGCGCTGCGCAACATCGTCGCGAACGGCAAGGAGCCGATCGACCTCGACGAGATCAGCAAGGACCTCACCGACAAGGCCACCTACGAGCTGCTGGCCCGCGGTGACACACTCGGCGTCTTCCAGTTCGACGGCGGGCCGATGCGCTCGCTGCTGCGGCTCATGCGGCCGGACAACTTCGAGGACATCTCCGCGGTCGGCGCGCTCTACCGGCCGGGCCCGATGGGCGCGAACTCGCACACCAACTACGCGCTGCGCAAGAACGGCCAGCAGGAGATCACGCCGATCCACCCCGAGCTGGCCGAGCCGCTCGAGGACATCCTGGGCGGCACGTACGGCCTGATCGTGTACCAGGAGCAGGTCATGGCCATCGCGCAGAAGGTCGCCGGGTACTCGCTCGGCAAGGCCGACCTGCTGCGCCGCGCGATGGGCAAGAAGAAGAAGTCCGTCCTCGACGCCGAGTTCGTCGGCTTCGAGGCCGGCATGAAGGAGCGCGGCTACTCCGACGCCGCGATCAAGACGCTGTGGGACATCCTCGTCCCGTTCGCCGACTACGCGTTCAACAAGGCGCACTCGGCGGCCTACGGCCTGGTCTCGTACTGGACGGCCTACCTCAAGGCGAACTACCCGGCCGAGTACATGGCCGGCCTGCTCACCAGCGTCGGCGACGACAAGGACCGCCGGCCGGTCTACCTCGCCGAGTGCCGCCGGATGGGCATCAAGGTGCTCCCGCCGGACGTCAACGAGTCCTCCTGGGACTTCACCGCGGTCGGCACCGACATCCGCTTCGGCCTGGCGTCGGTGCGCAACGTCGGCACCAACGTCGTCGACTCGATCGTCCGGGCGCGCGAGGAGAAGGGCGCGTTCAAGGACTTCGCCGACTTCATGCGCAAGATCGACACGGTCGCCTGCAACAAGAAGGTCATCGAGTCCCTCGCCAAGGCCGGCGCCTTCGACTCCCTCGGCCACTCGCGACAGGGCATCGCCGCCATCCACGCCCAGGCCGTCGACGCCGCCATGTCGCTCAAGCGCAAGGAGGCCGAGGGCCAGTTCGACCTGTTCGGCAGCTTCGGCGGCGACGGGGACGGCGACGACCCGTTCGGCGGCGCGCTGGACATCGCCGTCCCGACGGCGGACTGGTCGAAGTCCGAGCGGCTCGTCTTCGAGCGCGACATGCTCGGCCTCTACGTCTCCGACCACCCGCTGCACGGCGTCGAGCACGTGCTCGCCGCCAACGCGGACACCCCGATCGCGGAGATCAACGCCGGCGGGGTCGAGGACGGCGCCAACGTCACGATCGCCGGCATCCTCACCTCGGTGCAGCCCCGCACCAACAAGCAGGGCGCGCCGTGGGCGATCGCGACGCTGGAGGACCTCGAGTCCGGCATCGAGGTGCTGTTCTTCCCGAAGACGTGGGCGGAGGTCTCGGAGAAGGTAGTCCGCGACCAGATCGTCGTGGTCAAGGGCCGGATCAGCCGCCGCGACGACCAGCCCTCGCTGTTCGGCTCCGAGGTGACCATCCCCGAGCTCACCGAGGGCCCCCGCGGCCCGGTGCTCGTGTCGATGGCCGCGGCCCGCTGCACCCCGCCGGTGGTCGAGCGGCTGCGCGAGGTGCTGGGCAGCCACCCGGGCACCACCGAGGTGCACCTCAAGCTGCTCAACAACGGGCGCGAGACGGTGCTGCGGCTGGACCAGGGGCTGCGGGTACGGCCGAGCACCGCGCTGATGGGCGACATCAAGGCACTGCTGGGGCCCACCAGCGTCGCCCTGCTGTGACCGGCACACCCGGGAGCGGGCCGTCCGCTCCGCGGGGTTCACTGGGGGCCGTGAGCAGCCCGTCTCCGCTCCCCGACAGCCCGTACGCCCGGCCCGCCGCGGTGGTCGGCGCCGCGGGCACCGCGCCGGACACCTCGTCCGCGGCCGTGCCCGCCGCCGTGCCCGCCGCCGTGTCGCCCGCCCGGCGGGCCCGGGCCGCGGTGCTCGCGGAGCTGCGGCGGGACCTGCGGGGGGCGGCGCTCTGGGCCGCGCTCATCGCGCTCGCCGGGGTCCCGGCCGGGCTGCTGTGGGTCTGGCTGGCGCCACGGGCCCGGTTCGAGGTGGTCGAGGGCGGCGCGGTGCCGGTCGGGCGCCCGTCGGCGGAGCTGCTGGTCGCCGACGACTCGGTGCTGGTGCTCGTCCTCGCCGGCCTCGGCCTGCTCGCCGGCGGGATCGCCTGGGCGATGCGCCGCCGGCGGGGGGTGGCCACCGTGGTGGCCACCGCGGTCGGCGCCGCGCTGGCCGGGGTGCTCGCCTGGCAGCTGGGTGAGCTGCTCGCGCCCGGGCCCACGCCGGCCCAGCTCGGCGACGTCGGCACCCGGGTGACCACCGGGCTGGAGCTGTCCAGCCCGCCGGCGCTGGCGGTGGCCCCGTTCGCCGCGCTGCTGGTCTACGTCGTCGCGGCGCTGTTCGCCGCCCGCGACGACCTCGGCCGGGACACGGAGCGGCTCGCCGTGGGCTCGCCGCTCAGTTGAGGCTGGTGGGGCCTGCGAACTGCTGCAGCGGCGCCGGGACCGCGCCCACCGTCTCGAGCAGGGTCAGTTCCCGGCGCAGCATCCGCGTCTCGGCCACCAGCCGGCGGCGGGTCGCCGACTCGGCCAGCAGCGCCTGCCGGTCCTCGGTGGTCAGCAGCGCCGCCGAGGCCACCAGGTAGGACAGCGCGCGGGCGTCGCCGTCGACGACGTCGAGCAGCGCGTCGACGCCGTCGAGCTCCTGCGCGTCGCCGGCCACGGCGGTCTCCGCGCTCCCGGTCTGCAGGCCCGCCACGGCGGTCACGTACCGGGTGAACAGTGAGCCCACCCCGCGCTCCAGCACGCCGAGCGACCCGCGGGCCACCTCGGCGACCAGCCCCTCGTCCGGGCCCCCGCCGGCCGGGGCGGAGCCGACCTCCTGGTCGCCGGCCGCCTCCTCGGCGGCCTCCTCCTCGGCCAGCCACTCGACCTCGGCCCGCAGGTAGGGCGGGCCGTCCCCGTCCTCGCCGTCCCCGCCGACCAGGACGTCGAGCAGCCGGAACCGGTCGCCGCCCACCGTGGTGATGCGGAACCCGCCGTCGGGCTGCGGCCGCACGGTCTGCAGGTGCGCGGTGCAGCCGACGTCGTAGAGCGCCTGGGCGGGGGAGACCCGCTCGACCTCCCAGCCCTGCCGGATCGCGACCACCCCGAAGAACCGGCCGTCGCCGTCCTCCGGCCGGGCGAGCAGGTCCCGCACCAGCGCCCGGTAGCGGGGCTCGAAGACCTGCAGCGGCAGCACGATCCCGGGGAACAGCGGCGACCCGAGCGGGAACAGCGGGATGAGGTCGCCCACACCGGCGAGCGTACGGGCGCCGTGCGCCCCCGGCGCCGTGACGGCGGGCGACCACGCCCCGACTACGCTGGGGAGTCGTCCCTCGCCTGGTTCCGGAGGCCTCCCCGTGCTCGCCCGCATCGACCTGCGTGGATCCGCGCTGCCGGGGGTCCGTGACCTGGCCGGCCTGCTGCCGCGCGCCGCCACCGACATCGACTCCGTCCTCGCCACCGTCCGGCCGCTGTGCGAGGACGTCCGCGTCCGCGGTGCCCAGGCGGTCCGCGAGATCACCGCCCGCCTCGACGGCGTCGACCTCGAGGAGTTCGCCGTCCCGGTGGAGGCGATCCAGGCCGCGCTCGACGGGCTGGCCCCCGACGTGCGGGCCGCGCTCGAGGAGGCCGTCGCCCGGGTGCGGAAGGTCCACGCCGACCAGGCCCGCACCGACGTCACCACCCAGGTGGTCCCCGGCGGCACGGTCACCGAGCGCTGGGTGCCGGTGCGCCGCGTCGGCCTCTACGTCCCCGGCGGGCTGGCGCCGCTGCTGTCCAGCGTGGTGATGAACGTCGTCCCGGCGCAGATCGCCGGCGTCGCGTCGATCGCCGTCGCCTCCCCGCCGCAGCGCGACCACGGCGGCCTGCCCGACCCGGGCGTGCTGGCCGCGTGCGCGCTGCTCGGCGTGACCGAGGTGTACGCCGTCGGCGGCGCGCAGGCGATCGCGGTGTTCGGCCACGGCGCGGGCTCGTGCGAGCCGGTGGACATGGTCACCGGTCCGGGCAACGTCTACGTCACCGCCGCCAAGCGGCTGCTGCGCGGGCTGATCGGCATCGACTCCGAGGCCGGGCCCACCGAGGTCGCGATCCTCGCCGACGACACCGCCGACCCGGTGCACGTCGCCGCCGACCTGATCAGCCAGGCCGAGCACGACCCGCTGGCCGGCGCGGTGCTGGTCACCACGAGCGAGGAGCTGGCCGACGCCGTCCTCGGCCTCGTCCCCGGCCAGGTCGCGGCCACCAAGCACTCCGACCGCATCCTCACCGCGCTCGACGGCAGCCAGTCCGGGATCGTGCTGGTCGACGACCTCGACGCCGGCCTCGCGGTGGTCGACGCCTACGCCGCCGAGCACCTGGAGATCCAGACCCGGGACGCGCGCGAGGTGGCGCTGCGGGTGCGCAACGCCGGCGCGGTGTTCGTCGGCGCCTGGTCGCCGGTGTCGCTGGGTGACTACATCGCCGGCTCCAACCACGTGCTGCCCACCGGCGGCTGCGCCCGGCACTCCAGCGGCCTGTCGGTGCAGTCGTTCCTGCGCGGCATCCACGTCGTCGAGTACGACGAGCAGGCGCTGGCCGAGGTGGCCGGGCACGTCGACGCCCTCGCCCACGCCGAGGACCTGCCCGCGCACGCGGCCGCGGTCCGGGTCCGGCAGAAGCCGTGACGACCACTCCGAGGACATCGCTCGACGAGCTCCCGCTGCGGCCGGAGCTGCGCGGCCGCACGCCCTACGGCGCCCCGCAGCTGCGGGTCACGCACCGGCTCAACACCAACGAGAACCCGCACCCGCTGCCGGCGGAGCTGCTGGCCACGCTCGGTGAGGCGCTCGGGCACGCGGCGGTCGAGCTCAACCGCTACCCCGACCGGGACGCCGTCGCGCTGCGCGCCGACCTCGCCGCCTACCTCGGCCGCGGCGGGGAGCGGATCGAGCCCGCGCAGGTGTGGGCCGCCAACGGCTCCAACGAGGTGCTGCAGCAGCTGCTGCAGGCCTTCGGCGGCGCCGGGCGGACGGCGCTGGGCTTCACCCCGTCCTACTCGATGCACCCGATCATCTCCGCCGGCACCGGGACGGCGTGGGTCGACGGGCACCGCCGCGAGGACTTCACCATCGACGCCGCGCAGGCCGCCGCCCAGGTGCGCGAGGTCCGGCCCGACGTCGTCTTCGTGACCAGCCCGAACAACCCCACCGGCACCGCGGTGGCGCTGGAGACGATCACCGAGCTGTACGACGCCACCGACGGCGTGCTCGTCGTCGACGAGGCCTACGAGGAGTTCGCCCGCGCCGGCACGCCGTCGGCGCTGACCCTGCTGCCCGGCCGCCCGCGGCTGGTGGTCAGCCGCACGATGAGCAAGGCGTTCGGCATGGCCGGCCTGCGGCTGGGCTACCTCGCCGCCGACCCCGCCGTCGTCGACGCGCTGCAGCTGGTCCGGCTGCCCTACCACCTGTCCTCGCTGACCCAGGCCGCCGCGCGGGCCGCGCTGGCGCACACCGACGCGCTGCTGGCCACCGTCGACGCGGTCAAGGCCCAGCGCGACCGGATCGTCGCCACCCTGCCGTCCCTGGGCCTGACCAGCGTGCCCAGCGACGCCAACTTCGTCCTGTTCGGCCGGTTCGCCGACGCGCACGCCGCGTGGCAGGCGCTGCTGGACCACGACGTCCTCGTCCGCGACGTCGGCATCCCCGGCTGGCTGCGGGTCACCGCCGGCACCCCGGCGGAGACCGACGCCTTCCTCACCGCGCTGGGTGAGGTGGCCCCCGACCACCGCCTGGGAGACTGAGACCCATGAGCCGTACCGCCCGCGTGGAGCGCGCCACCAGTGAGACCAAGCTGGTCGTCGAGCTCGACCTCGACGGCACCGGGAAGAGCTCGATCAGCACCGGCGTCGGCTTCTACGACCACATGCTCACCGCGCTGTCCAAGCACAGCGGCATCGACCTCACCGTGCAGGCCGACGGCGACCTGCACATCGACGCGCACCACACCGTCGAGGACGTCGCCATCGCCCTCGGCCAGGCGTTCGGCGAGGCGCTCGGGGACAAGAAGGGCATCACCCGCTACGGCGACGCCACGATCCCCATGGACGAGGTGCTCGTGCAGGCCGCCGTCGACCTGTCCGGCCGGCCGTACTTCGTGCACGCCGAGCCCGAGACGATGACGCCGATGATCGGGCCGGACTACCCGACGTCACTGACCAAGCACGTGC
Source organism: Geodermatophilus sp. SYSU D00879 (assembly GCF_054050375.1). NCBI lineage: Bacteria > Bacillati > Actinomycetota > Actinomycetes > Geodermatophilales > Geodermatophilaceae > Geodermatophilus > Geodermatophilus sp. SYSU D00879. Next base: position 144,965 of record NZ_JBJGZF010000003.1, read on the forward strand.
TCGAGTCCTTCGCCTTCAACGCGCGGATCACCCTGCACGTGCGGGTGCTCTACGCCGGCCGCGACGCCCACCACATCGTCGAGGGCCAGTTCAAGGCGCTCGCCCGGGCGCTGCGGGCCGCCGTCGCGATCGACCCGCGGGTCGCCGACGTCCCCTCCACCAAGGGCGCGCTGTAGCGGATGGAGTTCGGCGTCGTCCTCGTCGTCCTCGGCGGGTTCCTGCTGGGCGGGGCGTGGAGCATGTGGAAGGCGGACCACGACACGAAGGGCCGCACCGGCCCGCAGGTCGTGATCGCGGTCGTGCTGCTGGTGGCGGCGCTGCTGGCGACCGCGTCGGGGATCCTGAGGCTGGTCTGACGCCCGAGGACCGGTTCCTCGGGCTCGTCCTCGGCGACCCGACGGTGGCGCGGTGCTCGAGCGGGCGCCGGCGCTGGGCGCCGGCGAGTGGGGGCCGACCGCCGGGCTGCTGTTCCAGACACCCGGCGAGCCCCGCGCCGCGGGAGGTCTACGAGGCCGAGGCCGCCCGCTGGCGGGCGGTGTGGCCCGAGCTCACCGTGCTGCCCTGGGACCGCTGAGCCGGGAATCCCGGCGGGGGGCGCGGCGCTGCCACGTACCGTGGCAGACGTGAAGAAGGTGGTCGTCCTCGACTACGGGTCGGGCAACCTGCGCTCGGCCGAGCGGGCGCTGGCCCGCGTCGGCGCCGACGTGACCGTGACCGCCGACCGCGACGCCGCCCTGGAGGCCGACGGGCTCGTCGTGCCGGGCGTGGGCGCGTTCGCCCACTGCATGCAGGAGCTGCGCGCCGTCGACGGGCCGCGCACCATCGGCCGGCGGCTGGCCGGCGGCCGGCCGGTGCTGGGCATCTGCGTCGGCATGCAGGTCCTCTTCGAGCGCGGGGTCGAGCACGGCCACGACGCCGCGGGCTGCGGCGAGTGGCCCGGCACCGTCGAGCAGCTGGAGGCGCCCGTCCTGCCGCACATGGGCTGGAACCGGGTCGAGGTCCCCGAGGGCAGCGTGCTGTTCCACGGCCTGGCCGACGAGCGCTTCTACTTCGTGCACTCCTACGGCGTGCGCGAGTTCACCCTCGGCCAGGACGGCCCGCCGTCGCGGCTGGCGCCGCCGAAGGTCACCTGGGCCGAGCACGGCGACCGGTTCGTCGCCGGCGTGGAGAACGGCGCGCTGTCGGCGACGCAGTTCCACCCGGAGAAGAGCGGCGACGCCGGCGCCCAGCTGCTCACCAACTGGCTGGCCACGCTCTGACTCACTGGAGCGGGACCGGCGGCTGCAGCCACCACGGCGCGTCGACCACCTCCACCCGGCGCACCCACTTCACCCACCAGTAGCCGCGCCGGCCCGGCGCGACCAGCCGCACCGGCGCCCCGTGCCCGGCCGACAGCGGCCGGCCCGCGCAGTGCGTGGCCAGCAGCAGCGCGCCCGCGTCGGCCAGCGGCAGCCGCCGCCGGTAGCCGGTGACGCTGACGACGTCGACGCTGCCGCCGTCGGGCAGGTCGAGGCCGGCCAGCAGCCGGTCCAGCCGCACGCCGCGCCAGTCCTGGACGGCGTACCAGCCGCCGGTGCAGTCGAGGACGGCGGTCACCGTGTCGCCGCGGTCCAGGCCGGCCGCGCGCAGCCGGGTCGTGCGGCCGCCCGCGACCAGGTCGACGGTCCCGCCGGCGTCGTCCGGGACGGCGTCGGTGAACCACTGCGTGACCGGCATGGCCGCGGGGTCGCCGCTGCCGCGCTCGTACGAGCCGGTGCCGCGCCGCCGCGCGCCCGGCGCCCCGGTGAGCCGCAGGCCGCCCTCGACCGCGCCCCACAGCGCGGCCGCGGCGACCGCCAGGCCGCCGGTCCGCAGCAGCGCGCGGCGGGAGGCGTCGCTGCGCCGCGGCCGCTGCCGGCTGCCGACGGCGTGCACGACCAGCAGCACCGCGGTGCCGACCGCCGTCGCGACGTGCACCTGCAGCAGCGCCACGCCGCCCACGGCCAGGCCCGGCCCCGCGACGGTGTGCAGTCCGCCGGTCGCGACGGTCAGCCCGACGAGGACCGCGAGGCCCCACGCCGCGGTGGGGTCGCGGCGGCCGCGGGTGCGCGCCCGCGAGCGGCGGACGACGACGGCCTTCCACGGCACGAGCAGCAGCAGGCCCAGCCCCGCCGCCCCGTGCACGGCGGCCACCAGCCGGGAGGGCAGCGGCGTCCCGACGCCGAACGCGAGCACCCCGCTCCCACCGGCCACCAGCAGGAGCACCAGCAGCCCCAGGTTGGTCCGGCGCCCGGCACGGGCGGGGAGCGCACCGCGCAGCATCCCCGGAGTGTCCTCCGCCCGCGCCTAGGGTGACCCGGTCCCGCATCCGGTCGAGGAGGACCCGCTTGCCCGCGTCGCGCACCCCCGCCCCGGCACCCGAGCGCCGCGGAGGGCCGGCCGGCCCGCTCGTCACGCTGGTCCTGCTGGCCGGACTCACCGTCTGGAGCGTGCTGGCGCTGCGCCCACCGGCCCCCGCGCCCGCCGACGCCCCGGCGGCGTCGTTCAGCGCCGGGCGGGCCTTCGCGCACGTGGAGGAGATCGCCGCGCAGGTGCACGTCGCGGGCAGCCCGGCGCACGAGCGCGTCGTCGACGGGCTGGTCGCCACGCTCACCGACCTGGGCCTGGACACCCGCGTGCAGAACGCCGTCGGCACCTGGCAGGCCGGTCCCGGGGCGGCGGAGATGGCGCGGGTGCGCAACGTCGTCGCGGTCCTGCCCGGCACCGACAGCACCGGCCGGCTGTTCCTCATGGCGCACTCGGACTCGGTGGAGACCGGCCCCGGCGCCAGCGACGACGCCGCCGGCGTGGCCGCCATCCTCGAGACGGTGCGCGCCCTCGGCGCGGGCGAGCCGCTGCGCAACGACGTCGTCGTGGTGATCACCGACGCCGAGGAGGCCTGCCTGTGCGGCGCCGAGGCGTTCGCCGACAGCCACCCGCTGGCGGGCGAGGGCGGGGTGGTGCTCAACCTCGAGGCCCGCGGCACCACCGGCCCGCCGATCATGTTCGAGACGTCGCTGGGCAACGCCGGGCTGGCCGCGCGGTACGCCGCCGCGGTGCCGCACCCGGTGGCCAGCAGCTTCGCCGTCGAGGTGTACCGGACGCTGCCCAACGACACCGACTTCAGCGTCCTGCTCGGCGACGGCGACTTCACCGGCCTGAACACCGCGTTCATCGACGGCAACGCCGCCTACCACACGCCGCAGGACACCCCCGCCCGGCTGGACCAGCGGACGCTGCAGGCGCTGGGCGACAACACCCTCGCCCTCACCCGGGAGCTCGGCGGCGCCGACCTGGCCGACCTGGCCCGCCCCGGCGACGGCGACGCCACCTACTTCCCGCTGCCCACCGCGCTCGCGCGGTACCCGGGCGCGCTGGTGTGGCCGCTGGCGGGGGCGGCGGTGCTCGGCGTCGCCGTCCTGGCGCTGGTGGACCGGCGGCGCGGCTCGTCGCTGCCGCGGACGCTGCTCGGCACGGCCGCCGCGCTGCTGCCGCTCGTGCTCGCGCCGCTGGCCGTCGTCGGGCTGTGGCGGCTGCTGGTGCTCGTCCGGCCCGGCTACGCCACGATGATCGACCCGTGGCAGCCGGGCTGGTTCCGGCTGGCGGCGGTCGCGCTGGTCGCGGCGGTGGTGCTGGCCTGGTACGCGCTGCTGCGCCGCCGCCTGGGCGCCGCGGCGCTGCGCACCGGGGCGCTGGCGCTGCTCGCCGTCCTGGCGGTGCTGCTCGCGGCGCTGGCGCCCGGCGGGTCCTACCTGGCCGCGCTGCCGGCGCTGGCCGGCGCGCTCGCCGGGCTGCTGCCGCGGCGGGCCGGGCTCGCCGGCGCGCTGGTCGCCGGGGCGGTCGCGGTCGTCGTCCTCGCGCCCACCGTGGCGCTGTTCTTCCCGGCGCTCGGCCTGGCCGGCGGGGCCGCGCCCGCGGCGGTCGCGACGGTGCTCGCCCTGGCGCTGCTGCCGGTGGTGGAGGGGCTGTTCCCGGCCGGCCGCGCCCGGCTGCGGACGCTCGCCGTGCCCGGGGTCGCCGTCGCCCTGACCGTGCTGCTCACCGCCGTCGGGCTGGCCGTGGACCGCTTCGACCCGCAGCACCCGGTGCCCAGCCAGCTGGTCTACGCGCTGGAGGCCGACACCGGCGAGGCCTGGTGGGCCAGCACCGAGGACGACCCGGGGGAGTACACCGCGCGCTACGTCGGCACCCCGCGGACGCTGCCGCACGACTACCCCTACCTCGCCGGGGAGGCGGTGGCGGCCGGCCCGGCGGAGGTCGCGAACCTGCCGACGTCGCGGGTCGAGGTCCTCGACGACCGCTCCTCCGGCGGGGAGCGGACGGTCACCGTGCGGGTCACTCCGCAGCGCGAGGTCCGGCTGGTGGTGCTGGACCTGACCGCCGACGGCGGGACGGTCGGCGCCGCCCGGGTGGAGGCGCGCGACGTCCCGGCCCCGGCGCTGGGGGAGGACCGGCTGTGGATCACCTTCCACGCGCCGCCCGCGCAGGGCGTGGAGGCCACGTTCACCGTGGACGGCGACGGGCCGCTGCGGCTGCGGGTGGTCGACGGCAGCGACGGGCTGGGCGACCTGCCCGGCTTCGAGGAGCGCCCGCCCGGCGTCGACGCGGCCGGCACGCACAGCTCCGACCTCGTGGTCGTGGGGGCGACGACGGACCTCGGCTGACCCGGCGCGCGCCGGGTGTCGCCCTGCTGCTGTCCCGGCCGCGCCGAGGCAGCAGCAGGTCGACACCGGGCGCTCAGTCGCCGTGGCGGGCCAGCAGCTCGGCGCCGATCGCGGCAAGCTCGGCGCGCACCGCGGCGGGCCCGGCCACCTCCACCGCGGCGCCGAACCCGGCCAGCTGCTCGGCGACCGCGCGCGTCGTGTGCGCGGCCACGCGCAGCCGCACCCGCCCGTCGCCGTCCGGGCCGCCCTCGACGGCGCAGTGCCGGCCGAACCGGTCCCGCAGCACGGGGACCAGCCGCCCGGCCACCAGCACCGTCGCCGTCACGGGGGACCGCCGGTCCTCGACCGCGCCGACCACCTCGTCCCACACGCCGGGCAGGTCGAGGTCGGCCGGCCGCTCGAAGACCTCCCCGGTCACCGCCGGCGACCCCATGCGGTCGACGCGGAAGGTGCGCCGCCCCGCCGCGGTGCCGGCGACCAGGTACCAGGTGCCGTCCTTGTCCACGAGCCCCCACGGCTCGGCCCGCCGCCGGCTCGGGGCGCCGCCGCGCCCGGCGTAGTCGAACTCCACCACCCGCCGGGCGACGACGGCGTCGAGCAGCAGTGCCACCTCCGGCCGCTCGCGGGCGCGCTCGCCCCAGCCGGCCGGGTCGACGACGACCGCCTCCGCGGCGGCCGCGGCCTCGGCGCGGAAGGTCCCCGGCAGCGCCCGCAGCAGCTTGCGCAGCGCGCCCCGCGCGTCCGGCGCGGCCGCGGTGGCGGGGCCGAGCAGCAGGAACAGCGCCCGCGCCTCAGGCCCGGTCAGGCCGGTGAGGTCGGTGCGCGCCCCGCCGACCAGCCGCCACCCGCCGCCCCGCCCGGCCTGCGGGTACACCGGGACGCCCGCCGCCGACAGCGCCTCAAGGTCGCGCCGGGCGGTCGCCACCGACACCTCCAGCTCGGCGGCGGCCTGCGCGGCGGTGACCCGGCCGCGGGCCTGCAGCAGCAGGAGGAGGGCGACCAGCCGGTCCGCGCGCACGCCGCCGAGGATGCCGCGGAAAGCGCTCAGGAGGTGAGCACTTCTCCCCGGAGCATGGGGTCCAGCGGGACGCGGCAGGCGGACCGCCCGACGGAGGGACCCTCCCGTGCTCCGAGGACTGGCCACCGTGACCCTGCTCGCCGACGACGTCCCCGCCGCCGTCCGCTGGTACGCCGGCGTGCTCGGCACCGAGCCCTACTTCACCCGGCCGGTCGAGGGGCCACCGGCCTACGTCGAGTTCCGCATCGGCGACGACGAGGACGAGCTCGGCGTCATGGACGCCCGCTACGCCACCTGGCCCGCCGGGCGGCCGGCCGGCGTCGTCGTCCACTGGCACGTCGACGACCTGCCCGCGGCGCTGCGGCGCCTCGAGGACGCCGGCGCCACCGTCGTCTCCCCGCCCACCGTGCGCGGCGAGGGCTGGTCGACGGCGGTGGTCGCCGACCCGTTCGGCAACCTGCTCGGGCTCATCACCAGCCCGCACTGGGCCGCCGCCCACGGCGGCTGACCGGGCTCAGCTGCGCAGGTAGGACGCGCCGTTGACGTCGACGATCGTGCCGGTGCTGAACCGCGCCTCGGGCGAGGCCAGCCACAGCACCGCCGAGGCCACCTCCTCCGGGCGGGCGACCCGGCCGAACGGCGACTGCGCGCGGACGGCGTCGCCGCCGGGGCCGTCGAGCACCTCGCGCGCCATCTCGGTCTGCACGAAGCCCGGCGCCACGGCGGTGACCGAGATGCCCAGCGGCGCCAGGGCGAGGGCCATCGACTGCGCGAAGGCGTTCATCCCCGCCTTCGAGGCGCCGTAGGCCGGGTTCTGCGGCTCGCCGCGGAACGCGCCGCGGCTGGACACGTTGACCACCGCGCCGCCGCCGGCGGCGCGCAGGTGCGGGACGGCGCGGAAGGTGGCGTGCGCGGCGCCGAGCAGGTTGACCGCGAGCGTCCGCTCCCACACCTCCCGCCACTCCTCGAAGGAGGCGGTCAGCGGCGGGGAGGCCACGAAGACGCCGGCGTTGTTGACCAGCACGTCCAGCCCGCCCAGCGCCTCCGCGGCGGCGTCGACCATGGCGCCCACCGCCTCCGCGTCGGTCATGTCGGCCTGCACCAGCGCGTGGCCGGACCCGGGCAGCTCGGCGAGCACCGCCTCGGCGCGCTCCTTCGAGGTGCCCCAGTGGACGGCCACCCGGTCGCCGCGCCCGGCGAAGGCGCGGGCGATCGCGCGGCCGATGCCGCGGGAGCCACCGGTGACGAGGACGGCGCGCGAGGAGGAGGTCACGGGCGGGCAGTCAACCAGCCGTGCCCCAGCGGCCGCGGTGGACGACCTGCTCCACGCCCCGCCGGCCCCGCTTGAGCGACGGCGAGCGCCGGTCGTCCGCGCCCGGGTAGCCGACCGACACGACGCCGACCGGCCGGTGGGTGCCGGGGATCCCGAACGCGTCCCGGAAGGCGTCCACCCGCTCGGCCGGGACGCCGAACAGGCAGGCGCCCAGCCCCTCGTCGACGGCGGTCAGCAGCACCATCAGCGCCGCCATGCCGGCGTCGACGTCCCAGTACGGCACCGGCCAGCGGGCCTCGTCGCGGTCGGTCCAGCCCTTGTCGGGCTCCGCGTAGCGGTCGAGGTAGGCGTCCTTCGACGACAGCGGGACCACCAGCAGCGGCGCGCGCCGCATCCGGGTGAGCCAGGCGTCGGGGGCGCCGTCTGAGGCGGTCACCGACCAGAACAGGTCCCGCTCCGCGGGCGTCTCGAGCACCAGGAACGCCCAGCCCTGGGTGAACCCGGCCGAGGGCGCCCGGATCGCGTGCTCGAGCAGCCGCTCGCGCACCTCCGGCGGCACCGGCCGGTCGGGGTCGTAGTCGCGCACCATGCGGCGCCTGCGGACGACGTCGGCGAACTCCACCCCCGCAGCCTGCCGTGGGCGAGCCAGGCCACAGCGGGCCGGTCCCTAGGCTGGGAGCGTGCCGACCCTCCAGCTGCTCCCCGCCGTCGACGTCGCCGACGGTCAGGCCGTCCGTCTCGTGCAGGGGGAGGCCGGCAGCGAGACCTCCTACGGCGACCCCCTCGACGCCGCCCTGCAGTGGCAGCGCGACGGCGCCGAGTGGGTGCACCTGGTCGACCTCGACGCCGCCTTCGGCCGGGGCAGCAACCGCGAGCTCCTGGCCCGGGTGGTCGGCGAGCTCGACGTCGACGTGGAGCTGTCCGGCGGCATCCGCGACGACGAGTCGCTGGCCGCGGCGCTCGCCACCGGCTGCCGCCGGGTCAACCTGGGCACCGCGGCGCTGGAGTCGCCCGAGTGGTGCGCCCGCGCGATCGCCGAGCACGGCGACCGGATCGCCGTCGGCCTCGACGTCCGCGGCACCCGGCTGGCCGCCCGCGGCTGGACCCGCGAGGGCGGCGAGCTCTACGAGACCCTCGCGCGGCTGGACGCCGAGGGCTGCGCCCGCTACGTGGTCACCGACATCACCAAGGACGGCACGCTGCGCGGCCCCAACCTCGAGCTGCTGCGCGAGGTCTGCGCCGCCACCCCGCGGCCGGTGGTCGCCTCCGGCGGGGTCAGCTCGCTCGACGACATCCGCGCGCTGGCCGGGCTGACCGCGGTCGGCGTCGAGGGTGCGATCGTCGGCAAGGCCCTCTACGCCGGCGCGTTCACGCTGCCCGAGGCGCTGGCGGTCACCCGCGAGGCGTCGTCGTGACCGCGCGGCGGATCGGCTCCGGCGGGCCCTGGGAGGACGTCGTCGGCTACAGCCGGGTCGTCGTGCACGGCGACTCCGCCTGGGTGAGCGGTTGCACCGCCACCGTCGACGGCGCGGTCGTGCACCCCGGCGACGTGGGCGCGCAGGCCCGGGTGGCGTTCGGCGTGCTGGTCGCCGCGCTGGAGTCGGCCGGCCTGACCGCCGCCGACGTCGTCCGCACCCGCATGTACGTCACCGACACCTCCCGCTGGGAGGAGGTCGGGCGCGCGCACGGCGAGGTCTTCGGCGCGGTCCGGCCGGCCACCGCGATGGTCGGGGTGGCCTCGCTGCTGCACCCCGACATGCTGGTCGAGGTGGAGGCCGACGCGGTCCGGGGGGCGGGGACGTGAGCGAGCTCGCGAGCTCACGCACGAGCGGAGCAGCCGGGCGAACGCCGCCGACGAGCGCCGGCGAGGAGGCGTCGTGAGCCTGGCCGTCCGCGTGATCCCGTGCCTGGACGTCGATGCCGGCCGGGTGGTCAAGGGCGTCAACTTCGTCGACCTGCGCGACGCCGGCGACCCGGTGGAGATGGCCCGGGTCTACGACGCCGAGGGCGCCGACGAGCTCACCTTCCTGGACATCACCGCCAGCTCCGGCGACCGCGAGACCACCTACGACGTCGTCCGGCGTACCGCGGAGAGCGTGTTCATCCCGCTCACCGTCGGCGGCGGCGTGCGCAGCCCCGACGACGTCGACCGGCTGCTGCGGGCCGGCGCGGACAAGGTCGCGGTGAACACCGCCGCGGTCGCCCGGCCGGAGCTGATCAGCGAGATCGCCGACCGCTTCGGCAACCAGGTGCTCGTGCTGTCCCTCGACGCCCGCCGGGTGCGCGACGGCGCATCGACCGACTCCGGCTTCGAGATCACCACGCACGGCGGGCGCCGCGGCACCGGCCGGGACGCCGTCGAGTGGGTGGTGCAGGCCGCGGAGCTCGGGGTGGGGGAGGTGCTGCTCAACTCGATGGACGCCGACGGCACCCGCGCCGGGTTCGACACCGAGCTGATCCGCGCGGTCCGCCGCGAGGTGAGCGTGCCGGTGATCGCCAGCGGTGGTGCCGGGGCGGTCGAGCACTTCCCGCCCGCGGTCGAGGCCGGCGCCGACGCGGTGCTCGCGGCCACCGTCTTCCACTTCGGCCAGCTGCGCATCCCCGACGTCAAGGCCGCGCTGGCCGGGGCCGGCGTCCCGGTGCGCACCGCCGCGGACACGCCCCTGCGCTGACGGCGGCCGGGGGCCGTGCACCTCCGCGGAAGTGCACGGGGCACTTCCGCGGAAGTGCTCGCGGGCTGTCAGGCGACGGGGGCGCCGTCCCGCACGGCCACCTTCGCCACGTCGCCGCGCCCGGTCGCCCACAGCAGGAGCTCCATCGGCTCGCCCTCGACCGTGGTCGGGGCGGACCCGGCGCGGATCCGCCTTCCGGGCCCGGGGACGTCGCTGCGCTGCAGCACCAGGCCGCCGGGGTGCCGCGGGGCCGCCGTGCGGGCGAACAGCTGCGCGGCGCCCCAGAGCCGGTCGGCGTCGGCCAGCGGCAGCGCGCGCGGCGCCCAGCCGGGCTGCGCCCGCCGCACGTCCTCGTGGTGGATCGCGAACTCGGCGGAGTCCGCGAGCGCCGACACCCCGGGCCAGCCCATCGGCAGCCACGCCGGCGGACCCTGCCGCACCCGGGCCACCAGCTCGGGATAGGCCGCCGAGGTGCGCAGCCGCTCCTCGACCCGCTCCGCGTGGGCGTGCAGCCGGCCGCCGACCGGCGTGCGCTCCAGCGCGTAGCCGGGCAGCGCGTCGGGGCGGCGGTCGCGGGTCACCAGGTGGGCGGCCAGGTGCGCCGTCGTCCACCCCTCGCAGCAGGTCGGGGCGTCGGGGCCGAGGTCGTCGAGGAGGTCGGCGAGGGCCGCGCGCTCGCGGGCGGCGAGCGGGCGGGAAGAGGGAGTCACCGCGGCGGGTTACCGATCCCGTCCACCCGGAAAACCCGCAGGCCCCCGTCGGTGCCGCCGGTTAGCCTGAGTAACGACCGCGAGTGCCGCGGTCGCGACCCCGAGGAGATCCGTGCCCCGCGCCCGAGACGCCGTCGTCCGGCGGGGACTGCGCCACGTCGCCCGGTCCATCCGCGAGCAGCGCGGGATGTTCACCCTGGCCGTGCTCGCCAGCAGCCTGTACGCCGCGATGACCGTGCTGTCGGCGTTCGTCATCGGCGAGGTCACCGACCGGGTGGTGCTGCCGGCCTTCGCCGACGGCGACACCACCGCCGGCGCGCTCACCCTCGCCGTCGTCGTGGTCCTCGGCGTCTCGGTGCTCAAGATCCTCGGCATCCTCGGCCGCCGGCTGTTCGCCGGCGTGATGGCCTACCGCCTGCAGGCCGACTACCGCCGCCGCGTCACCGCGCAGTACCTGCGGCTGCCGCTGGCCTGGCACCAGCGCCACCCCACCGGGCAACTGCTGTCCAACGCGAACTCCGACGTCGAGGCCGCCTGGTACTTCGTCTCCCCGCTGCCGTTCGCCTGCGGCACGCTCGTGATGATCGCCATCACCGTCGTCGCGCTGGTGGCCACCGACCCGCTGCTGGCCCTGGTCGGCTTCGTCGTCTTCCCCTTGGTCTTCGTGGTCAACGCCGTCTACTCGCAGGTGATGAGCCCGCGGATGCAGCGGGCGCAGCAGCTGCGCGCCGAGGTCAGCGAGATCGCCCACGAGAGCTTCGACGCGGGCCTGGTGGTCAAGACCCTCGGCCGCGAGGACGTCGAGAGCGCCCGGTTCACCGAGCGCGCCCAAGAGCTCCGCGACGGGCTGGTGTCGGTCGGCCGGGTGCGCGGGCTGTTCGACCCGCTGATGGAGGCGCTGCCCAACCTTGGCACGCTCGCCGTGCTCGTGGTCGGCGCCGGCCGGGTCGCCTCCGGCGCCACCGACGCCGGCGACCTGGTGAGCATCGCCTACCTGTTCACCCTGCTCGCGCTGCCCATCCGCGCGATCGGCTGGGTGCTCGCCGACCTCCCGCGCGCCCTCGCCGGCTTCGACCGGGTCACCCCGGTGCTCGACGCCACCGGCGAGACCCCGCACGGCCCGGAGACCGCGCCCGCCGGCGACGGCGGCGCCCGGCTGGGCCTGCGCGGGGTCGACCACGTCTTCGACGGCGCGTCGCAGCCGGTGCTGTCGCAGGTCACCTTCGACGTCGCGGCCGGCAGCACGGTCGCCGTCGTCGGGCCGACCGGCTCGGGCAAGTCCACGCTGGCCGGGCTGCTGGTGCGGCTGGTCGACCCGGCCGGCGGGGAGGTGCTGCTCGACGGCGTCGACCTGCGCCGGCTGCGCGAGGGCGAGGTCAGCGGCCAGGCCGCCTTCGTCCCGCAGGGCACCTTCCTCTTCGACGACACCGTCCGCGGCAACGTGACCCTCGGCGGCGGGTACGGCGACGACGAGGTGCGCGCCGCGCTGCGCGTGGCCGCCGCCGAGGACTTCGTCGACCGGCTGCCCGAGGGCCTGGACACCCGCGTCGGCGAGCGCGGCGCCACCCTGTCCGGCGGACAGCGGCAGCGGCTGGCCCTGGCCCGCGCCGTGATCCGCCGGCCCCGGCTGCTCGTCCTCGACGACGCCACCAGCGCCGTCGACCCCGCCGTCGAGGCGCGCATCCTCGACGCGCTGCGCTCGGCCGACCGGCCCTCGACGGTGGTCGTCGTCGCCTACCGGCAGGCCACCATCGCCCTCGCCGACGAGGTGGTGTGGCTGGAGAACGGCCGGGTCACCGCCCGCGGCAGCCACGAGGAGCTGCTGGCCACCGTGCCCGGCTACGCCGCGCTGGTCCGCGCCTACGCCCAGGCGGAGGTGGCGGCGTGAGCGCCGTGGACACCGAACGGCGCGAGGGCGCGTTCGCCACGCTGCGCCGCGGGCTGCGGATGATGCCGGAGTTCCGCCGCGGGCTGCCGGCCACCTTCGCGCTCGCGCTGGTCGCCACCGCCGGGCGGGTGGTCGTGCCGATCGCCGTCCAGCAGGTCATCGACCGCGGCCTGCTCGCCCCCGGCGGCCCCGACCTCGGGCTGGTCCGCACGCTGGTGCTGGTCTGCGCGGTCGTCGTCCTGGTCACCGGGGTGGCGGTGTACCGGATGAACGTCCGGCTGTTCCGCACCACCGAGACCGCGCTGGCCGGGCTGCGCGCCCGGGCGTTCCGCCACGTGCACGACCTGTCGGTGCTGCACCAGCAGGGCGAGCGCCGCGGCTCCCTGGTCTCCCGCGTCACCAGCGACGTCGACCAGCTGTCCACCTTCATGCAGTGGGGCGGCGTCCTCGGCGTGGTGAGCCTCGGCCAGCTGGTCGTGGCCACCGTCGTCATGGCGGTCTACTCCTGGCAGCTGACCCTGCTGGTGCTCCTCTGCTTCCTGCCGCTGGCCTTCGCCGTCCGCTGGTTCGCCCGCCGGCTGCAGGTCGCCTACGGCGTGGTCCGCGAGCGGGTCGGCGACGTGCTCGCCGCGGTGTCGGAGTCCGTCGTCGGCGCGCCGACGGTGCGCGCCTACGGCATCCGCGAGCGGACGGCGGCCCGCCTGGACCGCGCCATCGGCCGGCACTACCGCGCCCAGGTCGACGCGCAGAAGGTCACCGCGGCCGTGTTCGTCACCGGCGAGTTCGCGGCCGCGGTCGCCAACGCCGCCGTCGTCGTGGTCGGCGTGCTGCTCGGCCTGGCCGGGGAGGTCACCGCCGGCACGCTGGTGGCGTTCCTGTTCCTCGTCACGCTCTTCGTCGCGCCGGTGCAGACCGCCAGCGAGGTGCTCAACGAGGGGCAGAACGCGATCGCCGGGTTCCGCCGGGTGCTCGACGTCCTCGACACCGAGCCCGACGTCCGCGACCCCGCCGCCACCGGCACCGCGCGCGACCTGCCGGCCGGGCCGCTGGGCGTCCGGCTCGAGCACGTCACCTTCCGCTACGCCCCGGGCGCACGGGCGGCCCTCGACGACGTCGACCTCGCGCTCGCGCCGCGCCGCCGCTACGCCGTCGTCGGGGAGACCGGGTCGGGGAAGACGACGTTCGCCAAGCTGGTCACCCGGCTCATGGACCCCACCGAGGGCCGGGTGCTGCTCGGCTCCGACGCGGCCGGCTGGGTGCCGCTGCCCGACGTGGCGTTCGCCTCGCTGCGCCGGCGGGTCGGCATGGTGCCGCAGGACGGCTTCCTGTTCGACGCCACCGTCGCCGACAACGTCCGCTACGGCCGCCCGGACCTCACCGACGAGCAGGTCACCGCGGCCTTCGCCGAGCTCGGCCTCGGCGACTGGCTGGCCGGCCTGGCCGACGGCGTCGCGACGGCGGTCGGCCAGCGCGGCGAGTCGCTGTCGGCGGGGGAGCGGCAGCTGGTCGCCATCGCCCGCGCCCACGTGGCCGCGCCCGACCTGCTGGTGCTCGACGAGGCCACCAGCGCCGTCGACCCGGCCACCGAGCGGCGGCTGACCCTGGCCCTGGACCGGCTCACCGAGGGCCGCACCACGCTGACCATCGCGCACCGGCTGTCCACCGCCGAGCGGGCCGACGAGGTGCTCGTCGTCGACGCCGCCCGGGTCGTGCAGCGCGGCACGCACGCGGACCTGGTCGACGCCGTCGGCCCCTACGCGCGGCTGCACGCCTCGTGGCGCCGGTCGTCGGCGGGGGAGCCCGAGCGCGTCGCCTGAGCCGGCGCCGGTCCTAGGCTCCGCGGCGTGACCACGTCGTCCACGAGCCCCTCCCGCATGCCCGGCACGGCGATCGCCGCCGCGGCGGTCGGCGCCCTCGGCGTGCTGCCGCTGGCCCTGGTCACCGTCCTGCCCTTCGTCCTCGGCGGCGTGCAGTCCGACGACGTCCGGGACTGGTGGGTCTACGCGCTGCTCCTGCTGCCCGTGATCGAGCTCTTCGGCGTCGTCTGGCTGGTCTCCCGCCGGGGCCGGTGGCCGCTGCTCCTGGGCGCCGTGGCCTCGCTGGGCTTCGCGCTCCTCGTCATCGCGACGGCGGCCGCGGTCGGCGAGGACGTCGGCGCCGCGCCGGTCGTCGTGGCCGTCTGCCCGCTGGTCGCCGCCGGCCTCGCGCTCAGCCCCCGGGTGACGGCCTGGCTGGCCGGGCGCCGCCGGGCCGGCTGACAGGGCCCGGCCAGGAACCGGTCCTACGCTGCGCGGCATGCCGCCGTCCCCGCCCCGCCGGACGACGACCCGCCGCTCCCCGCGGGCGGCGCCCGTGTCGCCGTCGGCCGCCCGGCGGACCGCCCCGCCGCCCGCGCCCGGCCGCCCCCTGACCGCGCCGTTCGCCGCGGTGTTCGGCCTGCTCGTCGCCGCCGAGGACCTCTACCTCGGCCGGCTGCTCTGGGATGGCCTGCCCCCGGGCTGGGGCTGGTACCTGGGCGCCTCCGCCGTCCTGGCGCTGCTCGCGGTCGCCGGGTCGGCGCTGGTGTGGCTGGGCCGGGGCCGCGGCTGGCTGGTGCTCGCCGTGGCCGCGGTGCTGCCGCTGCTCCTGCTGCTCGGCGTGGCCCTGCTGTTCGGCGCCCTGGGTGACGGCTCGTCGGTCGGCTGGGCGCTGGCGCTGCTGGTCGGCCCGGCCGGCTGCCTGGCGCTGACGGTGCGCCGCCCGATCCGGGAGTGGACCCGTCCCGGCCGGGCGACACCGGCCCCGGTGCAGCCGGGGCGGACCCCCCGGGGCGGCCGCGCCCGCTAGCGTGCCCGCCGTGATCGACACAGACGTCGTCGTGGTGGGGTCCGGCCTGGCCGGGCTGGTGGCCACCGCCGAGCTGGCCGACGCCGGCCGGCGGGTGGTGCTCGTCGAGCAGGAGCCGGAGGCGTCCTTCGGCGGGCAGGCGTGGTGGTCCTTCGGCGGGCTCTTCCTCGTCGACTCGCCCGAGCAGCGCCGCCTGCGGGTGCACGACTCGCTGGAGCTGGCCCGCCAGGACTGGTTCGGCACCGCCGCCTTCGACCGCGCCGAGGACCACTGGCCCCGGCAGTGGGCGGAGGCGTACCTGGAGTTCGCGGCGGGGGAGAAGCGGGCCTGGCTGCGCGAGCAGGGCGTCGGCTTCTTCCCCGTCGTCGGGTGGGCCGAGCGCGGCGGCTACACGGCCACCGGCCACGGCAACTCCGTGCCCCGCTTCCACATCGTCTGGGGCACCGGCCCCGGCATCGTGGAGCCGTTCGCCCGCCGGGTCCGCGCCGCCGTCGAGCGCGGGCTGGTCGAGCTGCGCTTCCGGCACCGGGTGACCTCGCTCGTCGTCACCGACGGCGCGGTCACCGGCGTCCGCGGCGAGGTGCTCGAGCCCAGCGGCGCCGCCCGCGGCGAGGCCAGCTCGCGCACCGCCGTCGGGGACTTCGAGGTCGCCGCGCAGGCCGTCGTCGTCACCTCCGGCGGCATCGGGGGCAACCACGACCTGGTCCGGCAGAACTGGCCGGCCCGGCTGGGCCCCGCGCCGCGGCGGCTGCTGTCCGGTGTGCCCGCGCACGTCGACGGGCTCATGCTGCAGGCCACCGAGGCCGCCGGCGCCAACCTGATCAACCGCGACCGCATGTGGCACTACACCGAGGGGATCGCCAACCACTCCCCGGTGTGGGCGCGGCACGGCATCCGGATCCTGCCCGGGCCCTCCTCGCTGTGGCTGGACGCGACGGGGCAGCGGCTGCCGGTCCCGCTGTTCCCCGGCTTCGACACCCTCGGCACCCTCGCCCACATCGGGCAGACCGGGTACGAGCACACCTGGTTCGTGACGACGAAGAAGATCGTCGAGAAGGAGTTCGCGCTGTCGGGCTCCGAGCAGAACCCCGACCTCACCGGCAAGGACGTCCGGCTCCTGCTGGGCCGGGTCAAGGCGGGCGTCTCCGCGCCCGTCCAGGCCTTCCTCGACCGCGGCGAGGACTTCGTGACGGCGACGTCGCTGCCCGAGCTGGTCACCGGGATGAACCGGATCACCGGCGGCGCGCCCGAGGTGTCGCTGGAGACCGTGGAGCGCGAGGTCGTCGCCCGCGACCGCGAGGTGGCCCACCCGTTCACCAAGGACCTGCAGATCACCGCGGTCCGCGGCGCCCGCAGCTACCTCGGCGACAAGCTCATCCGGGTGGCCCCGCCGCACCGGCTGCTCGACCCCGCGGCCGGCCCGCTCGTCGCCGTCCGGCTCAACCTGCTCACCCGCAAGACCCTCGGCGGGCTGGAGACCGACCTGTCCGGCCGGGTGCTGCGCGCGAGCGGCGAGCCGTTCCCCGGCCTGTACGCGGCCGGGGAGGCGTCCGGCTTCGGCGGCGGCGGCATGCACGGCTACCGGTCGCTGGAGGGCACCTTCCTCGGCGGCTGCCTGTTCTCCGGCCGCGTCGCGGGCCGGGCGCTGGCGGCGGCCCTGTGAGCTCGCCCGGCAGCCCCTGGGCCGACCCGGCCGCGGGGACCGAACCGGTCGCCTACGCGGGGCCGCCGGTCACCGCCCCGTACTCCGCGCCGCCCCCGGTGTACGGGCCGTACGCGCCGGCGCCGGGCTGGCCGGCCGCGCCGTACTGGCCCGCCTACGGCCTGCCGGTGCCGCGGCGGCCGCGCCGGCCGGGGCAGGTGGTCGCCGCGGCGGTCCTCGCCTTCGTGCAGGCCGCCGTCGTCGCGCTGTCGTCGGCCTACGTGCTGCTGCTGGCCAGCGCGTTCGGCCTGTTCGCGAGCGTCCCCGACCCCTCCGGCGGCGGGAGCGACGACGTCTCCGGCCTGGTCACCGAGGTCACCGCGCTGTCGGCGGTGCAGCTGCTCTCGGCGGTCCTGCTGGTCGTCGCGGGGGTGCTGGTGCTCAACCGGCGCAGCCGGGGGGTGTGGTCGACGCTGCTCGTCGGCTTCGGCGTGCAGCTCGCCCTGGCCGTCTACTGGCTGGTCCGGCTGACCTCCCTCGCCGACCTCGCGGGCTCCGACCCGACCGGCGTGCTCGTCGTCGGCGTGCTGTTCTACGCCGCCGCCCCGGCCGTCGGCCTGGGCCTGCTGCTGGCGGGCGCCGTCCGCCGGTGGGTCGCCGGCGAGGACGCGCCACCGGCCGCGGGGTGACCGCGCGGGGCCGCCGACCCGGCCGGTCCCCGCGGCGGGGGAGAATCGCCGGCATGCCCGCCGTGCCCGCCGTCGACTCCGCCCTCGACCCCGCCGTCGCCGCGCTGCTGCGCCGCGACCCGGCGGGGCTGGTCGCCGCCGTCGTGCAGCAGCACGACACCGGCGAGGTCCTCATGGTCGCCTGGATGGACGACGAGGCGCTGCACCGCACCCTGACCACCGGCCGGGCCACCTACTGGTCGCGCAGCCGCGAGGAGTACTGGGTGAAGGGCGAGACCTCCGGCCACCGGCAGTGGGTCCGCGACGTGCGGCTCGACTGCGACGGCGACGCGCTGCTGGTGCTCGTCGAGCAGGAGGGCCCGGCCTGCCACACCGGCGAGCGCAGCTGCTTCCACCGCGACCTGGAGGTCACCCGTGCGGCTCGGTGAGACCAGCCCCTCCCGCGAGGCGTTCGCCGCCCTCGACCAGCCGGTCGTGCCGGTCACCCGGCGGCTGCTGGCCGACGGCGAGACCGCGGTCGGCATCTACCGCAAGCTGGCCGGCAACCGGCCCGGCACCGTGCTGCTCGAGTCGGCCGAGCAGGGCAAGCGCTGGTCGCGCTACAGCTTCGTCGGCGTGCGCAGCGCCGGGGTCCTCACCGAGCGCGGCGGCCGGACGCTGTGGCTCGGCGACCCGCTGCCCGGGCTCACCGACGACCTGCCCGAGGACCCGCTGGCCGCGGTCCGCACGCTGGCCCGCCGGCTGCGCTCGCCGCGCCGGGAGGACCTGCCGCGGCTGACCGGCGGGCTGGTCGGCTACCTCGGCTACGACGTCGTCCGGCGGCTGGAGCGGCTGCCGGTCACCGCCACCGACGACCTCGGCATGCCCGAGCTGTCGCTGGCGCTGGTCACCGACCTCGCCGTCCTCGACCACACCGACGGCACCGTGCTGCTCATCGCCAACGCCCTGACCGGCTCCGGCGACGCCGACACGGCCTGGGACGACGCCGTCGCCCGCCTCGACGCCATGGCCGCCGACCTCACCAAGGCGGTACCGCCGGGCGTGGCCACGTTCACCCCCGCCGAGCCGCCGCCGGTGCGCAGCACGATGGCGCCGGGGGCGTACGAGGCCGGGGTGGAGACGGTGCGCGAGCACATCCGCGCCGGCGACGCCTTCCAGGTCGTGCTGGCCCAGCGGTTCGAGACCGACACCGACGTCGACGCGCTCGACCTGTACCGGGTGCTGCGGGCCACCAACCCGTCGCCGTACATGTACCTGCTGCGCTTCGCCGGGCGGGAGACGCCCTTCGACGTCGTCGGCTCCTCGCCGGAGGCGCTGGTGACCGTGACCGGCAGCTCGGCCGTCGTCCACCCGCCGGCCGGCACCCGCCCGCGCGGCGCCACCGAGGAGGAGGACCTCCGGCTGGCCGAGGGGCTGCTCGCCGACCCCAAGGAGCGGGCCGAGCACGTCATGCTCGTCGACCTCGCGCGCAACGACCTGGGCCGGGTGTGCGTGCCGGGCACCGTCGAGGTGCCCGACTTCATGCGGGTCGAGTACTACAGCCACGTCATGCACCTGGTCTCCACCGTCGGCGGCGAGGTGGAGCCCGGCCGCGACGCGCTCGACGTCTTCGACGCGACCTTCCCGGCCGGCACCGTCTCCGGCGCCCCCAAGCCGCGGGCGATGGAGATCATCGAGTCGCTGGAGCCCACCCGGCGGGCGCTGTACGCGGGCACCGTCGGCTACGTCGACGCCAGCGGGGACCTGGACATGGCGATCGCCATCCGCACCGCGGTGCTCCACCAGGGCCGGGCGTACGTGCAGGCCGGCGCGGGGATCGTCGCCGACAGCGACCCCGCCACCGAGGAGGCCGAGACCCGGCACAAGGCGCGCGCGGTGCTCTCGGCGATCGCGACCGCGGAGGGCATGCGGGAGGTGCGGTGAACGCCCGGCGGGAGCTGGGGACGGCGCTCGCCGGCTGCGCGGTCGCCGGCGGGCTGGCGCTGTCGGCGGGCGGGCAGACCTGGGCCACGGTCACGGTCACCCGCCGCCCGCCGCTGCCGCCGGTCACCGAGACGCTGGCCGGGTCGTCGCTGGCGCCGCTGGTGCCCGCCGCGGGGCTGCTGCTGCTCGCCGCGGCGGTCGCCGTCCTCGCGGTGCGCGGCGCCGGGCGGGTCGCGGTGGGGGCGCTGGTGGCGCTGGCGGGCGCGGCGCTGGCCTGGTCGTCGGTGCGCGTGCTGGCCGGCGGGGTGGACACGACCGCGGCGCCGGCGGAGCGGCGCACCGCCGACCTCGCGGCCGCCTGGCCGGTGCTGTGCCTGGGAGCCGCCGTCGTCGCGCTGGCCGCCGGGGTGCTGGTCGCGGTGCGCGGCCGCCGCTGGCCGGCCATGGGCCGCCGCTACGAGCGGGCACCCGGCGCGGCCGCCGCGCCGGCCCCGGCGCGCGCCCGCACCGCCGAGGACCGGGCGCTGGACGCCTGGCGCGCCCTCGACCGCGGCGACGACCCCACGGCCGACCCCCCGTCCGACCCTGCCGACGAGGCGACACCGGGCCCGGCGGGCGACCCGGCGACCGGACCCCGCGGCCGCCGTCGCTAGGGTGGGTCCACCGTCCGACCGGCACCGGACCGGCCGGCCCAGCAGCGAGGAGGCGGAGTGACCGTCCTCGACGACATCGTCGCCGGCGTCCGTGAGGACGTCGCGGCGCGCGAGGCGGCCACCCCGCTGGCCGAGGTCCGGGCCGCCGCCCGCGACGCCCGCCCCGCCCGCGACGCCCTGGCCGCGCTCCGCGAGCCCGGCGTCGGCGTCATCGCGGAGGTCAAGCGCCGCAGCCCGAGCAAGGGCGCGCTGGCCGACATCCCCGACCCCGCCGTCCTCGCCGCGCAGTACGCCGCCGGCGGCGCCCGGGTGATCAGCGTCCTCACCGAGCGGCGCCGCTTCGGCGGCTCGCACGCCGACCTGGCCGCCGTCCGCGCCGCCGTGAACGTGCCGGTGCTGTGCAAGGACTTCGTGGTCAGCAGCTACCAGGTGCACGAGGCCCGCGCCCACGGCGCCGACGTCGTCCTGCTGATCGTCGCGGCGCTGGAGCAGAACGCGCTGCTGGGCCTGCTCGAGCGGGTCGAGTCCCTGGGCATGACCGCGCTGGTCGAGGTGCACACCGAGGCCGAGGCCGACCGCGCGCTGGCCGCCGGCGCCTCGGTGATCGGCGTCAACGCCCGCGACCTCACCACGCTCGACGTCGACCTCGGCACGTTCGAGCGGATCGCGCCCGGCCTGCCCTCGGGCGTGGTCAAGGTCGCCGAGTCCGGGGTCCGCGGCCCGCGCGAGCTCATCGCCTACGCCTCCGCCGGCGCCGACGCCGTGCTGGTCGGCGAGGGCCTGGTCACCGCCGGCGACCCGCGCCAGGCGGTCGCCGACCTGGTCACCGCCGGGTCGCACCCCGCGGTCCCGCGCACCACGCGCTGAAGAAGGACCCCTCTGCCCCCCACCCCTCCCAGGCTGGGGGCGGGCCCCTGCAGAGGGGCCGCTCGCGGGCGCGGCACGTGGACCCCCTGCGCCACCAGCGCGCCCCGGCGCGGGACACTGGGGGCATGACCACGAGTGCCGTCCACCCGCCCGAGCAGCGCAGCGACCCGGCGCGCCCGGCGTGGCCCGACGCCACCGGTCACTTCGGCGTCTTCGGCGGCCGGTTCGTCCCCGAGGCGCTGATCGCGGCCCTCGACGAGCTGACCGAGGCCTACGCGGCCATGCGGGTCGACCCCGCGTTCGTCGCCGAGTTCGCCGCCCTGCAGCGCGACTACACCGGCCGCCCGAGCCCGGTCACCGAGGTGCCGCGCTTCGCCGAGCACTGCGGCGGCGCCCGCGTGCTGCTCAAGCGCGAGGACCTCAACCACACCGGCTCGCACAAGATCAACAACGTGCTCGGCCAGGCGCTGCTCACCCGGCGGATCGGCAAGCAGCGGGTCATCGCCGAGACCGGCGCCGGCCAGCACGGCGTCGCCACCGCCACCGCCGCGGCGCTCATGGGCCTGTCCTGCACGATCTACATGGGCGAGGAGGACACCCGCCGGCAGGCGCTCAACGTCGCCCGCATGCGGCTGCTCGGCGCCGAGGTGGTCCCGGTGAGCACCGGCTCGCGCACCCTCAAGGACGCCATCAACGAGGCGTTCCGCGACTGGGTGACCAACGTCGAGACCACCAACTACGTCTTCGGCACCGTCGCCGGCCCGCACCCGTTCCCGGCGATGGTCCGCGACTTCCAGCGGGTGATCGGCGACGAGGCCCGCGCCCAGGTGCTCGAGCGGGAGGGCCGGCTGCCCGACGCCGTCCTCGCCTGCGTCGGCGGCGGCTCCAACGCCATCGGGATCTTCACCGCGTTCGTGCCCGACGAGGGCGTGCGCCTGGTCGGCCTGGAGGCCGGCGGCGACGGCGTCGAGACCGGCCGGCACGCCGCGACGATCACCGGGGGAGCGCCCGGCGTGCTGCACGGCGCCCGCTCCTACCTGCTGCAGGACGACAACGGCCAGACGATCGAGTCGCACTCGATCAGCGCCGGGCTGGACTACCCCGGCGTGGGCCCGGAGCACAGCTTCCTGCACGACGTCGGCCGGGCCGAGTACCGCCCGGTCACCGACGCCGAGGCGATGGAGGCCTTCGCGCTGCTGTGCCGGACCGAGGGCATCATCCCGGCGATCGAGTCCGCGCACGCCCTCGCCGGGGCCATGCGGCTCGGCCGCGAGCTGGTGGCCCGGGGGGACGGTGGGCGGGGAGGCGGACCGCCGCTGCTGCTGGTCAACCTCTCCGGCCGCGGGGACAAGGACGTCGAGACCGCGTCGCGCTGGTTCGGCCTCGGCGACCGCGACGAGGTCGACCCCGGGCCCGGCATGGACACCCACCAGCAGCCCACCGAGGGCGCCGTCGCGTCCGGCGACGCCGTGCCCGGCCAGGCCGCGGGGAGCCAGGCATGAGCCGGCTGGAGGACCGCATCCGCGCCGCCCGCGCCGAGGGCCGCGCCGCGCTGGTCGCCTACCTGCCGGTCGGCTACCCGAGCGTGGACGACTCGATCGCCGCCATGGTCGCGGCGGTCGAGGGCGGGGCCGACGTCGTGGAGATCGGCGTCCCCTACTCCGACCCCGGCATGGACGGCCCGGTCATCCAGCAGGCGGTCGACCCCGCCGTGCGCGCCGGGGTCGGCATGCGCGACGTGCTGCGCGCCGTCGAGGCGGTCGACGCCGCGGGCGCGGTGCCGGTGGTGATGAGCTACTGGAACCCGGTCGAGCGCTACGGCGTCGAGCGGTTCGCCACCGACCTGGCCGCCGCCGGGGGAGCGGGCGCGATCACGCCCGACCTCATCCCCGACGAGGCCGCCGCGTGGCTGGCCGCCGCCGAGGCCGCCGACCTCGACCGCGTCTTCCTCGTCGCGCCGTCGTCCACCGACGCCCGGCTGGCGTCGACCACCGCGGCCTGCCGCGGGTTCGTCTACGCCGCGTCCACGATGGGCGTCACCGGCACCCGCGCCACCGTCGGCGACGCCGCCGAGCGCCTGGTCGCCCGCACCCGCGCGGTCACCGACGTCCCGGTGTGCGTGGGCCTCGGCGTCTCCGACGGCGACCAGGCCGCCGAGGTGGCCGGCTTCGCCGACGGCGTCATCGTCGGGTCGGCCTACGTGCGGGAGCTGCTCGAGGGCCGGGGCGCCGACGGCGTGCGCCGGCTGTCCGGGGAGCTCGCCGCGGGCGTGCGCCGCCGGGTGGCCGTGCCGTGACGGTGCTGGCGTCGATCCCGAGCCCGGCCCAGGGGGTGTGGCACCTCGGGCCGTTCCCGCTGCGCGCCTACGCGCTGTGCATCATCGCCGGCATCGTCGCCGCCTGCTGGATCGCCGAGAAGCGCTGGGTCGCCCGCGGCGGGCGGCCCGGCGAGGTGCTCGACATCGCGATGTGGGCGGTGCCCTTCGGCATCCTCGGCGGCCGGCTCTACCACGTGATCACGACGCCGCAGCCCTACTTCGGGGAGGGCGGCGACCCGCTGCGGGCGTTCGCCATCTGGGAGGGCGGCCTCGGCATCTGGGGCGCCATCGCCCTCGGCGGCGTCGGCGCCTGGATCGCCTGCCGCCGCCGCGGCATCCCGCTGCCGGCCTTCGGCGACGCCATCGCCCCCGGCCTGCTGGTCGCCCAGGCGGTCGGCCGGCTGGGCAACTGGTTCAACCAGGAGCTGTTCGGCGGCCCCACCACGCTGCCCTGGGGCCTGGAGATCGACCTCGCGCACCGCCCCGACGGCTACGAGGCGTTCGCCACCTTCCACCCGACGTTCCTCTACGAGCTGCTGTGGAACCTCGCCGCGGCCGCCGTCGTGGTGTGGGCCGACCGCCGCTTCCGGCTGTCCCACGGCCGCGCGTTCGCGCTCTACGTCGCGCTGTACTGCGCCGGCCGGCTGTGGATCGAGGTCCTGCGCATCGACGACGCCAACCGCTTCTTCGGCGTCCGGCTCAACGTGTTCACCTGCATCGTGGTGGGCCTGCTCGCCGTGGCCTACATGGTCTGGCAGCGGGGCCGCCCGCGGGAGGTCCTCGACCGGGACGCCGACGGCGGACGTGACGACGACGACACCCCGGCCGCCGACGCCGGCACCGCCGACGACGCCCCGACCAGCACCGACGCGCCCGCCGCGGAGCGGCGGGGTGACCGGTCTCACGACGCGCCGGGGACGCCCTGACAGGACGCGCCGACGGATCGGTTCGCGGCGGTGGGCCGGGTCTCGCCGCTGTGTACCCTCCTGTCCAGACCAGCCGGTGATCCCGGCGGGTCGCTCGCGTCGTAACCGGGCCAGCGCTGCCCCGCGGGACGACGACCCCGCGCAACCAGCCGCGGGGCCGCCGGTCCTCCGCCTGTCCGGGCCACCGTGTCCCGGCCGGTCACCGGCTCCGCTGTCCTCCACTGCTTCCGTGCACCGCACCCTCTGACCACCGGCCGGGCCCCGCGCCCCGCGACGTCCTCCCGGGACCGCGCGCAGGCCGACGACGGGAGTGATCATGTCCGGGTCCCGCACCCCCGCCCCCCGCACCACCGCCGGCTCGGCCGTCCCCTTCTCGGCGACGCCGGCGGCCTCCGGTCTCTACGACCCGGCGAACGACTCGGATGCCTGCGGCGTCGCCTTCGTGGCCGACGCCCGCGGCCGCCGCTCCCGCGCGATCGTGGCCGCCGGCCTGACCGCGCTGCACAACCTCGACCACCGCGGGGCCGCCGGCTCCGAGCCCAACTCCGGGGACGGCGCCGGCATCCTGACCCAGGTGCCCGACGCGCTGCTGCGGGCCGGCGTCGACTTCGACCTGCCCCCGCTGGGCGAGTACTCGGTCGGCATCGCCTTCCTCCCGGTCGACGAGCAGGAGCGGGCCGCCCGCTACGCCGACGTCGAGCGGATCGCCGCCGAGGAGGGCCTGACCGTCCTCGGCTGGCGCGACGTGCCGGTCGACCCCGACGGCGCCGACCTCGGCCCCACCGCCCGCGCGGTCATGCCGCACTTCGGGCAGCTGTTCGTCGCCGAGACCATGGGCGCCCGCGCCGACCAGCAGGCCTTCGGCGGCCCGCGCGAGGTCAACGGCGTGACCCGGCTGGAGCGGCGCTCGTTCGTGCTGCGCAAGCGCGCCGAGCGGGAGGCCCGCGAGGCCGGCAGCTCCCTCTACGTGGTCTCGCTGTCCAGCCGCACGATCACCTACAAGGGCATGCTGACCACCGACCAGCTGCCCGCGTTCTTCCCCGACCTGCGCGACGAGCGCTACGAGTCGGCGATCGCGCTGGTGCACAGCCGGTTCTCCACCAACACGTTCCCGAGCTGGCCGCTGGCGCACCCGTTCCGGTTCATCGCCCACAACGGCGAGATCAACACCATCAAGGGCAACCGCAACCGGATGCGCGCCCGCGAGGCCAAGCTCGAGACCGAGCTGTTCGACGGCCCCGCCGGCCCGGCCTCCGAGCTCGGCCTGGACCGGATCTTCCCGGTGACCGCGAGCGACTTCAGCGACTCGGCGACCTTCGACGAGGTGCTCGAGCTGCTGCACCTGTCGGGCCGCTCGCTGCCGCACGCGGTGCTGATGATGATCCCGGAGGCGTGGGAGAACCACGACGAGATGGACCCGGCCCGCCGGGCCTTCTACCGGTTCCACTCCTCGATCATGGAGCCCTGGGACGGGCCGGCCTGCGTCGCGTTCACCGACGGCACGCTCATCGGCGCCGTCCTCGACCGCAACGGCCTGCGCCCGGGCCGCTGGTGGCACACCAAGGACGACCTCGTCGTCCTCGCCAGCGAGGCCGGCGTCCTCGACATCCCGGCCGGGGAGGTCGTCGCCAAGGGCCGGCTGCAGCCGGGCCGGATGTTCCTCGTCGACACCGCCTCCGGGCGGATCGTCTCCGACGAGGACGTCAAGGGCGCCCTGGCCACCGAGCACCCCTACGACGACTGGCTGCACGCCGGGCTCGTGCACCTGCCCTCGCTGCCCGAGCGGCGGCGCGCGCGGCCCAGCCACGAGTCGGTGGTGCGCCGCCAGCAGCTGTTCGGCTACACCGAGGAGGAGCTGCGCGTCCTGCTCACGCCGATGGCCGCCACCGGCGCCGAGCCGATCGGCTCCATGGGCACCGACACCCCGATCGCGGCGCTGTCGGACCGCTCGCGGCAGCTCTACGACTACTTCGGTCAGCTGTTCGCCCAGGTGACCAACCCGCCGCTGGACGCCATCCGCGAGGAGCTGGTGACCAGCCTCGGGCGCACCTTCGGCCCGGAGCAGAACCTGCTCACGGCCACCCCGGCCTCCTGCCGGCAGGTGTACCTGCCCTACCCGGTCATCGACAACGACGAGCTGGCCAAGATCCTGCACATCGACGACGACGGCGACCTGCCCGGCTTCGCCGCCGTCCGGATCACCGGCCACTTCGACGTCACCGGCGGCGGCCCCGCGCTGGTGCAGGCGGTCGAGGAGCTGCGGAACAAGGTCAGCAAGGCGATCGCGGCCGGCGCGCGGGTCATCGTGCTGTCCGACCGCGACTGCGACGAGAACCGCGCGCCGATCCCGTCGCTGCTCATGACCGCCGCCGTCCACCACCACCTGGTGCGCGAGCGCACCCGCATGGAGGTCGGCCTGGTCGTCGAGTCCGGCGACTGCCGCGAGGTGCACCACGTCGCGCTGCTGCTCGGCTACGGCGCGGCCGCGGTCAACCCCTACCTGGCCTTCGAGTCCATCGAGGACCTGATCCGCGACGGCGTCCTCACCGGCGTGCAGCCCGCCCAGGCGGTGCGCAACGTCGTCAAGGCGCTCGGCAAGGGCGTCCTCAAGGTCATGAGCAAGATGGGCATCAGCACCGTCGGCTCGTACACGATGGCGCAGATCTTCGAGGCCGTCGGCCTGTCCCAGGACGTCGTCGACGAGTACTTCACCGGCACCTCCTGTCCCCTCGGCGGCGTCGGCATGGACGTCCTCGCCGAGGAGGTTGCCATGCGGCACCGGCGCGCCTATCCGGAGAACCCCACCGAGCGCGCGCACCGGCGGCTGGAGACCGGCGGCGAGTACCAGTGGCGCCGCGAGGGCGAGGTGCACCTGTTCAACCCCGAGACGGTGTTCCTGCTCCAGCACGCCACCCGCTCGCGGCAGTTCGAGGTGTTCCAGCGCTACACCGACACCGTCGACGCGCTCTCGGAGGAGGCCGCGACGCTGCGCGGCCTGTTCGAGATCAGGACGGGCGTGCGCCCGCCGGTGCCGCTCGAGGAGGTCGAGCCGGCCAGCGAGATCGTCAAGCGCTTCCAGACCGGCGCGATGAGCTACGGCTCCATCTCGCAGGAGGCGCACGAGACCCTCGCCATCGCCATGAACCGGCTCGGCGGCAAGTCGAACACCGGCGAGGGCGGCGAGGACCCCGACCGCTACGTGCCCGACCCGAACGGCGACCTGCGCCGCTCGGCGATCAAGCAGGTGGCCAGCGGCCGGTTCGGCGTGACCAGCGAGTACCTGGTCAACGCCGACGACATCCAGATCAAGATGGCGCAGGGCGCCAAGCCCGGTGAGGGCGGCCAGCTGCCCGGCGGCAAGGTCTACCCGTGGGTGGCCCGCACCCGGCACTCGACGCCGGGCGTCGGCCTGATCAGCCCGCCCCCGCACCACGACATCTACTCGATCGAGGACCTCAAGCAGCTCATCCACGACCTCAAGAACGCGAACACCGAGGCGCGGATCAACGTCAAGCTGGTCGCCGAGGTCGGGGTCGGGACGGTCGCGGCCGGCGTCAGCAAGGCGCACGCCGACGTCGTCCTGATCTCCGGGCACGACGGCGGCACCGGTGCCGCCCCGCTGACCTCGCTCAAGCACGCCGGCTCGCCGTGGGAGCTCGGCCTGGCCGAGACCCAGCAGACGCTGCTGGCCAACGGCCTGCGCGACCGGATCGTGGTCCAAGCGGACGGCCAGATGAAGACCGGCCGCGACGTCCTCGTCGCGATGCTGCTCGGCGCCGAGGAGTACGGCTTCGCCACCGCTCCGCTGGTGGTGTCGGGCTGCATCATGATGCGGGTCTGCCACCTGGACACCTGCCCGGTCGGCGTCGCCACCCAGAACCCGGAGCTGCGCAAGCGGTTCACCGGGCGGCCGGAGTTCGTCGTCACCTTCTTCGAGTTCCTCGCCGAGCAGGTCCGGCAGTACCTCGCCGAGCTGGGCTTCCGCTCGGTCGACGAGGCCGTCGGCCACACCGAGCTGCTCGACACCCGGCGCGCGGTCGACCACTGGAAGGCCAGCGGCCTGGACCTCTCGCCGATGCTCGCGCAGCCCGGGCTGCCCGAGGGCGCGTCCCGCCGGGCGGTCCGCACCCAGGACCACGGCCTCGACGTCGCGCTGGACCAGACGCTGGTCCAGCTGTGCGAGGGCGCCCTGCTCGACGCGCGGCCGGTGCGCCTGGAGCTGCCGGTGCGCAACGTCAACCGCACCGTCGGCACGATGCTCGGCTCGATGGTCACCCGCCGCTTCGGCGGCGAGGGCCTGCCCGACGGCACGATCGACCTGACCTTCACCGGGTCGGCCGGCCAGTCCTTCGGCGCCTTCGTCCCGCGCGGCGTCACCATGCGGCTGCTCGGCGACGCCAACGACTACGTCGGCAAGGGCCTGTCCGGCGGCCGGATCGTCGTCCGCCCGGCGCTCGAGGCGACCTTCGCCGCCGAGGACAACGTCATCGCCGGCAACGTCATCGGCTACGGCGCCACCAGCGGGGAGATCTTCCTGCGCGGGCGGGTCGGCGAGCGGTTCTGCGTCCGCAACTCCGGCGCGCTGGCCGTCGTCGAGGGCGCCGGCGACCACGCGCTGGAGTACATGACCGGCGGCCGCGCGGTGGTCCTCGGGCCCACCGGCCGCAACGTCGCGGCCGGCATGTCCGGCGGCATCGGCTACGTCCTGGACCTCGCCCGGCACCGGGTGAACCCGGAGATGGTCGACGTCGAGCCGCTGGACGGCGAGTCCGCGCAGTGGCTGCGCGACGTGCTGGTCCGGTACCACGCCGAGACCGAGTCGCCGGTCGCGGCGGCCCTGCTGGCCGACTGGGGCCGCTGGTCCGAGCAGTTCAGCGTGATCATGCCGCGCGACTACCGTCGCGCTCTCGAGGCCCGGCGCGCCGCCGAGGCCGCCGGCACGGATGTGGATCGAGCAGTGATGGAGGCCGCACGTGGCTGACTCCACGGGGTTCCTGAAGTACGAGCGGGCCCTGCCGCCCCGGCGGCCGGTCGACGTCCGCATCCTCGACTGGAAGGACGTCTACCTCTCCCGGCAGAACGGGGAGGACGGCGTCTACCCGGTCGCCGCGCTGCGCCAGCAGGCCGCGCGGTGCATGGACTGCGGCATCCCGTTCTGCCACCACGGCTGCCCGCTGGGCAACCTGATCCCGGAGTGGAACGACCTCGCCCGCCGGGACGACTGGCGCGACGCGATCGAGCGGCTGCACGCGACCAACAACTTCCCGGAGTTCACCGGGAAGCTGTGCCCGGCCCCCTGCGAGGGCGCCTGCGTGCTGAACCTGCAGGACTCGCCGGTCACGATCAAGCAGATCGAGTGGGAGATCATCGACCAGGCCTTCGAGCGGGGCTACGTCGAGCCGCAGACCCCGGCCGAGCGCACCGGCAGGAGGGTCGCCGTCGTCGGGTCCGGGCCGGCGGGCCTCGCCGCCGCCCAGCAGCTCACCCGCGCCGGGCACGACGTCACCGTCTACGAGCGGGCCGACAAGGTCGGCGGGCTGCTCCGGTACGGCATCCCCGAGTTCAAGATGGAGAAGGCCGTCCTGGACCGGCGGCTGGACCAGATGCGCGCCGAGGGCACCCGTTTCGTCACGGGCGTCGAGGTCGGCGGGCCGGGGGAGGGCGACCTCTCCGCCGAGCAGCTGCGCGCCGAGCACGACGCCGTCGTGATCGCCGCGGGCGCCACCATCGGCCGCGACCTGCCCGCCCCCGGGCGCGAGCTCGACGGCATCCACCTGGCGATGGAGTTCCTGCCCTTCGGCAACCGGCAGGCGCTCGGCGAGCTCGACGACCCGCCGATCTCCGCCCACGGCAAGGACGTCGTGATCATCGGCGGCGGCGACACCGGCGCCGACTGCCTGGGCACCTCCCACCGGCAGGGCGCCCGCTCGGTCACCCAGCTGGAGATCATGCCCGCGCCGCCGGACAAGCGGGCCGAGGGCAACCCCTGGCCGACCTACCCGATGATCATGCGGGTCTCCTCGGCCCACGAGGAGGGCGGTGAGCGGCTGTACTCGGTCAACACCGAGCGCTTCCTCGGCGACGACGAGGGCCGCGTGCGCGCCCTGGTCATCCACGAGGTGGAGCGGGTCGACGGCCGGTTCCAGAAGGTCGAGGGCACCGAGCGCG
Source organism: Geodermatophilus sp. SYSU D00879 (assembly GCF_054050375.1). Classification (NCBI taxonomy): domain Bacteria; kingdom Bacillati; phylum Actinomycetota; class Actinomycetes; order Geodermatophilales; family Geodermatophilaceae; genus Geodermatophilus; species Geodermatophilus sp. SYSU D00879. The sequence continues at coordinate 175,219 of NZ_JBJGZF010000003.1, forward strand.
AGCTGCCGGCCCAGCTGGTGCTGCTGGCCATGGGCTTCACCGGCGTGCAGCGCGAGGGCCTGGTCGAGGCGCTGGGTCTCGACGTCGACGGGCGCGGCAACGTCGCCCGCGACGGCGAGTTCATGTCCACCGTGCCCGGCGTGTTCGTGGCCGGCGACGCCGGCCGCGGCCAGTCGCTGATCGTGTGGGCCATCGCCGAGGGCCGCGCCGCCGCCGGCGCGGTCGACCAGTGGCTGACCGGCAGCTCCATGCTGCCCCGGCCGGTCACCCCGACCGCGGTGGCGCTGCGCTAGACACCACCACGGAACCACTCCGGCGACAGGGGCCGGGTCCCGCGACACCCGCGGGGACCCGGCCCCTGTCCGTTCCGCCGGAGGCCGCCCACTAGCGTTTCCCCCATGTCCCGCCGCGCGAAGATCGTCTGCACCCTGGGCCCGGCCACCAGCTCCCTCGAGCAGATCACCGCCCTGGTCGAGTCGGGGATGGACGTCGCCCGGCTCAACTTCAGCCACGGGGCGCACGCCGACCACGAGAAGGCCTACATCCACGTGCGCCAGGCGTCGGACCGCACCGGCCGCGCCGTCGCCGTCCTGGCCGACCTGCAGGGCCCCAAGATCCGCCTCGGCACGTTCGCCGACGGCCCGGTCCACTGGGCCACCGGCAGCCGCGTCTGCATCACCGTCGACGACGTCGAGGGCACCGCCGAGCGCGTCTCGACCACCTACAAGGGCCTCGCCAACGACGCCCGCGTCGGCGACCGGCTGCTGGTCGACGACGGCAAGCTCGCCCTGTCGGTCGTCTCCGTCGACGGGCCCGACGTCTGGTGCCTGGTCGTCGAGGGGGGCGAGGTCTCCAACAACAAGGGCCTGTCGCTGCCCGGTGTCGCCGTGAGCGTGCCGGCGCTGTCGGAGAAGGACGAGGAGGACCTCCGCTTCGCCCTGCACCTGTCGGTCGACTTCGTCGCGCTGTCGTTCGTCCGCTCGCCCAGCGACGTCGAGCTGGTGCGCGACATCATGCGCCAGGAGGACGTGCACGTCCCCGTCATCGCCAAGCTGGAGAAGCCCGAGGCGGTGGCGAACCTGGAGGCGATCGTCGAGGCCTTCGACGGGGTCATGGTGGCCCGCGGCGACCTCGGCGTGGAGCTGCCGCTGGAGCAGGTGCCGCTGGTGCAGAAGCGCGCCGTGCAGGCCGCCCGCGAGCGCAACAAGCCGGTCATCGTCGCCACCCAGATGCTCGAGTCGATGATCACCAACTCGCGGCCCACCCGCGCCGAGGCCTCCGACGTCGCCAACGCCGTCCTCGACGGCGCCGACGCGGTGATGCTCTCCGGCGAGACCTCGGTCGGGCGCTACCCGATCGCGACGGTGCGCACGATGGAGCGGATCATCGACGCCGTCGAGAGCTCCGACGCGCGCGCCCCGGAGATCACCCGCCGGTCCCGGTCCCGCTCCGGTGCCATCGTCCGCGCGGCCCGGGACATCGGCGAGGCGCTCGACGTCAAGGCGCTGTGCACCTTCACCCAGACCGGCGAGACCACCCGCCGGCTGGCCGCCCTGCACCCCCGCCAGCCGCTGCTGGCCTTCACCGTCGACGGCCGGGTCCGCAGCCAGCTGGCGCTGTCGTGGGGCGTGGAGACCTTCCTCGTGCCCTCCGTGCAGCACACCGACGACATGGTCGAGCAGGTGGACTTCTCGCTGCTGTCCATCGGCCGGCTCCGGGTCGGCGACCGCGTCGTCGTCGTCGCGGGCAGCCCGCCGAACACGGTCGGGTCGACCAACCTCATCCGGGTGCACGAAGTCGGCACCGACTCGTGACCGGCGGCGGGACCCAGGCCGCCGCGCTGATGAGCGTCCTCGACCTCGAGGAACGCTCGCCCGACGTCTTCGTGGGGCAGACCCCGACGACCACGCTGCAGCGCATCTTCGGCGGGCAGGTGGCCGGGCAGGCGCTCATGGCGGCCACGCGCACGGTGCGGGGCGGCCGCGGCGTGCACTCGCTGCACTCCTACTTCCTGCGGCCGGGCGACCCGCACGAGGAACTGCGCTACACCGTCGAGCGGATCCGCGACGGCCGGTCCTTCTCCACCCGCCGGGTCATCGCCTGCCAGACCCGGCGCGGTGAGGACGTCGCCGTCTTCGCGCTGACGGCGGACTTCCACGCCGGCGAGCCGGCCGTCGTCACGCACTCCCGGCCTATGCCGGAGGTGCCGCGGCCCGAGGAGCTGCTGTCGCTGGCCGACCACGCCGCCGGGCACGGCGCCCTGGCGGCCCCGGCGCTGGAGATCAGCCGGGCCGTGGAGCAGCGGCCGCTGGTCAACCCGTTCGCGCCGGAGCCGAAGACCCCGCCGGCCACCCAGTCGCACGCCTGGTTCCGGGTGGCGGGCCGGCTCCCCGACGACGCCGGGGTGCAGGCCGCGGCCCTGACCTTCGTCAGCGACCTGACGCTGCTGTCCGCGGGGCTGGCGCGGGTCGGCGGCGGGTGGGGCGGGCGCTACGTCGGCGCCAGTCTCGACCACGCCATCTGGTTCCACGCGCCGTTCCGCGCCGACGAGTGGTTCCTCTACGAGACCGACAGCCCGGCCGCCTCCGAGGGCCGCGCGCTGTGCTTCGGCAGCATCTGGACCGCCGACGGCCGGCACGTGGCCACGGTGGCCCAGGAGGGGCTCATCCGGTCACTGGGGGAGTAGCCGGGACGGCCTCGGCCGGCTCCGCCCCGGCCGGGGTCTCCTCCGGGGCCGCCTGCCGCTCGGCCGCCGCCTGCTCGGCGGCCTGCTGCTCGGCCGCGGCCTGCTGCTCGGCGGCCGCCTGCTCGGCGGCGTGCCGCCGGGCGGCCTCCTCCTCGGCCGCCCGCCGCTCGGCCTCCTTGCGCTCGGCCTCGGCGCGGGCGCGCTCGGCGGCCTGCTCGGCGAAGTCGGCGGCCAGCCAGTCGTGGCCCTCGCACAGCAGCGCCCACGCCCGCTCGACGTGCGCCCGCGTCGTCGCCGGCGCGCCGATCGCCACGCGCAGCACCACCGCGCCGCGCACGGTCGTGTGGGTGAGGTAGACCTCGCCGCCGTCGTTGAGCCGCTCCAGCAGCGTCATGGTCGCGACGTCGGCGTCGACGTCGGCCGGCCAGCGCGGCCGCAGGCACACCAGGGACAGCGGGTGCGGGGTGGCGACGTCGAAGCGGTCGTCGGCGTCGGCCCAGCCGACGAGCTCCTGCGCCAGCGCGACACCGGACCGGACGTGCGCCCGCAGCCCCTCGGCGCCGTACCAGCGCAGCACGGTCCACAGCTTGAGCGCGCGGAACCGGCGGCCCAGCTCGATCTGCCAGTCGCGGTAGTCGACGACCGCGCCGGCCTCGGTGGCGGCGTTGCGCAGGTACTCGGGGAGGATCGACAGCGCGCCGGTGAGCGCCGCCCGGTCGGCGACCCAGAACAGCGTCGCGTCGAAGCCGGTGAGCAGCCACTTGTGCGCGTCGGTGGTGTAGCTGTCGGCCTCCTCGACGCCGGCCTGCAGGTGCCGCAGCTCCGGGGCGACGGCGCTCACGCCCGCGTACGCGGCGTCGACGTGCAGCCAGGCGCCGTAGCGGCGGCAGATCGGCCCGATCTCGGCCAGCGGGTCCACCGCGGTGGTCGACGTCGTCCCGACCGTGGCGCACACCAGCACCGGCTTGAGCCCGCGGGCGGTGTCGCGCCCCAGCCGGGCGGCCAGCGCCGCCGGGCGCATCGCCAGGTCGCCGTCGACCTCCACGACCCGGATGGCGTCGGTGCCGAGCCCGGCGATCCGGACGGCCTTCTCCATCGACGAGTGCGTCTCGGAGGAGACGTAGACCGTGTACTCCTCGGGCACCACGCCGTGCCGGACGGTGGCCCCGCCGCTGGCCCGGTGCAGCGCCGCGAGCAGGGCGACCAGGTTGGCCCCCGAGCTCGAGTCCTGGACGACGCCGCCGCCGCTGCCCGTGGACCGGAACGCCTCCGGCAGCCCGAGCAGGTCGGCGAACCAGTCCAGGAGGTGCTGCTCGAGCTCGGTGGCCGCCGGGCTGGTCACCCACGACATGCCCTGGACGCCCAGGCCCGCGGAGAGCAGGTCGCCGAGCACCGAGGGGCCGGAGGTGTTGGCCGGGAAGTAGGCGAGGAAGCCGGGGTGCTGCCAGTGGGTGACGCCCGGCAGGACGACCTGCTCGAGGTCGGCGAGGACCGCGGAGAACGGCTCGCCCTGCTCGGGCGCCGACGGCGGGAGCGCCGCGCGGACGTCGCCGGGGGAGACCCGCGAGCGGACGGGGAAGGACTCGATGCGCGCCCAGTAGTCGGCGATCCAGTCGACCACCTCGTGACCGTGCTGCCGGAACTGCTCGGGGGTCATGTGGGGCACGGGCTCGCTCACCCCGACACCGTATGCGGTGCTCCCGGGATGACCGCGGGACGACGCCGGGACGTGAGCCGCCCCGCGAGGCGCTGGGAGGAGTGGGGGCCGGAGGCCTCCGCGACGAGCGCCGGGATGGGCTCCGCGGCAGCGGGGACGGCACGTGGCGGCGGTGCCGTCCGGCAGGACGACGATGTAGCGGTGCCCCCGGTGCGACTCGAACGCACACTGCGCGGGTTTTGAATCCGCTCCCTCTGCCGATTGGGGTACGGGGGCAGGCGCCGCGACCGACGTCACGACCCGGTCAGCGTAACCGGGACGCCGCTCCCGGCCGTCGTCGCTAGGCTCCTCCGCGTGAGCAGCGAGCCGACCCGGGTCCTCATCGCCGAGGACGAGGCCCTCATCCGCCTCGACCTCAAGGAGATGCTCGAGGAGGAGGGGTACGTCGTCGTCGCCGAGGCCGGGGACGGGCAGACCGCCGTCGACCGGGCCCGGGAGCTGACGCCGGACCTCGTCATCCTCGACATCCAGATGCCGGTCCTCGACGGGCTGGCGGCCGCCGAGCAGATCGCCTCGGCGCGGATCGCGCCGGTCATCGTGCTCACCGCCTTCAGCCAGCGCGAGCTGGTCGAGCGGGCGCGCGACGCGGGCGCCATGGCCTACCTGGTCAAGCCGTTCTCCAAGAACGACCTGGTGCCGGCCATCGAGGTGGCCCGCGCGCGGTTCACCGAGATCGCCGCGCTCGACGGCGAGGTGCGCACGCTCGAGGAGCGGCTCGAGGCCCGCAAGGTCGTGGAGAAGGCCAAGGGCCGGCTCATGGCCGAGCAGGGGATGACCGAGGCGGAGGCCTTCCGCTGGATCCAGCGCACGGCCATGAACGAGCGCACGTCGATGAAGGCGCTGGCCGAGCGGATCCTCGCCACGGACGAGGCCGCCGCGGAGGGTGCACCCTCCCGGGGGAACGCGTAACCCGGCCGGAACAGGCCAGGTCACGACCCCATCACGGTCTCAACCGTCCCGCATCCATCCCCGTATCCAGCAGTTACGTTCACCGGACTGACGGGGCCCCGGCACGTCCGGGGCCCGCCGGACCGACGTACGACAACTGGGAGTTGCTGGATGCGCACGCGTACCTACGCCCGCAGCATCGCCGTCACCTCCGCCGCGCTCGTCGCCCTCACCGCCTGCGGTGGCGGCGACGACGGTGGCAGCGGCTCGGGCGGCGACGCCTCGGGCGGCGGCGAGAAGCAGGTCAACATCTACGGCACCGACGGCAACATGGGCAACGCCCTCGGTGAGGACTTCACCGACGACGGCGCGCTCGCCGGCATGCGGGGCACCACGCCCCTCACCGAGCTGGGCCCGGAGTTCACCGACCGGCTGCTCGAGGTGGACCCCAACCTGCAGGACTACAACTACGCGGGTGAGACCTACGACGCGGTGATCGTCACGGCGCTGGCCGCGCAGGCCGCCGGCACCAACGACGCCAACACCTTCAAGGCGTACGTCAACGGGATCACCACCGGCGGGGACAAGTGCACCGACTTCGCCGCGTGCCTGGAGATCATCAACAACGGCGGCAACGTCGACTACGACGGCATCTCCGGTCCGCTGGCCTTCACCGACGCCGGTGAGCCGGCGGCGGCCAGCTTCGGCCTGCTGCAGTTCGGCGACGACAACGCGCTGGACAGCGACGCCACCGAGTACGTCATCGCCGGTGACGAGGCCAACGCCACCAGCAACGAGGGCCCGGCCTACGCGCCGGCCGGCGCGACCGGCGGCCCGCTGGTCATCGGCACGCTGCTGCCGCTGACCGGCAACCTGGCCTTCCTCGGCCCGCCGGAGGTCGCCGGCGCCAAGCTGGCGGTCAACGACATCAACGCCGCCGGCGGCGTGCTGGGCCAGCCGGTCCAGCTCGTCGAGGGTGACTCCGGTGACGCCTCCACCGACACCGCCACCCAGACCGTGGACCGGCTGCTGCAGTCCGGTGTGAACGCGATCATCGGTGCCGCGTCCTCCGGTGTGAGCCTGACGGTCATCGACGCCATCACCGGCGCCGGTGTCCTGCAGTTCTCGCCGGCGAACACGTCCGACCAGTTCACGAACTACAACGACAACGGGCTGTACTTCCGCACCGCCCCGCCGGACACGCTGCAGGCCCGCGCCCTCGCGGACCTGATCATCGCCGACGGCAACAACACCGTGGGGATCCTCGCGCTCAACGACCCCTACGGCACGGGCCTGGCCGACAACACCAAGAACAACCTGGTCAGCGCCGGCCTCTCCGAGGACGACATCGTCAGCGTGACGTACGACCCGCAGGCGGCGAACTTCGACGCCGAGGTCCAGCAGATGGCCGACTTCAACCCGGACGCGATCGTCGTCATCGGGTTCGAGGAGTCCTCGCGGATCCTGCAGGGCCTCAACGACCAGGGCGTCGGCCCGCAGCGGTGACCCCGCGGCGGTGAGGTAGTCACCATCCGGCAGCGGCCCGGTACCCCCTCGCGGGGTGCCGGGCCGCTGTCGTGTGCTCAGCGCTGCAGCGACTGGCCCTCGGGCGCCCAGTCGGCCGGGCGCCCGCGGTGGTTGGAGAACTCCACCGCCCAGCGCCACCAGCCGCGGTCGGGCGCGTGCTCCCAGCGCAGCAGGACGCCGACCTCCCCGCCGGGCAGCAGCACCGGCAGGCCGAGGTGGCTCTCGTCGGGCCACACCTCGGTGCGCCGCAGGCCGCCGTCGGTCAGCTCGAGCAGCGTGACGGGGGAGTAGTCGCCGTCGCGGTCGGCGTCGCCGCGGGCCACGACGGTGTCGTCGTCGGCGGTGACCCGTACCGCCAGGCGGGCGGGCGCCGCGTGCACGAGCACGCGGGAGAAGCCGCCGGCGGTCAGCGCCCGGCAGAAGTCCAGGCCGTTCATGCCGCCGTCGCGGCCGCGCAGGTCCCAGGTCCAGTTCACGGGCTCGCTCCTACCCACCCGGACCCCCGGGACGACGAGAGGCCGGCGCCCCCGTGGGGGGCGCCGGCCTCGTCGGGGCCTCAGGCGGTCACTGCGCCTTGGCGAGGGTCCCCAGGTAGAGCTCGATGACCTTCGGGTCGGTCATCAGCGACTGGCCGGTGTCGGTGTAGGCGTTGCGGCCCTGGTCGAGCACGTAGCCGCGGTCGCAGATCTGCAGGCAGCGCCGGGCGTTCTGCTCGACCATGATGATCGAGACCCCGGTGGCGTTGATCCGCCGGCAGCGGATGAACACCTCGTCCTGGTAGGCGGGGGACAGGCCCGCCGACGGCTCGTCGAGCAGCAGCACGGACGGGTCCATCATCAGCGCCCGGCCCATGGCCACCATCTGCCGCTCGCCGCCGGAGAGCGCGCCCGCCTTCCCCTTGCGCCGCTCGCCGAGCAGCGGGAAGAGGTCGATGACGTAGTCGAAGCGCTCCTTGAACGTCTTCGGCCGCAGGTAGACGCCCATCTGCATGTTCTCCTCGATGGTGAGCGAGGGGAACACGTTGTTGTTCTGCGGCACGTAGCCGACGCCCATGGACACCAGCCGGTGGGCCGGCGCGGAGGTGATGTCCTCCCCGCGCAGCTTCACCGACCCCGAGCGCACCGGGATGAGCCCGAACAGCGTCTTGAGCAGCGTCGACTTGCCGGCGCCGTTGGGGCCGATGATCCCGACCAGCTCGCCGTCCTGCAGGTAGAAGTCGGCGCCGCGCAGGATGTTGACCCCCGGCACGTAACCGGCGACGAGGTCGTCGGCCCGCACCAGGGCGCCCTCGGCGAGGCGGAGGTGCTCCTCGCGGGTGGCGGCCTTCTCCGCCGGCGACAGCTCCGCGGTGCCCGCCGCGGCCTCCTGGGCCCGGGTGACCTCCTCGCCGGACTCGTCGACCTGGAACAGCGGGTCGCTCATCGGTCGGTCTCCCTGGTGGTGTCGGAGGCCAGGACCTCGCCGCCGCCGTGCTCCTCGGCGGCGATCCGCGCCTCGGCCTGGGCGAGGACCTGGTCCTCCTCCTCGACGGTCAGCGGGGCGTCGTGGTGCGCCCCGAGGTAGGCGTCGACCACGGCCTGGTTCTGGCTGATGGACTCGGGCGGCCCCTCGGCGATCACCCGGCCGGCGGCCATGACGACCACCCAGTCGCTGATGTCGCGGACGACGTCCATGTCGTGCTCGACGAAGATCACCGTCATGCCCTCCTCGCGGAGGTCCTTGACGTGGCCGAGCAGGCTCTGGGTCAGCGCCGGGTTCACGCCGGCCATGGGCTCGTCGAGCATGACGACCTTGGGGTCGCTCATCAGCGCGCGGGCCATCTCCAGCAGCTTGCGCTGACCGCCGGAGAGGGTGCCGGCGAACTCGTCCTTCTTGGCGTCGAGCTTGAACCGCCGGAGCAGCTCCATGGCCTTGTCGGTGTTGGCCTTCTCCTGCGACCGCCAGGTCCCGGGCACGAGCGCCCGCCAGAAGCTCTCGCCGCGCTGGCCCTGGGCGCCGAGCAGCATGTTCTGCAGCACGGTGAGCCGGGACAGCGCCTTGGTCAGCTGGAAGGTGCGGACGACGCCGAGCCGGGCGACCTGGTGCGGCGCGAGCTTGCCCAGCGGCCGGCCGTCGAAGCTCCACGTGCCGGTGTTGGGCTGGTCGAAGCCGGTGAGCAGGTTGAACAGCGTCGTCTTGCCGGCCCCGTTGGGCCCGATCAGCCCGGTGATGCCGCCGCGCTGCACCTCGAGGTGGTCGACGGCGACCGCGGTCAGGCCGCCGAAGGTGCGGGTGACCCCGTCGACGACGATCGCCGGGTCGGGCTTGGCGACGCCGACCTCCCACGGGACGTCGCGCAGCGCCGCCTGGGCCAGCCGCTGCGGGGCGCGGCCGGAGCCGCCCTTGTCCAGCGACGCCGCGTGGGCGCCGGTGGGCGTGTTGTCAGCGGGCATCGAGCATCACCTCTCGTCGGTCGCCGAGGATGCCCTGCGGTCGGAAGACCAACAGCAGCATGAGGCCGATCCCGACCAGGACGAAGCGGATCTGCGCCACGTCGGTGGACGACAGCAGCCCCTCGGGGATGATCCCGTTGTCGATGAGGAGCCGCAGGCCGGTGTCGGCGAACTGCAGGATGAACAGCAGGATGATGGAGCCGATCACCGGCCCGAGCACCCGCGCCGCACCGCCGAGGATCAGGGCGGCGTAGGCCAGGAACGTGTTGGCGTTCTGGTACTGGTCGGGGACGGCCGAGCCGGTCCCGACGGCGTAGACCATGCCGCCGATCGCACCGAGGATGCCGCCGAGCACCAGGGCCTGCATCTTGTAGACGTACACGTTCTTGCCGAGCGCACGGACGGCGTCCTCGTCCTCGCGGATGGACTTGAGCACGCGGCCCCACGGGCTGCGCACCAGCGCCCACACCAGCAGGCAGGACAGGGCCACGATCACCCACCCGACGAGCGTGACCCAGAGCTCGCCGCCGGACCAGCTGGTGCCGAGGATGCGGTAGCGCTCGTTGGTCGCCCACGGGGCGAGGGCGATGAAGTCGCCGTTGAAGGCGGACAGGCCGCGGGTCCCGTTGGTGACCGGGGTGGCCGACACCGAGCGGAACAGCAGCCGCAGCCCCTCCGCGGCCGCGATGGTCGCGATGGCGAGGTAGTCGGCGCGCAGCCGCAGGGTCGGCAGGCCGAGCAGCAGGGCCAGGACGACGGCCGCCGCCAGGCCGACCAGCACGCCCACCCAGAAGGGCAGGCCCCACTGGCTGACCGAGATGGCGATGCCGAAGCCGCCCAGCATGGCGAAGGCGATCTGCCCGAAGTTGAGCAGGCCGGCGTAGCCGAACTGGACGTTGAGGCCGATGGCGAGCAGCGCGAAGAAGATCGCCTGGAACCCGAGGCCGGCCTTGAGGGCGACGGCCAGGGCGTCGATGAGGTCGCCCACGGCTCAGCCGATCCGGACCCGGCTGCCCAGGATGCCCTGGGGCCGGATGACGAGGATGACGATCAAGAGCAGGAGCCCCCCGACGTACTTCACGTCATTCGGGATGACGAGGGTCGACATCTGGACGAACACACCGACGATCAGGCTGCCCACCAGGGCGCCGTAGGCGGTGCCGAGGCCACCGAGGGTGACGCCGGCGAACATCAGCAGCAGCAGGCGGAAGCCCATGTCCCACTGCACCTGGTCGGACAGGCCCAGCAGGACGCCGCCGAGCGCGGCCAGCGCCCCGCCCATCATCCAGACCACGAGGATCACGCGGTTGACGTCGATGCCCGACGAGGCCGCGAGGTCGCGGTTGTCCGCGACCGCGCGCATCGCCTTGCCGATCTTGGTGCGCTGCAGCATGACCGCCACCAGCACCAGGACGACCACCGAGACGACGATCGAGATCAGCGCCCGGTTGGTCAGCGTGAACAGGCCGTAGTCGACGGCGCGGCCGGTGGACACCTGGTACGGGCTGGACCGGCCGCCGTAGAAGATCTGGACGGCGTAGCGGAGCACCAGCGACAGGCCGATGGACACGACCAGGGCGGCGACCAGGCCGGTGCCGCGACGGCGCAGCGGCCGCCACAGGCCGAGCTCGTTGAGGGCGCCGACGGCCGCGCCGACCACCATCGCGATGAGCGCCGCCGGGATCAGCGGCACGCCGCCCTGCACGTTGACGTACCAGGCGGCGACCGCGCCGATGGTGACCAGCTCGCCGTGCGCGAAGTTGGTCAGCCCGGTGGTGCCGAAGATCAGCGAGAGGCCGACGGCGCACATGGCGATGAGCAGGCCGAAGCGGATGCCGTCGACCAGCAGCTGGACGGCGCGGACCGTGCCGCCGCCCTCGCCGCGGCTGCCGTCCTCGAGGCCGATGATCACCGGCTCCCGCCGGCCGGTGTCGACGGTGACCGCGCGGTTGTCCGCGCCGGCGAGCTCGACGCCCTCGGGCAGGTCGTCGCCGTCGATGGTGACGACGTAGTCGCCGGGGCCGGGCAGGTCGACCGACCAGCGCCCGTTCTCGTCGGTCTCGACGGTGTCGACCTCGTCGCCGGCGGCGGTGGTGACCGTGACCTGGACGTCCTCGATGGGGCCGGACCGGCTGGTCTGCAGCGTGCCCAGCACCTGCTCGCCCTCGGCGTTCGCGGCCCCGGGGACCAGGACGGCGAGTCCGGTGGCGGCAACGAGGACCAGCAGGAGTCGCAGCAGCACCCCGCGGACGACGCTCCGGCGCCCCGGGCGGATCGCGCTCCGGTGCAGCTCGGGTCGCCCGGCAGTGGCTGACGGGTGCCTCACACAACCTCCCTGGTCGTGGCAGTGGAGGCGTGACGGTAACCCAGGCGTGTTGCGTCCCCGTTCCCTCGTCGCCGCACTGTGACCGAAGCGCGACGCGCCGACGCACCCGTCCTGGTGATCACTCCCGTCCCAGGACCGGCGCGTCGGCGTGGCCGCGGGCGGCGGGAGGTGCACGCTCGGCGGCGCCGTCCAGGGAGGGCTCACGTGTCTGCTACCGGCCAGCGGTCCCGCGTCGTCACGCGCACGGCGCGCCCCGACGACCTGCCCGCCGTCCTCGCCCTGGTGCGCCAGCACCGCGCCGAGGCGCACGCGGAGGGCGTCCTCACCGGGCAGACACCGGGGGCGGCCGCGGCGGCGGGCTTCCGGCGGCTGCTGGCCGACCCCGCGCACCGGGTGGTGCTCGCCGTCCTGCCCGGCGCCAACGCCGCGACCGCGGCCACCGTGGGCGAGGTCGCCGTCGGTCTCGCCGTGCTGGGGCTGGACCCGCTGTCGGCGGTGCTCGGCGTCCCGCAGGTCACGGTGGACAACCTCGTCGTGCACCGGGACCACCGCCGGTGCGGGGCCGGCGCCGCGCTGCTGGCCGCGGCCGCCGACCACGCCGCGGAGGTCGGCGCCGAGCACGTCGTCGCCGCGGTCGGCGGGCACGAGGCCGAGCGGCAGCGGTTCTTCGCGCGGATGGGCTTCGCGCCGCTCACCACCCGCCGGATCGTGCCGCGGGAGACGCTGGCCCGGTCGCTGGCCGCCTGGCAGCGCGGCGGCGTCCCGCTGCCCCGGCCGCCACGACGTCGTCCGGTGTCCCGGGCGCTGCCGGCCTTGGGTGCCTGATCAGGCGGGGAGGATCGCGCAGGTCAGCCGCGCGGTGGCGGTGGTCCGCCCGCGGTCGTCGGTGACCTCGATCAGGAACGTCGACAGCGTGCGGCCGACGCGGGCCGGGGTGCAGACGGCGGTGACCGTGCCCGACGTCGCCGCGCGCAGGTAGCTGGCGTTCAGCTCCACCCCGACGGCCTTCCTGCCCGGGCCGGCGTTGAGCATCGCCGCCCAGGAGCCGATCGTCTCGACCAGCGAGCACGTGGCCCCGCCGTGCAGCAGGCCGAAGGGCTGCTGGTTGCCCTCCACCGGCATCGTCGCCACGAGCCGGGCCGGGTCGTAGTCGACGATGGTGATGCCGAGCTTGTCGTCGAGCGGGCTGCTCGCGCTGGGCGCCAGCCAGTCCGGGGGAGCGGAGGTCACGCCGGGCACCGTAACGGCGGGCGGGCCGGCCCTCCGTGCGGGGCCTCGGAACCGTGGGCGGGCGCACCTAGGATCGTGCGCGATGTCCGCTCCGGTGACCACCCCCGCGCCCACCGCCCCCTCGAGTCCGGGGACGCGGCCGCGGCTGCTCCTCCTCGACGGGCACTCGCTGGCCTACCGCGCCTTCTTCGCCCTGCCGGTGGAGAACTTCTCCACGACGACGGGCCAGCCGACCAACGCCGTCTACGGCTTCACGTCGATGCTGATCAACGTGCTGCGCGACGAGCAGCCCACCCACCTCGCGGTGGCCTTCGACGTCGGCCGGCAGACCTTCCGCAGCGAGATCTACGCGGAGTACAAGGCCAACCGCTCCGAGAGCCCCACCGACTTCCGCGGGCAGGTCAGCCTCATCCAGGAGGTGCTCGCCGCGCTGCGGGTCCCGGTGATCACCGCGCCGGGCTACGAGGCCGACGACGTCATCGCCACGCTCACCGTGCAGGCCGTCGAGCAGGGCATGGACGTGCTCATCTGCACCGGCGACCGCGACGCGCTGCAGCTGGTCGACGAGCACGTCACCGTGCTGTACCCGCGCAAGGGCGTCTCGGACCTCACCCGGTTCACGCCGGAGGAGGTCGAGGCCAAGTACGGCCTGACGCCGCAGCAGTACCCGGACTTCGCCGCGCTGCGCGGGGACCCGAGCGACAACCTGCCCAGCATCCCGAGCGTGGGGGAGAAGACCGCGGCCAAGTGGGTGCGCGAGTACGGCTCCCTCGACGAGCTGGTCGACCGGGTCGACACGGTCAAGGGCAAGGTCGGGGAGAAGCTGCGCGAGCACCTGTCCTCGGTGCTGCAGAACCGGCGGCTGACCGAGCTGGACCGGCAGGTGGCGCTGGAGCTGGGCCCGCAGGACCTCGCCGTCCGCGCGTGGGACCGCAACGAGGTGCACACCCTCTTCGACAACCTGCAGTTCCGGGTGCTGCGCGAGCGGCTGTTCGCCACGCTGAGCAGCGCCGAGCCCGAGGTCGAGGGCGGCTTCGACGTCACCGCCGACGACGTCCCGGCCGGCGGGCTGTCCGCCTGGCTGGACGCCCACGCCCGCACCGGGCGGACCGGCGTGATCTTCCGCGGCACCTGGGGGCGGGGGACCGGTGAGCTGACCGGGCTGGGCCTGGCCGCCGCCGACGACCACGCCGTGTTCGTCGACCTCGGCCCCGACCTCGACGTCGCCGACGAGCAGGCCCTGGCCGACTGGCTGGCCGACCCGGCCGCCGAGAAGGTGGCGCACGACGTCAAGGGCCCGCTGCTGGCGGTGTGGGCGCGCGGCTGGGACCTGCAGGGCCTGGTCAGCGACACCGCGCTGGCCGCCTACCTGGCGACGCCGGGGCAGCGCTCCTTCGACCTCGGCGACCTCTCGGTGCGCTACCTCAAGCGCGAGCTCAAGGACGCCGCCGAGCCCGAGGGCCAGATGACCCTCGACGGGATGGGCCCGAGCGAGGCCGACCTCGCCGCCGAGGCCGCGCACGCCGACGTGGTCAAGGCGGTCGCGGTCAACGACCTCTCCGACGCCCTCGAGCAGGTCCTCGCCCAGAAGGGCGGGGACCACCTGCTGCAGGGGATGGAGCTGCCGCTCACCCGGGTGCTGGCCCGGATGGAGCACCGCGGCATCGCCGTCGACACGGACCTGCTCGGCGAGCTGCAGCGCGAGTTCGCCGAGGGCGTGGCCGCCGCGGCCGCCGAGGCGTACGCCGTCATCGGCCGGGAGATCAACCTCGGCTCGCCCAAGCAGCTGCAGGCGGTGCTGTTCGACGAGCTGGGGCTGCCGAAGACCAAGAAGATCAAGAGCGGGTACACCACCGACGCCGACGCGCTCACCGGCCTGCTCGCCCAGACCGGGCACCCGTTCCTCGAGCACCTGATGCGCCACCGGGACGTGACCCGGCTGCGCACGGTCATCGACGGGCTGATCCCGATGGTCGACGACGCCGGCCGCATCCACACGACGTTCCAGCAGACGATCGCCGCCACCGGCCGGCTGTCCTCGATCGACCCGAACCTGCAGAACATCCCGATCCGCAGCGCCGAGGGGCGCCGGATCCGGCAGGCGTTCGTCGTCGGGCCGGGCTTCGAGTCGCTGATGACGGCCGACTACAGCCAGATCGAGATGCGGATCATGGCCCACCTGTCCGGGGACGAGGGGCTCATCGAGGCCTTCACCTCGGGGGAGGACCTGCACTCGTTCGTCGCCTCGCGGGCCTACGACATCCCGATCGAGGACGTCGACCCGGAGATGCGGCGCCGGATCAAGGCGATGAGCTACGGCCTGGCCTACGGGTTGAGCGCCTACGGGCTGGCGGGGCAGCTGCGGATCTCGGTCGAGGAGGCGCGCGAGCAGATGCACGCCTACTTCGAGCGCTTCGGCGGGATCCGCGAGTACCTCGACGGCGTCGTCGAGGAGGCCCGGCTGCGCGGCTACACCGAGACCACCCTCGGCCGGCGCCGCTACCTGCCCGACCTCACCAGCGACAACGGGCAGCGGCGGCAGATGGCCGAGCGGATGGCGCTCAACGCCCCGATCCAGGGCTCGGCGGCCGACGTCATCAAGGTCGCCATGCTCGGCGTCGAGCGGGCGATCGAGGCGGAGGGACTGCGCTCGCGGATGCTGCTGCAGGTGCACGACGAGCTCGTGCTCGAGGTGGCGCCGGGGGAGCGGGAGGCGCTGGAGGCGCTGGTCCGCCGCGAGATGTCCGGGGCCGCGCAGCTGTCGGTGCCGCTGGAGGTCTCCGTCGGCGTCGGCCGCAGCTGGGACGCCGCCGCCCACTAGTCGGTCACGACCCTCGACCTCGAGTCGAGGGTCACGGGCGGTGCGCGACCAGGACCAGCGTGCCGGGGACGAGGGCGCCGCGGGCCGGGGACCACTGGCCCCACTCCTGGGTGCGGCCCGGCGTCCACTCCGGCTCGACCAGGTCGTCGAGCACCAGGCCCGCCCCGACGACGGCGCGCACCCAGTCGCCGACCGTGCGGTGGTGCTCGACGTACACCGTCCGCCCGTCGCCGTCGGTCTCCACGTAGGGCCGGCGGTCGAAGTAGGACGAGACCACCCGCAGGTCGTCGGGGTCGGGGGAGTCCGGCAGCGGCCAGCGGAACGGGTGGTTGACCGACGCGGCGAACCGCCCACCCGGGCGGAGCACCCGCGCCACCTCCGCCAGCGCCCCCTCGACGTCGGCGACGAACGGCAGCCCGCCGAACGCCGAGCAGACGACGTCGAACGACCCGCCGGCCAGCGGCAGCGCGCCGACGTCGGCCTGCAGCAGCGGGACCGCGATCCCGGTGCCGCGGCCGAGCTCCGCCGCGCGGGCGAGCATCCCGGCCGACAGGTCCAGCGCGACGACGTCGGCCCCGGCCCGGCGCAGCCACCGCGCGCACGGCGCCGAGCCGCAGCCGACCTCGAGCACCCGGCGGCCGGCGACGTCGCCGAGCAGGCGCGCGTCGGCCTCGCGCAGCCCCTCCGGGCACCACAGGAAGTCGACGTCGCCGAGGTCCTCGCCGTGCTCGGCGAGGTAGGCCGGCGCGGCGGCGTCCCACCAGCCGCGGTTGGCCCGGACCGACTCGGCGGACCCGGCCGGCCGGCGTTCGACACCCCCGGCCGCGGGGTATCCGTCGGGCCCGAGGGGGAGCGCGGGCGGCGGCATCATGACACGCCCAGCGTGACACGCCGCTCCGGATCGGCAGAGGTCGCCCACCCGGTGGACCCCGGTGCGCGCGCGTCCGTACCATGGGAGTGCGCCAGAGGTCTGTCAGTGCTGTTACCCGCAAGGGATCGGCGCGCGCCGGCTCTCCCCGCTCCCGCGGTCACCCGGCCGCGGTCCACCTGTCCCTACGCATCCCCCGTCCGGAGCACTCGACCACATGACCTCCACCCAGGTCCGTCCCGACAGCACCCCCCAGATCGCGGTGAACGACATCGGCACCGCCGAGGACTTCCTCGCCGCGATCGACCAGACGATCAAGTACTTCAACGACGGCGACATCGTCGAAGGCGTCATCGTCAAGGTCGACCGGGACGAGGTGCTGCTGGACATCGGCTACAAGACCGAGGGCGTCATCCCCTCGCGCGAGCTGTCCATCAAGCACGACGTCGACCCCAACGAGGTCGTCAAGGTCGGCGACGAGGTGGAAGCTCTCGTCCTCCAGAAGGAGGACAAGGAAGGCCGCCTGATCCTGTCCAAGAAGCGCGCCCAGTACGAGCGCGCCTGGGGCACGATCGAGGCCAAGAAGGAAGCCGACGAGGTCGTCACCGGCACCGTCATCGAGGTCGTCAAGGGCGGCCTCATCCTCGACATCGGCCTGCGCGGCTTCCTCCCCGCGTCGCTGGTCGAGATGCGCCGCGTCCGCGACCTGCAGCCCTACGTGGGCCGCGAGCTCGAGGCCAAGATCATCGAGCTCGACAAGAACCGCAACAACGTCGTCCTCTCCCGCCGGCAGTGGCTGGAGCAGACGCAGTCCGAGGTCCGCAGCGAGTTCCTCAACAAGCTCGCCCGCGGTCAGGTGCGCACCGGCGTCGTCTCCTCGATCGTCAACTTCGGTGCGTTCGTCGACCTCGGCGGCGTCGACGGCCTCGTGCACGTCTCCGAGCTGTCCTGGAAGCACATCGACCACCCGTCCGAGGTCGTCGAGGTGGGCCAGGAGGTCACCGTCGAGGTCCTCGACGTCGACCTCGACCGCGAGCGGGTCTCCCTGTCGCTGAAGGCGACGCAGGAGGACCCGTGGCGCCAGTTCGCCCGCACCCACCAGATCGGCCAGGTCGTGCCGGGCAAGGTCACCAAGCTGGTGCCCTTCGGTGCGTTCGTCCGGGTCGACGAGGGCATCGAGGGCCTGGTCCACATCTCCGAGCTGGCCGAGCGCCACGTGGAGATCCCGGAGCAGGTCGTGCAGGTCGGCGACGAGATCCTCGTCAAGGTCATCGACATCGACCTCGACCGGCGCCGCATCAGCCTGTCGCTCAAGCAGGCCAACGAGGGTGTCATCGGCGACGAGGAGCAGTTCGACCCGGCCGCCTACGGCATGTCCGCGTCCTACGACGAGCAGGGCAACTACATCTACCCCGAGGGCTTCGACCCGGAGACCGGGGAGTGGCTCGAGGGCTACGAGGAGGCCCGCGAGACCTGGGAGCGGCAGTACGCCGAGGCCCAGGCCCGCTTCGAGGCGCACCGCAAGCAGATCGCCGCGGCCCGCGAGGCCGACGCGGAGGCCGCTGCTGGGGGCAACTACTCCTCCGGCGGTGACGCGCCGACCGGTGGCGACACCACCTCCGGTGGCGGCACGCTGGCCAGCGACGAGGCGCTCGCCGCGCTGCGGGCCAAGCTCGCCGGCGGGGAGTGACCCGCTGACCGTGCGCTGACGGTCTGAACGAACGACAGAGGCCCAGGACCTGCGAGGTCCTGGGCCTCTGTCGTGCGTGCACCGGGTGGCGCAGAGGGGTGCCCGCCCGCCGTCCCCGTCCGGGCGGGCACCCGGTCCGATCAGCCCCGTCGCGGACGTGCCGCGGAGGGGACCTCCCTCAGAGGCTGAGGATGATCGCGAAGGCCGAGCGCGGGCGGCCGCCGGCCGCGGCCAGCGACTGCCAGGTGTGGCGGCCGGCCGGGGCGGCGTCGAGCAGCCAGCGGAGGAACGCCCCGCGGCGCGAGGGCTCGGCCTGCTGCAGGGCCATGCGGGCGCGGACGGCGGGGATGTCGGCCACCCGGACCCCGCCCGCACGCTCCGCCCGGTGCCGGCCCGGGGTGCGGGGACCGGCGGGGACCGTCGCGACGGCGGTACGGGGCTGCGACATCGGGCTGCCTGCCTTCCTCGGCTGCGTCCCCCTCCATGGGGAACCGACGGGGCGGACGTTATGAGGAGTGACGGGTGTGACTGGTGCGACGCGCCGGACACGGGGGACGGGTGTTACCCGTCCGTGACCGCCGTCCGCGCGCTCGTTACCGTCCGTCCGTGCTGCGGATCGGGTTGACCGGCGGGATCGGGTCGGGGAAGAGCACGGTGGCCGCGCTGCTGGCGGCCCGCGGGGCGCTGGTCGTGGACGCCGACCGCATCGCCCGGGAGGTCGTGGAGCCCGGCACGCCCGGGCTGGCCGCCGTCGTCGACGCCTTCGGGCCGGAGGTGCTCACCCCCGAGGGGGCGCTGGACCGCCCGGCGCTGGCCGCGGTCGTGTTCGCCGACCCGCAGGCGCGGGCGCGGCTGGACGGCATCGTGCACCCGCTGGTGCGCGCCCGGGCCCTGGAGGTCGTCGAGGCGGCTCCCGACGACGCCGTCGTCGTCCAGGACGTCCCGCTGCTGGTGGAGACCGGCCAGGCCGGCGCGTACGACCTCGTGCTGGTCGTCGAGGCCGACCTGGACACCCGCGTCGCCCGGCTGGTCCTGCGCGGGCTCACCGAGGACGACGCGCGCGCCCGCATCGCCGCCCAGGCCACCGACGAGCAGCGCCGGGCGGTGGCCGACGTCGTCCTCGACAACAGCGGCGCCCCCGAGGCCCTCGCCGCCCAGGTGGAGCGGTTCTGGGAGGAGCGGGTGGCGCCGGCGGTGGGGGAGCGGCGCTGAGCGCCACCCGCCTGCGCGGGGTGACGGCCCCGGGAACGACGAGAGCCCCGGACCGCTGCGGTCCGGGGCTCTGCGTGCTGGTGGGCGATACTGGGTTCGAACCAGTGACCTCTACCGTGTCAAGGTAGCGCTCTACCACTGAGCCAATCGCCCGAGTCCGGTCTGCCGACCGGCCCGCTCCACGCGCTCGGCGAGGAGCCGAGGTGGAGACGGGATTTGAACCCGTGTAGACGGCTTTGCAGGCCGTTGCCTCGCCTCTCGGCCACTCCACCGCACACACGGGCGCCGGTCTCGCGACCAGCGCCCGAGGTCCCGAGCGGACGACGGGATTCGAACCCGCGACCCTCACCTTGGCAAGGTGATGCTCTACCAACTGAGCCACGTCCGCGTTGCTGTGTTCTGTTGTGTCGCTGTCTTGCAGGGAGAACCATACCCGACCCCTGGCGGGGGTTTCACGGGGGGTCCCCCCGGGGTGTCACCGCGCCCCGGGATCGGCACCGCCGCCGGAGAGCAGCGCGGCCAGCTCGTCGTCGACGTCGAGCGCCGCCGTCTCCTGCCCGGAGGGCACGAGCTCCTCGGTGCGCTGCAGGAACGCGGCCACCGTGGCGCGGGACAGCTCGAACAGCGCCTCCCCGGACGGGGCGCGCAGGTGCAGGTACAGCACGTCACCGCTGGTGCGGGCCGGCCAGATGCGCACGTCGCCGTCGCCGGCCGGCCGCTCGAGCCCGGCGGCGAGCAGCTCGCGGCCGAGCAGCCAGGTGATGCCGTCGTCGGTGACCTCCCCGCTCTCGCCGAAGCCGATCCGCACCGCGAAGGGGTCGTGCACCGCGTAGGAGAGGGCGGCAGGCACCTCGGTCCACGAGGTCGGTCCGACCAGGTACAGCGTCGTCGGGACGGAGTACCCGGACGGGGAGCGGTGTGCCATGTCGCCTCGATCCATGCAACGTGTAACGACGAGCGGAGTCGGATGTTGCGCCGACCGGCTGCCGGGCGTGTCGCCACGGCCGGGCCGGCCGCGGCGGTCATCTTCCCGACCGGTCCGCGCGGTCCCGCCGGGTTCAGGGGCGGTGACCGTCCGGGGATGCCCCTACCCGGCGTGGTGAACCGCGAAGCGCGCTGTCGCGAATGCGACGTGTGACCATGGAAACCGTGACGCGTCCGGCACGACGTCCGGAGGGCGACCCCGGTGACCTGGACCTCGTGGCGCGCGTACGGGCGGGCGACCGGGGTGCCGTGGACGACCTCTACGACCGGTTCCGCCGGCCGGCGTTCGCGCTGGCCAGGCGGGTGCTCGCCGACGACACCCTCGCCGAGGACGTCGTCCAGGACGTGTTCCTCACCGTCTGGCGCGACCCGCACGCCTACGACGGCGCCCGCGGCAGCTTCTCCGCCTGGCTGATGGCGATGGTCCACCACAAGGCCGTCGACGCCGTCCGCCGGGAGGAGTCGCACCGCCGCCGGCGGGCCCGCGCCGAGGACGACCTCGCGCTGAGCGCCCCCACCAGCGCCCGCGACGTCGAGGACGAGGCGTGGGACCGGGTGGTGTCCGAGCGGGTGCGCACCGCGCTCGGGGCGCTGCCCGACGCCCAGCGGGAGGCGCTCACCCTCGCCTACTACGGCGGGTACACGCAGCGGGAGGTCGCGGCCCTGACCCGCGCGCCGCTGGGGACGGTGAAGACCCGCATGCTGGCCGGCATGCGCCGGCTGAAGGAGGAGCTCGGCGGGGTCGCCGGGCCCACCGCCGGTGGCGCGCTCAGCGGTCCCGCCGCGGTGGACGGAGGTGCCCGGTGAGCCCGCGCCCCGACTCCCACGAGCCCTTCGACGAGCTCGCCGTCGGGTGGGCGCTGCACGCGCTCGAGCCCGAGGACGAGGCGCTGTTCGGCGCCCACCTGCCCACCTGCCCGCGGTGCACCCGGACCGTCGCCGAGACCGCCGAGGTGATGGCGGCGCTGGCCGCGGACCTGCCGCCGGCCGAGCCCGACGACCGGCTGCGCGAGCGGCTGCGGGCCGCGGTCGAGGAGACCGAGCAGCTCCCGCCGCCGGCCGGCGTCGACCCCGCCGCCCCGGCCGCGGCGCCCGTGCCGCCGCCGGCGCCGGGCACCCCCGGCGGGCGCCGCCGCACCGACCGTCCCGTCGCCACCGGCTTCCCCGGCTACGTGCCCGTGCCGGGGGAGCCCGCGCCCGGCCCGCGCCCGGTGTGGCGGCGGGTGCTGCCCAACGCCCTCGTCGCCGCGGCCGTCGCCGCGATCCTGGCGCTCGGCACCTGGAACGTCGTGCTCAGCTCCGCCCGGGACGACGCCCGCGCCGCCGCCGCGGAGCAGCAGCAGGTCCTCGGGGCGCTGCTGCAGCCCGGCCGGGCGACCATCGCCCCCGTCCAGGACCGCGACGGCGACCCGGTGGCCACCGTCGTCGCCCGCGACGCGCAGCTGGAGGTCGTCGCGCACGGCCTGCGGGTCAACGACAGCAGCGACAGCGTCTACGTGGTGTGGGGGGTGGTCGACGACGCACCCGTGGCGCTCGGCACCTTCGACGTCGTGTCCCCACAGACCGACCTCCGGACCGTAGGCTCCGCCTCGACCGGTCTCGACGACTACGCGGCGTACGCGATCAGCATCGAGCCCGGGCGGCAGGCTCCGGCGGGACCGTCGGACGTGGTGGCGAACGGGCAGGTGACCAGCTGAGCGGACAGGACACGGTGCCGCCGCCGCCGCGGGAGCGGCGGGCACGACCGACCGCGGAGGAGCGGCGGGAGCACTTCGACCACGACGGCGTCCACAGCCTGCGCGAGCGGGTCGCGGAGTCCCGGTGGCGCCGGCGCCTGGCCGCCCGCCGCTCGGTCGACCACGCCTACCGGATGGTCGTCGGCATCGTCGGAGGCCTCGTCGTCGCCGTCGGCCTGGTCACCATCCCGCTGCCGGGGCCCGGCTGGCTCACCGTCATCGCCGGCCTGTTCGTGCTCGCCACCGAGTTCACCTGGGCCGAGCGGCTGCTGGAGTTCACCAAGCGGCACGTCAAGGCCTGGACCGACTGGCTGGGCCGCCAGCCGGTGTGGGTGCGCCTGGGCATCGGCGTCCTGACGGCGGCGTTCGTCTACGGCGTCCTGGTCGTCACCCTGCACGTCACCGGCGTCCCGGACTGGGTGCCGGGGTGGGTGCCCCTGTGGCGCTGACCGTCTGGCATCATGGACGGCGCAACGGGCGATTGGCTCAGTGGTAGAGCGCTTCGTTCACACCGAAGAGGTCACTGGTTCGAACCCAGTATCGCCCACCGGCACGAGAGGGCCGGGCTCCCGACGGGGAGCCCGGCCCTCTCGTCGTCCAGGGGAAACCGCGTTGTCGCCCCGGCCCGGCCGCCCTAGCGTCGCCGGGTGCCCTGTTCCCTGGTCGCCCTCACCGTCGACGCGGCCGACCCCGCCGAGCTCGCCCGCTTCTGGGCCGGCGTCCTCGGCTGGGACACCGCCGCCGACGACCCCCGCGGCGGCGTCGCGCTCGTGCCGGCCGACGACACCGGTTTCCTGCTCCGGTTCGCCCCGACCGACCGGCCCAGGGTGGGCCGGAACCGGGCGCACCTGGACCTGACCAGCACGTCGCCGGAGGAGCAGCAGCGCACGGTGGCCCGTGTCCTCGCGCTCGGCGGGCGGCACGAGGACGTCGGCCAGGGCCCCGAGGAGCTGCACGTCGTGCTCGCCGACCCCGAGGGCAACGAGTTCTGCGTCATCGAGGCAGGCAACCGGTTCCTCGCCGACTGCGGGTTCGTCGGGGCGCTCGCCTGCGACGGCACGCGGGACGTCGGGTCGTTCTGGAGCGAGGCGCTGGGCTGGCCGCTGGTCTGGGACCAGGACGAGGAGACGGCGATCCGCTCGCCGCACGGCGGTCCGAAGATCACCTGGGGCGGGCCGCCGCTGCCGCCGAAGGCGGGCAAGAACCGGTGGCACCTCGATGTCGCCCCGCCCGCCGACGGGGACCAGCGGGCGGAGGTGGAGCGGCTGCTCGCGCTGGGGGCGACCCCGGCCGACGTGGGCCAGGGGGACGTCGGCTGGGTGGTGCTGGCCGACCCCGACGGCAACGAGTTCTGCGTGCTGCCGTCCCCGTAGACGACGAGAGGGCCGGGCTCCCGACGACGGGGAGCCCGGCCCTCTCGCGCCGGTCCCGGCGGCTCAGGCGGCCGGGCCGTAGGTGAGGTGCGCGACGCCGTTGCTCAGCGCCTCGACGCCGACCAGCGACAGCTTCTGCTTCGTGCCCTCGGGGAACAGGTGGATGCCCTCGCCGACGGCCACCGGGTACACGTACAGGTGCAGCTCGTCGACCAGCCCGTCGGCGACCAGCGCCCGCACGAGGGTGGCGCTGCCGCTGACGTAGAGGTCCCGGTCGGCCTTGAGCTCCCGGATCCGGTCGGCGTCGTAGCCGCCGAGGGAGGTGGAGTTCCGCCACACGCCCTCGGCGTCGTCCAGCGTCGAGGAGACGACGTACTTGGTCGTGTCGTTGAAGAACGGCGCGCCGGGGTCGTCCTCGACGGTCCGGGTGGACCACGCCGGCGCGAACATCTCGAAGGTCGTGCGGCCGAGCAGGATGCCCGTCGCCGGCGCGGTGATCGACCCGATGGAGGCGGCCAGGTCGTCGGGGAACCCGTAGTCGACCGTCCACATCGGTGCGTCGACGACCCCGTCGACGGTGGTGAACTCGTGCACCCGGATGACGCCCATGTCTGCTCCTCGGTCGGTCGGCCGGCCCTGTCGGCCGGTCTCGTCGGGTCAGACACTGGCCGATCCCGTTTCTCATCGGTGGCGGACCCGCCGTGCTGCACGATGCGGGCATGGAGTCGACCCCGCCGGTGCCCGATGCGTACACGCTGCGCGCCGTCGTCGAGCTGGAGGTGGCGCTCGAGGCGGGGACGGCGGTCGACGCCGCGCACGCCGTCGTCGGGGACCTGGCGGTGCGGGCCTTCGGCCCCGGGGTGTTCGGCTGGATCGGCGAGGCGCTGGCCGACGAGGGCCGGGACCCCGAGGACTGGGCGGCGCTCCTCGCCGACGACGCCCTCGCCGGCCGCGTCCTCGCGCACCTGCGGGACCGCGCCGGCGACGACGGCACGGCGGCGGGCGACCTCGTGTGGTCGGCCTCCCCGCCCGGTGCCGGCCCCGGCCGGGAGCGGTTCCGGCGGGCGGTCCGCCGCCGCCGGCAGGCCGCCCTGACGGCCGCGCTGCTACCGCGGCCCCCGCGGGTGGCCGGGCGCGCCCGCCGCGATTGACGCACCAGGCCCGGCGCACCCGCCGCCCGCGTCCGGATCGAGCGCACCATGGGGGTGATGGCACTGGACAGGGTCGCCCGGCTGGACGCGGCCGTGGAGCGGGACGGCCCCACCTGCATCTGGTGCGGCCGCCGGCTCACCGGGCACGTCCCGCCCACCACCGAGCACGTCGTGCCGCGGGTCAAGGGCGGCCCGTCGTGGCTGGAGAACGAGGTGGCCGCCTGCCGGCGGTGCAACGGCGAGCGCGGGCACACCGCGCCGGTCGAGTGGCTGGAGGAGTGCCTGCGCCGCGGCTGGCCCGCCGACGAGGAGCGGCTGGCCCGCGTCCTGACCGGGCTGGCCGAGGCGATCGCCGTCCGCGGCGGGCAGCGCCGGGCCCGGCCGTACCTGGAGTCCCAGCTGCGCCGGCTGCGCCGCCGCGGTGTCGTCGTCGCCCGGTCCGCCTAGCCTGGCCCGCGTGAGCGCGGGGACGGTCGTCGGCATCTCGGTCTACCCGGTCCGCGGCTGCGCCGGGACGCCCCTGCGGTCCGCCGACGTCGGCCCCGCCGGGCTGGCCGGGGACCGCGAGACCGCCGTCGTCGACCTCGACGGGCGGGTGCTGCGCGGCAAGGACGCTCCGGCACTCGCCGGCGTCGTCCCCACCGGCCACCCCGACCTCGACACCGCCGCCGTCGCCGCAGCGCTGGGCCGGCCGGTGCGGCTCGAGCCGCTGACCGGCCGCCCCGAGGGCGCCGCGGCGGTGCACCTGGTCTCCCGGCAGGCGCTGGACCGGGCGGCGGCCGGCGTCGTCCCGGCCGGCTGCGGCACCGAGGACCCGCGGGCCAACCTGCTCCTCGACCTGCCCGCCGACGACGAGCGGACCTGGGTGGGCCGCCGGCTGCGGCTGGGCTCGGCCGTGCTGCAGGTCACGCGGCTGCCGAAGCACTGCCTGGGCGTCTACGCCGAGGTGGCCGAGCCGGGGACGGTCACGGTCGGCGACGAGGTCCTCCCCACGTAGTCGGGTCCCCGGGGCCGGTGCGGACGCTCGTTAGGCTGGCCGGTGCGCGTCCGCCTCCGGCCGGGCGCCGTCCGAGCACCTCGCGACCCCCCAGGAGCCCCCGTGTCCGCCGCGCCCACCCCTGCCGCAACCGCCCCGATCCGGGTGCCGGCCGGGACGACGGCCGAGCAGGCGCTCAAGGAGGCCGGGGTCGCGCTCAAGGGCCCCGACGGCGCCGTCGTCGTCCGCGACCTCGCCACCGGCGACCTGCGCGACCTCGCCTGGGTCCCCGACGCCGACGCCGAGGTCGAGCCGGTCGCCGCCGCCAGCCCCGAGGGCCGCGCGGTCATCCGGCACTCGACCGCGCACGTGCTCGCCCAGGCCGTGCAGGACCTGTTCCCCGGCACCCGGCTGGGCATCGGCCCGCCGGTGGAGAACGGCTTCTACTACGACTTCGACCCGGAGAAGCCGTTCACCCCGGAGGACCTGCAGGCGCTGGAGAAGCGCATGCAGCAGATCGTCAAGGCCGGCCAGCGCTTCTCCCGCCGGGAGATCAGCGACCACGACGCCCGCGCCGAGCTCGCGCACGAGCCGTACAAGCTCGAGCTGATCGGCCTCAAGGGCGGCGAGGCTGCGTCCTCCGATGACGGCGCCTCCGTCGAGGTCGGCGGCGCGCAGCTGACCATGTACGACAACCTCGACCCGCGCACCGGCGAGCGCGTGTGGACCGACCTGTGCCGCGGCCCGCACCTGCCGCGCACCTCGACCATCCCGGCGTTCAGCCTCACCCGGTCGGCGGCGGCCTACTGGCGGGGCAGCGAGAAGAACCCGCAGCTGCAGCGGGTCTACGGCACCGCGTGGGAGAGCCGCGAGGCGCACAAGGCCTACCTGGAGCAGGTCGCCGAGGCCGAGCGCCGCGACCACCGCCGGCTGGGCGCCGAGCTGGACCTGTTCAGCTTCCCCGACGAGATCGGGTCGGGCCTGGCGGTGTTCCACCCGAAGGGCGGCGTCGTCCGGCGGGAGCTGGAGGCCTACAGCCGGCAGCGGCACGAGGAGGGCGGCTACTCCTTCGTCAACACCCCGCACATCACCAAGGGCCGGCTGTTCGAGATCTCCGGCCACCTCGACTGGTACGCCGAGGGCATGTACCCGCCCATGCAGCTCGACGAGGAGCGCGATGCCGACGGCACCGTCCGCCGGCAGGGGCAGGACTACTACCTCAAGCCGATGAACTGCCCGATGCACAACCTGGTGTTCGGGTCCCGCGGCCGCTCCTACCGGGAGCTGCCGCTGCGGCTGTTCGAGTTCGGCACCGTCTACCGGTACGAGAAGTCCGGTGTCATCCACGGGCTCACCCGCGCCCGCGGCTTCACCCAGGACGACGCGCACATCTACTGCACCCCCGAGCAGATGGCCGGGGAGCTGCGCGGGCTGCTCGACTTCGTGCTCGGCCTGCTCGCCGACTACGGCCTCTCCGACTTCTACCTGGAGCTGTCCACCCGCAACCCGGACAAGTCCGTGGGGTCGGACGAGAGCTGGGAGGTCGCCACCGAGGCGCTGCGGCAGGCGGCGCTGGACTCCGGCCTCGAGCTCGTCCCCGACCCGGGCGGCGCGGCGTTCTACGGCCCGAAGATCTCCGTGCAGGCCCGCGACGCCATCGGCCGCAGCTGGCAGATGTCGACCATCCAGGTCGACTTCAACCTCCCCGAGCGGTTCGGCCTGGAGTACACCGCCGCGGACGGCTCGCGCCAGCGGCCGGTGATGCTGCACCGGGCGCTGTTCGGCTCGATCGAGCGCTTCTTCGCCGTCCTCACCGAGCACTACGCCGGCGCGTTCCCCGCGTGGCTGGCGCCGGTGCAGGTGGTCGGCATCCCGGTCACCGACGACCAGGTCGGCTACCTGGACGACGTCGCGCTGAAGCTGCGCGCCCGCGGCATCCGGGTCGAGGTCGACGACTCCGACGACCGCATGCAGAAGAAGATCCGCAACGCCAGCAAGCAGAAGGTGCCCTTCGTGCTCATCGCCGGGGCCACCGACGCCGAGGCCGGCGCGGTCTCCTTCCGCTACCGCGACGGCAGCCAGCGCAACGGCGTGCCGGTCGACGAGGCCGTCGACGCCGTCGCCGCCTGGGTCGCCGCGCGGCACAACGTCGACCCGACGGCGGACGCCCCCCTGGAGTCGCGGTGACCGTGGGGCCCGACGGCTTCACGGTCCCCGTCTCCGCCGACGACGGCGGGCCGGCCGCCGTCTTCGAGCACCTGTGGACGCCCTACCGGATGGCCTACATCCGGGGCTCGGGCAAGCCCACCGGCGAGCACGACTGCCCGTTCTGCCTCATCCCGTCCATGCCGGACGAGCAGGGACTGGTCGTGGCGCGCGGCGCGACCGTCTTCGCGGTGCTGAACCTCTACCCCTACAACGCCGGGCACCTCATGGTGGTCCCGTACCGGCACGTGCCCGACTACACCGACCTGACCGACGGCGAGGTCGCCGAGCTGGGCGCGTTCACGCAGACGGCGATGCGGGTGGTGCGGCAGGTGACCGGAGCACACGGTTTCAACATCGGGATGAACCAGGGATCGGTGGCGGGGGCCGGCATCGCCGATCACCTGCACCAGCACGCGGTGCCGCGCTGGGGCGGCGACACGAACTTCATGCCGGTCATCGGCCTCACCCGGGTGCTGCCGCAGGTGCTGGCCGAGACCCGCAGGCTGCTGGCCGCGGCCTGGCCGGGCGCGGCGTCGCCGGCTCCGCCGTCCGCGCCGGCGGGGGACTGACCGTGCTGGGCTCGGGTGCCCGGGCGGCCGTCGGCCGGTTCTGGGCACCGGTGGTCACCCGGCTGGCGCGGGCCGGGGTGACGCCGGACGCGATCACGGTCACCGGGACCGTCGGCGCGATCGCCGCGGCGGTCACCCTCATCGCCACCGGGCACCTGTTCTGGGGCGCGTTCACCGTCACGCTGTTCGTGCTGCTCGACATGCTCGACGGCGCGCTCGCGCGGGCCCGCGGCGGCGGGTCGGCGTTCGGCGCGGTGCTGGACTCGACCTGCGACCGCGCCGTCGACGCCGCGGTCTTCGGGGCGCTGGTGTGGTGGTACACCGGCGCGGGCGACGACCGGCTGCTCGCCCTGCTGGCCATGGTGGGGCTCGTCCTCGGCGTGCTGACCAGCTACACCAAGGCGCGGGCCGAAGGCGTCGGCATCCCGTGCGACGTCGGCCTCGTCGAGCGCACCGAGCGGCTGATCCTCGTGCTGACCGGCACCGGCCTCACCGGCCTGGGCCTCCCGTACGCCGTCGACGTGGGGCTGTGGCTGCTGGTGGTGGGCGGCGCGGTGACCGTCGCCCAGCGGGTGGCCGCCGTCCACCGCGGCGCCCGCGGGAAGTCGCTGACGCCGACGGCGCCGGCCCCGTGAGCAGCCTCCGGGCGCGGGCGGCCGCGCGGGCCACCGACGTCGGCTACGCCGCGGGCTGGCAGGCGGTGCAGTGGCTGCCCGAGCCGGTGGCCCGCGGCGCGTTCGACGCGGTCGCCCGGTTCGCCGCCGGCCGCGAGGGCCGGGGCACCCGCCAGCTGCGGGCCAACCTGCGCGTGGCCACCGGCGGCAAGCTCGCCGAGGACGAGCTCGACGCGCTCACCGCCCGCGCGCTGCGCTCCTACGCCCGGTACTGGCAGGAGGCCTTCCGGCTGCCCCGCCTGGGCACCGCGCGGGTGCTGCGCGACACCGTCGTCCCCGGTATCGACCACCTCGCCCGCGCCCGCGCGCAGGGCCGGCCGGTGATCCTGGCGCTGCCGCACAGCGGCAACTGGGACGCCGCCGGGGTGTGGTTCCTCGACTGGCTCGGCGAGCCGTTCATGACCGTCGCCGAGCGGCTGCGGCCGGAGTCGCTGTACGAGCGGTTCCTCGCCTACCGGGAGACCCTCGGCATGCGTGTGGTGCCCCTGACCGGCGGGGAGCGGCCGAGCTCGGCGGTGCTGCGGGAGTGGCTGGAGGCCGGGCGCTCGGTGTGCCTGCTGGTCGACCGGGACCTCGGCTCCGGCGGCGTGCCCGTCGAGTTCTTCGGCCGGCCGTCCACCATGCCCGGCGGCCCCGCGCTGCTGGCCGCGCAGACCGGCGCCTCGCTGCACCCGGTCACCTGCCGGTTCAGCGAGCGCGGCTGGGTGCTGCAGGTCGGCGAGGAGGTGCCGCTGGACGGCGGGGCCCGGCTGCGGGACCGGGTGGCGACGGCGATGCAGGGCGTGGCCGACGCGTTCACCGCCGACATCGCGCGGCAGCCGGAGGACTGGCACGTGCTCGGGCGCATCTGGGCCGACGTGCCGCCCGACCCGCCGGCGGGGGAGCGTCGCTGATGCGGATCGGCCTGGTCTGCCCCTACCAGTGGGACGTCCCCGGGGGCGTCCAGTACCACGTGCGCGACCTGGCCGAGACGCTGCGCGGGCTCGGCCACCACGTCGAGGTGCTCACCCCGGCCGAGCACGAGGAGTCGCTCACCGACCCCTGGCTCACCTGGGCCGGGCGCACCGTGCCGATCCCGTACAACGGCTCGATGGCCAGCGTGCAGTTCGGGCCGGTGTCCGCCGCGCGGGTGCGCCGCTGGCTGCGCGAGGGGCACTTCGACGTCGTCCACGTGCACGACCCGGCGCCGCCGTCGATCGGCCTGCTGGTCTGCATGATCGCCACCGGCCCCATCGTGGCCACCTTCCACGCCGCGACCGTGCGGTCGAAGTGGCTGGCCGCCTGGGGGCCGGTCGTGCGCCCCTGGCTGGAGAGGATCACCGGCCGGATCGCCGTCTCCGACTTCGCCCGCCGCGTGCAGGTCGAGCACCTCGGTGGCGACGCGGTGATCATCCCGAACGGCGTGCACGTCGGGTTCTTCGCCGAGGGCCCGGCCCTGCCCGGGGCCGCGCGCGGCGTCGACGGGCCGACGATCGGGTTCCTCGGCCGCTACGACGAGCCCCGCAAGGGCCTGCCGGTGCTGCTGGAGGCGATGCGGACCGTCGTCCGGGAGCACCCCGGCGCCCGGCTGCTGGTGGCCGGCCGCGGCGACCCCGACGCCCTGCGCGAGGCGGTGGGGGAGGACCTGCGCGCGCACGTCGTCCTGCTCGGCGAGATCCCCGAGGCCGACAAGGCCGCCTTCCTGCGCTCGGTGGACGTCTACTGCGCGCCCAACCTGCTCGGCGAGTCCTTCGGCGTGGTGCTCATCGAGGCCATGGCCGCCGGCGCGCCGATCGTGGCCAGCGACCTCGACGCGTTCGCGCGGGTGCTCGAGGACGGCGCGGCCGGGGTGCTGGTGCGTCGCGGGGACAGCGCGGCGCTGGCGCGGGCGCTGTCGGACCTGCTCGCCGACCCCGCCCGCCGGACGGCGCTGTCGGCGACCGGCAGCGAGGTGGCCGCGGGCTACGACTGGCAGGTGGTCGCCCGCCGGGTGCTCGCCGTCTACGAGACCGTCGTGCTCCCCGGCGCAGGGCAGGTCACGGCCGGCGACGACGAGGCGTGGCCGGAGGTGACGGCCACCACCGACGGGGTGTTGCCCTCCCTGCTGAGGCGCGTCCGCCGCTAGCGTGCCTCGGGTGACACCCGGCGCCTGGATGCTCGTCGCCGCGGTCGTCGTCGTCCTCGTGCTGGCCTGGACCGCCTGGACGCTCACCCGGCTGCGGCGGCTGGAGGCCCGGGTCGCCCGCGCGCGGACGGTGCTCGAGGACCGGCTGCGCTCCCGCGCGGCGCTGGCCGAGGACCTGGGCTCCGGGTACAGCGCCGCGCTCGGTGAGGACCGCGCGACCCGGCTGAAGACCGCCGCCTACGAGGCGCGGCGGACGCCGGCCGGCGACCGGGAGCTGGCCGAGAACGCCCTGGGCCGGGAGCTGCGCGCGCTGCCGGCGGAGCTTCCGGGGGTCCCCGCGGAGCTGCTCGCCGGGCTGGCCGAGGCCGAGGCCCGGATGGGCCTGGCCCGGCGCTTCTACAACGACGCCGTCCGGGACACCGCGCTGCTGCGCCAGCGGCGGCTGCCCCGGCTGCTGCGGCTGCACGCCGGCCGGCCGCTGCCGCGGTTCTTCGACGTCGAGGACCGCCTGGACGCGGTCCCCACGGGCGCCGGCACGCCCCGCGGCTGAGCCCGCCTACGCTGGGCCGGGCCGCGCGGTCGTGCGGCCTGCCCGCCGCACCACCCAGGAGCAGTCGTGTCCGACCCCACCGCCCTCCCCGTCACCGGCACCTCCCGCGTCAAGCGCGGCCTCGCCGAGCAGCTCAAGGGCGGGGTGATCATGGACGTCGTCACGCCCGAGCAGGCGAGGATCGCCGAGGACGCCGGCGCCGTCGCCGTCATGGCGCTCGAGCGGGTGCCCGCCGACATCCGCGCGCAGGGCGGCATCGCGCGGATGAGCGACCCCGACATGATCGACGGGATCGTCTCCGCCGTCTCGATCCCGGTCATGGCCAAGGCCCGCATCGGGCACTTCGTCGAGGCGCAGGTGCTGCAGAGCCTCGGGGTCGACTACGTCGACGAGTCCGAGGTGCTCACCCCGGCCGACGAGGCGCACCACATCGACAAGCACGCGTTCACCGTGCCGTTCGTCTGCGGCGCCACCGACCTGGGCGAGGCGCTGCGGCGGATCGCCGAGGGCGCGGCCATGATCCGGTCGAAGGGCGAGGCGGGCACGGGCAACGTCGTCGAGGCGACGCGGCACGTGCGGGCGATCCGGGCCGGCATCCGGCGGCTGGGCACCCTCGACGAGGCCGAGCTGTTCGTCGCGGCGAAGGAGCTGCGCGCGCCGCACGACCTGGTGGCCGAGGTGGCCCGCACGGGGAAGCTGCCGGTCGTGCTGTTCACCGCCGGCGGCATCGCCACCCCGGCCGACGCGGCGATGATGATGCAGCTGGGCGCCGAGGGCGTGTTCGTGGGCTCGGGGATCTTCAAGTCCGGCGACTCGGCCCGGCGCGCCGCCGCGATCGTCCAGGCGACGACGTTCCACGACGACCCCGACGTGATCGCCAAGGTCTCCCGCGGGCTGGGCGAGGCGATGGTCGGGATCAACGTGGACACGCTGCCCGACTCGCAGCGGTTCGCCGCGCGCGGCTGGTGAGCGCGCCCCGGATCGGGGTGCTCGCGCTGCAGGGCGACGTCCGTGAGCACCTCGCGGTCCTGACCGGGCTCGGCGCGGACGCGGTGCCGGTGCGGCGCCCCGCCGAGCTGGCCGCCGTCGACGGGCTGGTCCTGCCCGGCGGTGAGTCGACCACGATGGCGAACCTCGCCGTCCGCACCGGGCTGCTCGAGCCGCTGCGCGCCGCGGTCCGCGGCGGTCTGCCGGTGTACGGCACCTGCGCCGGGCTGGTGCTGCTGGCCGACCGGCTCCTCGACGCCCCGCCCGGCCAGCAGACGATCGGCGGCCTCGACGTCACCGTGCGGCGCAACGCCTTCGGCCGGCAGGCCGACTCCTTCGAGTCGCGCGTCGCGGTGCAGGGCGTGCCCGGCGGCCCGCTGTCGGCCGTGTTCATCCGCGCGCCGTGGGTCGAGGAGGCCGGGCCGGGGGTGCAGGTCCTCGGGCGGGTCGAGGGCGGAGCGGCCGACGGTAGGATCGTCGCGGTGCGCCAGGGCGACGTCGTGGCCACCAGCTTCCACCCCGAGCTGACCGGGGACACCCGGGTCCACGCGTTCTTCGTGGAGATCGTGCGGCGCGCGGTCGGCGGGGCGGTCGCAGTCCCCAGCGGCGCCGGTGCCGGCGCCCCCGACCTCGGAGGAGCACAGTGAGCGGCCATTCCAAGTGGGCGACCACGAAGCACAAGAAGGCCGCCATCGACGCCAAGCGCGGCAAGCTGTTCGCCAAGCTGATCAAGAACATCGAGGTCGCGGCGCGCACCGGCGGCGGTGACCCCGCGGGCAACCCGACGCTCTACGACGCCATCCAGAAGGCGAAGAAGTCCTCGGTCCCCAACGACAACATCGACCGCGCGGTCAAGCGCGGTTCGGGCGCCGAGGCCGGCGGCGTCGAGTACCAGTCGATCACCTACGAGGGCTACGGCTCCGGCGGCGTCGCGGTGCTCATCGAGTGCCTCACCGACAACCGCAACCGGTCCGCCTCCGAGGTGCGCACCGCGATGACCCGCAACGGCGGCTCGATGGCCGACCCCGGCTCGGTGTCCTACCTGTTCACCCGCAAGGGCGTCGTCGTCGTCCCCAAGGCCGACGGCGTCGACGAGGACACCGTCCTCGTGGCGGTCCTCGACGCCGGTGCCGAGGAGGTCCGCGACCTCGGCGACACCTTCGAGGTCGTCTCCGAGCCCGGTGACCTGGTCGCCGTCCGCACCGCGCTGCAGGACGCCGGCATCGACTACGACTCCGCCGAGGCCGGGTTCGTGCCCAGCGTCACCGTCGAGCTCGACGAGGAGGGCGCCGGCAAGGTGTTCCGCCTCATCGACGCGCTCGAGGACCTCGACGACGTCCAGAACGTCTACGCCAACTACGACGTCTCCGACGAGGTGCTCGAGAAGGTCGGCTGAGGGAGCTCCTCCTCTCCCTCCCCGCCGCGCACGGCCGGGGCCGAGCACCGCTCCCCGGACCGTCCTGCGTGTTGCGCGACGGCGCCGTCGTCGGGGACGGTTACGGTTGCGGTCGAACACGCGTTCGGTGAGAGGGGGAGCGGGCATGCGGGTGCTCGGCATCGACCCGGGGCTGACCCGGTGCGGCTGGGGTGTGGTCGACGGCCGTCCCGGCGCGCGCCCGGCCGC
The DNA here is from genome assembly GCF_054050375.1 of Geodermatophilus sp. SYSU D00879. Lineage (NCBI taxonomy): Bacteria > Bacillati > Actinomycetota > Actinomycetes > Geodermatophilales > Geodermatophilaceae > Geodermatophilus > Geodermatophilus sp. SYSU D00879. The sequence goes on from NZ_JBJGZF010000003.1 coordinate 209,552, forward strand.
CGTGGGCGTCGGGGTAATCCGCAGCTCCGCGGACCTGGACCTGGAGCTGCGGCTGCTGGAGCTGCACACCCAGGTCACCGCGCTGCTGCGCGAGCACCGGCCCGACGTCGTGGCCATCGAGCGGGTGTTCACCCAGAACAACAAGGGCACCGCCACCGGCACCGCGCAGGCGGCCGGCGTCGCGGCGCTGGCCGCGGCGCAGGCCGACCGGCCGGTCGCCTGGCACACGCCCAGCGAGGTCAAGGCGGCCATCTCCGGCAACGGCCGCGCGGACAAGGAGCAGGTCACCCTGATGGTCACCCGGGTGCTGGGGCTGGCGTCGGCCCCCAAGCCGGCCGACGCCGCCGACGCCCTGGCACTGGCGGTCTGCCACGTGTGGCGCGGCCCGGCCCAGGACCGGCTGCGGGTCGCGGCGATCGCCGGCGGCATCGGCGCGCCGGTGGTGCAGCGGACGCTGCCCCGCTGGCAGGGGGTGTCCCGGTGATCGCCTCGGTGAGCGGCCGGGTCGCCGCGGTCGGCCCCGAGGGCGCGGTCGTCGAGGTCGGCGGCATCGGCCTGGCCGTGCAGTGCACGCCCGGCACCATCGCCCGCCTCACCGTCGGGGAGGACGCCCGCCTGGCCACCAGCCTGGTCGTGCGCGAGGACTCCCTCACCCTCTACGGCTTCGCCGACGACGACGAGCGGCAGCTGTTCGAGCTGCTGCAGACCGCCAACGGCGTCGGCCCGCGGCTGGCGCAGGCGGTGCTGGCCATCCACCCGCCGCGCGAGGTCCGCCGCGCGGTGTCCATGGCCGACGTCAAGGCGCTCACCCAGGTGCCCGGCATCGGCAAGAAGGGGGCCGAGCGGCTGATCCTCGAGCTGCGCGACCGGCTGGGCTCGACCACCACCGACACGCAGCTCGACGGACCCGCCCCGGCCGGCCTCGCGCCGGTCACCCCGGTGGCGCCCTGGCGCGACCAGCTGTCCTCGGCGCTGGTCGGGCTCGGCTGGTCCACCAAGGAGGCCGACACCGCCCTCACCGCCCTCGCGCCGGTCGCCGAGGAGCAGCTCACCAGCACCGGCCGGGTCGACGTCGCGCTGCTGCTGCGCCAGGCGCTGCAGCTGCTGGGCCGGGCGTGAGCGAGCGTGCGAGCGAACCGATGAGCAGAGCAGCGCCGCGCACGCGGCCGACGAGCGCCAGCGAGGAGGACGCGTGAGCGCCCCGTTCGACCGGTCGCTGACCGGCGAGGTGGAGTCCGGCATCAGCCGCGACTTCGCCGTCTCCCCGCAGGCCGGGGACGAGGAGCGGGTGGTCGAGTCCGCGCTGCGGCCGCACTCGCTGCACGACTTCATCGGCCAGCCCAAGGTCGCCCGCCAGCTCGCGCTGGTCCTCGAGGGCGCCAAGCGCCGGGGCCGGCCGCCGGACCACGTGCTGCTGTCCGGTCCGCCCGGGCTCGGCAAGACCAGCCTCGCGCTGATCATCGGCTCGGAGCTCGGCACCTCGGTGAAGATCACCAGCGGCCCGGCGATCGAGCGCTCCGGCGACCTCGCCGCGATGCTGTCCAACCTCGGCCCCGGCGACGTGCTGTTCATCGACGAGATCCACCGCATCGCGCGGCCCGCCGAGGAACTGCTGTACATGGCGATGGAGGACTTCCGGGTCGACGTCGTCGTCGGCAAGGGGCCCGGCGCCACCGCGATCCCGCTGGAGATCAACCCGTTCACCCTGGTCGGCGCCACCACCCGCGCGGGGCTGCTGACCGGGCCGCTGCGCGACCGGTTCGGCTTCGTCGGGCAGATGGAGTTCTACGAGCCGGCCGAGCTGCAGCAGGTGCTCGCCCGCAGCGCCGCGCTGCTCGGCGTCGAGCTCACCGACGACGGCTCGGCCGAGATCGCCGGCCGCTCCCGCGGGACGCCGCGCATCGCCAACCGGCTGCTGCGCCGGGTGCGCGACTACGCCGAGGTCGAGGCCGACGGCCGGGTCACCCGCGCGGTCGCGCAGGCCGCGCTGGCGCTCTACGACGTCGACGACCTGGGCCTGGACCGGCTGGACCGGGCGGTGCTCGAGGCGCTCGTCGTGCGCTTCTCCGGCGGGCCGGTCGGTGTGTCCACGCTGGCGGTCGCGGTGGGCGAGGAGCCGAGCACCGTCGAGGAGGTGTGCGAGCCGTTCCTCGTCCGCGCCGGGCTGCTCGCCCGCACCCCCCGCGGGCGGGTGGCCACCGAGGCGGCCTGGCGGCACCTCGGCCACCCGGTGCCGCGCGGCGGTATCCCCCTCGGGGGTGTCACAGCCGTCCCGCGTGACCCGGGCGCGTCGTCGGAACCCCTGTTCGACGCCTAGACTCATCGGCGCTGGCGCGCAACTCGGCCCTCCCCGGGCCGACCGGTCCCGGCCGTGCGATCCCGTGTCGGCGCGGACGGTGCCCCGCGCGCCACGACCGACGTACCCGAGCGGTCCCGACCCGGGCCGCACCGACCGCGCGCAACCGGCGCGGTAGAGAGGCACTCCCGTCGTGGAACTGTTCCCCCTGCTCCTGCTCGTGCTGGCGTTCGTGGCGCTGGTCGTGCTCCCCGCGCGGGCCCGCAAGCGCCAGCAGAACCAGACGCAGTCGGCGCTGGCGATCGGCGTGCCGGTCACCATGGCCGGCGGCGTGCACGGCACGGTGGCCGGTCTCGACGACCCGGCCACCATCCAGGTCCAGATCGCCCCGGGCGTCGTCGTGACCTACGCCCGGCAGGCGGTCCTCCAGGTCCGCCCGGTGGCCGGCGAGGTGCCCGGCCCGGTGGCGACCGGGGACACCGTGGTCGAGCCCGCCCCGGACGAGACCACGCTCCGGGACGACCGGCCGGGCGACGGCCCCACCGGCAAGACCCTCTGACGGAGGACCCGTGGCCAACCGCGCCCTGCCGGCGCGCCGCTACTTCGGCGCGCTGGTCCTGATCGTGGCCGTCATGTACGGCCTGATCTTCCTCACCGGCTCCGACCGCACCCCCCAGCTCGGCCTGGACCTGCGCGGCGGGACCACGGTCACGCTGACCGCGCGCACGCCCGACGGGCAGGCGCCGGCGCCCGAGGACCTCGAGCTCGCCCGCCAGATCATCGAGCAGCGGGTCAACGGCCTCGGCGTCGCCGAGGCCGAGGTGGTCACCGAGGGCGACGCGAACATCGTCATCTCGGTGCCCGGCGACGACGGCGAGCAGGCCCGTGAGCTGGGCCAGACCGCCCAGCTGCGGTTCCGCCCGGTGGTGACCGGCCCCGAGGCGGCCGCCCCCGCCGAGAGCACCGACTCCGCCACGCCGAGCGACTCCGCCACGCCCACCGACGGCGCGACGCCGACGGACAGCGCGGCCCCCACCGACAGCGCGGCCCCCACCGACAGCGCGGCGCCGACCGACGCGGCCACCCCGACCGACACCGGGACGACGGACTCCGCCACCCCGAGCGACGGCGCGGTGAGCGACCCCGCGCTCGACCAGGACCGCCCGGCGGTGACCCAGGAGGAGGCCGCGGCGCAGTACGCGACGCTGACCTGCGACCCCGAGGACACCACCAGCGAGGTGGCCCGCCCGGACGACTACGTCGCGGCCTGCAGCGAGGACGGCACCCAGAAGTACCTGCTCGGCCCCACGATCATCGAGGGCACCGAGATCGCCGACGCCAGCGCCGGCACGCAGCAGACCACCGGTGAGTGGGTCGTGCTGCTGGACTTCAACTCCGAGGGCCGCGCCACCTGGGCGGAGTACACCGCCGCCAACGTCGGCACCAACGTCGCCTTCACCCTCGACGGCCGGGTCGTGTCCGCGCCCACCATCCAGGGCGCGATCAACGGCCAGACGACGATCACCGGCTCGTTCGACCAGCAGAGCGCCGAGGAACTGGCCAACCAGCTGCGCTACGGCGCGCTGCCGCTGACCTTCACCCAGGCCACCGCCCAGTCGATCTCCACCGAGCTCGGCGCCGAGCAGCTGCAGGCGGGCCTGATCGCCGGCGCCATCGGCATCGCGCTGGTCTTCGTCTACGCGCTGGTCTACTACCGGCTGCTCGGCCTGGTGATGATCGCCAGCCTCATCCTGTCGGCGGTCGTCGTCTACGCGAGCCTGGTGCTGCTCGGCCGCGAGATCGGCTTCACGCTGAGCCTCGCCGGCATCGCCGGGTTCATCGTGGCCATCGGCATCACCGCCGACTCGTTCGTCGTCTACTTCGAACGGCTCAAGGACGAGATCCGCGAGGGCCGGACGCTGCGCTCGGCGGTGCCGCGCGCCTGGGTCCGCGCCCGCCGCACGATCCTCTCGGCCGACGCGGTCAGCTTCCTCGCCGCGGCGATCCTCTACTGGCTGGCCATCGGTGACGTGAAGGGCTTCGCGTTCACCCTCGGCCTGTCCACGGTCCTGGACCTGGTCGTCGTCTTCCTCTTCACCCACCCGCTGATGGCCGTGCTCGCCCGGTTCCGGTCGTTCGGGTCGAGCCGGTTCTCCGGGCTCGGCCAGGTCGACCGGTCGCTGCGCTCGGCGGCCCCGTCCGTCCGCGCGGAGCGCGAGCTGGTCGGCGCCGCGGCGGGCACCCGTGCGTCGCAGGACAGGAGCAGGGCATGAGCCGCGAGCAGGACACACCGGTGCCGGTGGGCACCGAGGCCGACGAGGCCCGCGCGGCCGACGCGTCGGCCGCCGAGGACGCCGCCGCGGCGGCCGACGACGCCGCGCTCGCCGACGCCGGCCTGCCCGCGGAGGGCAGCGCGACCCGCCGTCCCGAGCGCCGGGCCTCCCTGGCGCACCGGCTCTACAACGGCGAGGCCGGCCTCGACGTCGTGGGTCGCAGCCGGCTGATCTACAAGGTCACCGCGGTGGTCGTGCTGGTCTGCATCGCCTCGATGGTGTTCCGCGGCTTCAACTTCGGCATCGACTTCGCCGGTGGCAACAGCTTCCGGGTGCCGGGCGGCACCGAGCAGCTGGAGCAGGTGCGCGAGGCCGCCACCGACGCCGGCGCCGACGTCGCCTCGGCGCAGGTGGTCGGCGGCGACGAGATCCTGCTGCGCACCGGCGCGCTGGACAACGACGGCGAGCGGGCGGTCGTCGAGGCGGTGGCCGGCGCCGCCGGCGTGGACGCGGGCGCCGTCAGCCCCGAGTCGGTGAGCGCCGAGTGGGGCCAGGACATCACCGACCAGGCGCTCATCGCGCTCGCGGTGTTCCTCGCCGCGGTCATCGCGTTCCTGGCCATCCGGTTCCAGCCGAAGATGGCCATCGGCGCCATCGCCGCGCTGCTGCACGACCTCGTGGTCACCGCCGGCGTCTACTCGCTGGTCGGCTTCGAGGTCACGCCGTCGACGATCATCGGCCTGCTGACCATCCTCGGGTTCTCCCTCTACGACACCGTCGTCGTCTTCGACAAGGTCGACGAGAACACCCGCGGCCTGGCGCAGACCGCGCGCATGACCTGGGGCGAGGCGGCCAACCTCGCGGTCAACCAGACCCTCATGCGCTCGATCAACACGTCGGTGATCGCGCTGCTGCCGGTGGCCGGGCTGCTGTTCGTCGGCGCGGGCCTGCTCGGCGTCGGCACGCTCAAGGACCTCGCGCTGGTGCTGTTCGTCGGCCTCGCGGCGGGCGCCTACTCGTCGATCTTCCTGGCCACGCCGATCGTCGCCGACCTCAAGGAGCGCGAGCCCGAGGTCGTCGCGCTGCGCAAGCGGGTGCTCGCCCGCCGGTCGGCCGCCGCCCGCCAGGGCGCCCGCGCCTCGGCCGGGCCGGTCGCCAGCGCCCGCCGGGCCCGCGGCGGCGCCGCCGGCGGCGGGGTGGCCCTCGCCGAGCGGGACGCCGGATCGCTGGGCCCGGCGGAGGCCGACGTCGTCGTCGAGTCGCCGGCCTCGGTCGGTCCCGACGCCGCCCGGCCGCGCGGCGCCACCGCGGCGCCGCGCCCGGGCGTCCGGCCGCAGCGGCCGGGCGGGACGAAGAAGCGCCGGTGAGCACCGCCGAGGCGCTGCCGCCCCTCGACGAGCTCATCGCCTCCCTGGCCGTCGACGTCCCGGACTTCCCCGAGCCGGGGGTCGTGTTCCGCGACCTCACGCCGGTCTTCGCCGACGGCCCGGCCTTCCGCCGCATGGTGGAGGGCCTGGCCGCGCCGGTGCTCGTGGACCCGCGCGCGGCGGCGGTCGCGCACACCGACGACGGCCGCCCCGGCGACCCGGGCTTCGACGTCGTCGTCGGCGTCGAGGCCCGCGGGTTCCTGCTGGCCGCGGCGGTCGCGCTGCACGCTGGCGTCGGCGTCGTGCCGGTGCGCAAGGCCGGCAAGCTGCCCCGGGAGCGGATCGCCGCGGACTACGTGCTCGAGTACGGCACCGCGACCGTCGAGATGCACACCGACTCGCTGCACCCCGGGCAGCGGGTGCTGCTGGTCGACGACGTGCTCGCCACCGGCGGCACGCTGGCGGCCTCCGTCGCGCTGGTCGAGGAGCTCGGCGGCGTGGTGACGGCGGTGTCGGTGGTCGTCGAGCTGGCCGCCCTGGGCGGGCGCGAGCGGCTCGCCCCGCACGCCGTGCACACCCTCTGGACCACCTGAGGAGGAGCCCCGGCCCGGCGCGGCCGCGCCCCTGGCGGGCGCGGCTAGCATGGTGCTGGTCGTTCCTCCTCTGCTCCCGCAGGAGTCGCCGTGGCACCCGACGCGCCCGCCACCCGCGTGGCTGGCGCGCGGCCCGAGGAGGACCCCGCCCCGCCGCAGGACGAGCGCGCCCCGCTGCCGTCCCGGCCGCTGGTCCGCCGCCCCGACGACGTCGGCAGCGAGCCGCCGGAGGAGGGCGCCCCCGCCCGCCCGCGCCGGGTGCGCGACCGGCTGGCCCGCCGCATCGTCGCGGGCCAGCGCAGCGAGGTCCGCCCGGTGCTCGAGCCGCTGGCCGCGCTGCACCGGCAGAGCCACCCCAAGGCCGACCTCGGGCTGCTGCAGCGGGCCTACGACGTCGCCGAGGCCGCGCACGCCACCCAGAAGCGCAAGAGCGGCGACCCCTACATCACCCACCCGCTGGCCGTGGCCACCGTGCTCGCCGGGCTCGGGATGGACACCACGACGCTGGTCGCCGCGCTGCTGCACGACACCGTCGAGGACACCGGCAAGACCCTCGAGGCGATCAGCGCGGACTTCGGCCCCGAGGTCGCCCACCTCGTCGACGGCGTCACCAAGATCGACAAGGTGAAGCTGGGCGACGCCGCCCAGGCCGAGACGATCCGCAAGATGATCGTCGCGATGGCCCGCGACCCGCGGGTGCTGGTCATCAAGCTCGCCGACCGGCTGCACAACATGCGCACGCTGCGCTTCCTCCCGCCGGAGAAGCAGGAGAAGAAGGCGCGCGAGACGCTGGAGATCCTCGCCCCGCTGGCCCACCGGCTGGGCATGAACACCATCAAGTGGGAGCTCGAGGACCTCGCGTTCGCCACGCTCTACCCCAAGCGCTACGACGAGATCGTCCGGCTGGTGGCCGAGCGGGCGCCGTCCCGCGACACCTACCTGGCCGAGGTGACCGCGGCGGTCACCGAGCAGCTAAAGGCCGCCGGCATCCAGGCCGTCGTCACCGGCCGGCCCAAGCACTACTACTCGATCTACCAGAAGATGATCGTCCGCGGCCGGGACTTCACCGACATCTGGGACCTGGTCGGCATCCGGATCCTGGTCGACACCGTCCGCGACTGCTACGCGGCGCTGGGCATCATGCACGCGCACTGGCAGCCGGTGCCCGGGCGCTTCAAGGACTTCGTCGCGATGCCGAAGTTCAACATGTACCAGTCGCTGCACACGACGGTGATCGGTCCGCAGGGCAAGCCGGTCGAGCTGCAGATCCGCACGCACGACATGCACCGCACCGCCGAGTACGGCATCGCCGCGCACTGGAAGTACAAGGAGAAGGCGCGGCAGGGCGGCAAGCCCGGCCCCGGCGAGTTCGGCGCCTCGAAGGTCGGCACGCCCGACGACATGCTGTGGCTGCGCCAGCTGCTGGACTGGCAGCGCGAGGCCCAGGAGCCCGGCGAGTTCCTCGAGACCCTGCGCTACGACCTCGGTCCGCAGGAGGTCTTCGTCTTCACGCCCAAGGGCGACGTGATGAGCCTGCCCGGCGGGTCGACGCCGGTGGACTTCGCCTACGCGGTGCACACCGAGGTCGGCCACCGGTGCATCGGCGCCCGGGTCAACGGCACGCTGGTCAGCCTGGACAGCAAGCTGTCCAACGGCGACGTCGTCGAGATCTTCACCTCCCGCTCGCCCACGGCCGGCCCCTCGAAGGACTGGCTGTCCTTCGTCGGCTCCTCCCGCGCGCGGACCAAGATCCGCCAGTGGTTCACCAAGGAGCGCCGCGACGACGCCGTCGAGGCCGGCAAGGAGGCCCTGACCCGGGCCATGCGCAAGGCCGGCCTGCCGCTTCAGCGGCTGCTCGGCGGCGAGGCGCTGGTCACGCTGGCCAAGGACCTGCGCTACGCCGACGTCACCGCGCTGTACGCGGCGGTGGGGGAGAACCAGATCTCCGCGGCCTCGGTGGTCGACAAGCTGATCACCGCGCTGGGCGGCGCCGAGGGCGCGGTCGAGGACATCGCCGAGACCGCGATCCCCACCCGGCGGCCGCTGCACCGGCGCCCGGCCAGCGGCGACCCCGGGATCGTCGTCCACGGGATGAGCGACGTCTGGGCCAAGCTCGCCAAGTGCTGCACCCCGGTGCCCGGCGACGACGTGCTCGGCTTCGTCACCCGCGGCGGCGGGGTGAGCGTGCACCGCACCGACTGCACCAACGCCGCGGACCTGCGGCGCAAGAGCGAGCGGCTGGTCGAGGTCGAGTGGGCCAGCCAGCCCGGGTCGGTGTTCCTCGTCTCGATCCAGGTCGAGGCGCTCGACCGGCACCGGCTGCTCTCCGACGTCACCAAGGCACTCGCCGACGAGCGGGTCAACATCCTCTCGGCGTCGGTGCAGACCAGCCGGGACCGGGTGGCGGTCAGCCGGTTCACCTTCGAGCTGGCCGACCCCGCGCACCTGGGCGCGGTGCTGCAGACGGTGCGCAACGTCGAGGGCGTCTTCGACGTCGAGCGCGTCACCGCCTGAGGGCCACCACCGCGTACAGCGGGTCCCCGGCGCCGGGCGGGGTGCGCAGCGACACCTCCGGCTCGGCGAACAGCCCGGTGCGCCGGACCAGCTCGGCGACCAGCGCGCCGTGCTGCTCGTCGGTCGTGGCCAGCCAGCCGTGCACGGCCTTGGTGGGGAAGCAGCGGTTCGAGAAGGTGACCGCCAGCGGCCCGTCCGGACGCAGCACCCGCCCGGCCTCGGCGAGCACCTCGATCGGCCGGGTCAGGTAGTCGATCGACACGCAGCACACCACGGCGTCGACGTCGCCGTCGGGCAGCGGCAGCCGCGGGTCGGCGTTGAGGTCCCGCACGACCCGCTCGGTGGCCGCGGGGTTGGCGGCCAGCTCGCGGGCGTTCATGCCGAGCACCACCAGCTCCGCCGGCGGGGTGCGGAAGTGCGAGACCCACGAGGACATGAGGTCCAGCACCCGACGGGGGACCGGCGCCGCGCCGTCGATGCCGAGCTCGGCGTAGAGGTCGCCGACCGCGGCGACCGCGGCGTCGTCGATGTGGGTGACCAGCCGCGGCGGGCCGTAGAACTCCGCGTCGGGCCGCTCGTCGTCGCGCGCGAAGAACCCGGGCGGGAACCCCGCGTAGGCATCGGGTCGGGCGGTCACCGCCACGAGTGTGCCCTTCGGCCCCGTCCCGGGCCCCGCCCCGAGCTCACGAGGGGTGGGGAGGACGGGGTCCTTCGTCCACTAGCCGACGGGCGCCATCGAGGTGACCGTCACCGGGACGGTCGGGGCGCCGCCGCCGGGGGAGGGGTCCAGCGAGCCGTCGTTGCCGTGGGCCGCGACGACGTCGAGGACGGCCAGACCGCCGTCGTCGACCCTGCCGACGACGGTGTAGTCCGGCGGCAGCGAGCTGTCGCCCCACACGAGGAAGAACTGGCTGCCGTCGAGGCCCTGCCCGCTGTTGGCCATCGCGACCGTGCCGCGGGGGTAGGTCTCGCCGCCGTCGACGTCGGTGGGGAAGGCGTAGGTGGGCCCGCCGGCCCCGGTGCCGGTCGGGTCGCCGCACTGCAGCACCTGCAGGCCCTCGCTGTCGACCTCGCGGTGGCAGGAGGAGCCGTCGAAGAAGCCCCGCGCGGCCAGGTGGAGCATGCTCGCCGCCGCGCAGGGGGCGCCGGCCCGGTCCAGGGTGAGGACGAGCTCGCCCAGGCTGGTGGTCATCCGCAGCGCCGCGGTGCCCTCGGCGGGCACCTCGTCGTCGGGCGGGGGGACCTCCACGGCGTAGGGGTTGCCGGACCGGGCGGCCACCCACTCGCAGGCGACCGTCGCGGCGCCCGCACCGCCGCCGGCGGCGTCGCCGGTCCCGTCGGGGACCGGCGACGCCGAGCCGGGGACCGTGCTCGTGCAGGCCGACAGCGCCAGCAGGGCGCCCGTGAGACCGGCGCCCGCCCGGGCCGGCCTCACGCGACGACGGTCATCGAGGTGATGGTCACCGGGAGGTTCGGCGCGCCGCCGCCGGGGCTCGGCTCGAAGGAGCCGTCGTTGCCCGCCGCGGCGACGGTGTCGAGCACCGCGAGGCCCGCCTCGTCCACGGTGCCGACCGCGGTGTAGTCCGGCGGCAGGTCGGTGTCGACGAAGCAGAGGAAGAACTGGCTGCCCGTGGAGCCGGGGGAGCCGCTGTTGGCCATGGCGATCGTGCCGCGCGGGTAGGTCGTCTCCGGCGTGACCTCCTCGGCGAACTTGTAGGCCGGGCCGCCGGAGCCGGTGCCGGTCGGGTCGCCGCACTGCAGGACGCCGAAGGTCGGCTGGTTGACCTCGCGGTGGCAGGTGCTGCCGTCGAAGAACTGCTGCGAGGCCAGGAAGGCGAAGCTCGCCGCGGCGCACGGGGCCTTCGCGCGGTCCAGGGTCAGGGGGACGTCGCCCTGGTCGGTGCTCATGAGCAGCTGCACCGTGCCGCTGGCGGGGGTGGAGGCCGGGTCCGGCGGGGTGCCGACGTCGGTCAGGTTCGGGTTGCCGGACGTGTCGGGCGCGTACGTGCAGGTGACGGTGCCGTCGGCGTTGGTGACCGCCGGGGCCGCGGTCGCCTCGCTGCCCTCGGCGGCCGCCGAGCTGCTGCTGGCGGCGGCCTGGGCGCTGTCGTCGTCGTCCCCGCCGAGCCCGGCCACCAGGGCCACCGCCCCGGCGACGAGCACGACGGCCATCACGGTCACCACGACGAGCAGGTTGCGACGGCGCTTGCGGGCGAGCTCGGCGCGCCGCTCGAGCTGGCGCTGCAGGCGGCGCTGGGCGGCAACCCGCCGCTGCTTGTTGGTCGGCACGGTCGGGACACTCCTCGGACGGACGGGACGTTCCGCGGGGTCCGGATCCGGCCTCGGCCGCGCTCCGCGGTCTCCCCGCTGGTCGATCCGCGAGTGTAGGTGCCGCTCCTGTGGACCCTCGGTTGCCGGACCGGAGCGGCCCCGATCCCCCGCGTAACCTGCACGGGTGCTCATCCGCTCGTTCCCGGCCGGCGCCTTCGGCACCAACTGCTACGCCGTCGCCCCCGGGCCCGGCCAGGAGTGCGTCGTCGTCGACCCGGGCATGGACGCGGTGGAGCCGCTGGCCCGGATGCTCGCCGACGACGGCCTCAAGCCGGTCGCCGTCGTCCTGACCCACGGCCACCTCGACCACACCTTCTCCGTGCTGCCCGTCTGCGAGGGCTACGACATCCCGGCCTACCTGCACCCCGACGACTCCGGCATGCTCGCCGACCCCGCGCGCTGGCACGGCCCGGCCCTGGCGCCGCTGATCACCGGCGTCCGGCTGCCCGACCCCACCGAGGTGAAGCCGCTCGACGACGGCGCCGTGCTCTCGCTGGCCGGCGTCGAGCTGACCGTCCGCCACGCGCCCGGCCACACGCAGGGCTCGGTGGTCTTCTCCCTCGACCTCGGCAGTGAGTTCGGCGGCGCCCCCGGGCTGCTGGCCGGCGACGTGCTGTTCGCCGGGTCGGTCGGCCGGGTGGACCTGCCCGGCGGTTCCTGGGAGGCCATGCTCACCTCGCTGCGCGAGGTGGTCCTGCCGCTGGACGACGAGACCGTCGTGCTCCCCGGCCACGGCCCGGCGACGACGATCGGACGCGAGCGGGCGACCAACCCGTACCTGGCCGAGGCCGCGAGCGCACCGAAGGGACGGGGTCTGTGACGGGGCTGTCCGCGCCCAAGGGGACCTTCGACGTCCTCCCGCCGGACTCGGCGCGCTTCCTCGCCGTCCGCGAGACGCTCACCGCGCCGCTGCGGCGGGCCGGCTACGGCTACGTCGAGACGCCGGTGTTCGAGGAGACCGCGGTGTTCTCCCGCGGCGTGGGGGAGTCCACCGACGTCGTGACGAAGGAGATGTACACCTTCGACGACCGCGGCGGCCGCTCGCTCACGCTGCGCCCCGAGCTCACCGCCGGGCTCATGCGGGCGTTCATCGAGCACCGGCTGCACACCGGCCCGCTGCCGGTGAAGCTGTGGACGGTGGGCTCGGCGTTCCGCTACGAGCGCCCGCAGGCCGGCCGCTACCGGCACTTCACGCAGGTCGACATGGAGGCGCTCGGCGTCGACGACCCCGCACTCGACGCCGAGGTGGTGGCGCTGGGCGTGCAGGGCTTCCGCGACCTCGGGCTCACCGACTTCGAGCTGCTGCTCACCTCGCTGGGCGACTCGACCTGCCGGCCGCAGTACCGCGAGCTGCTCGTCGCGTACCTGGAGAAGCTGGACCTCGACGAGGAGACGAGGCGCCGGGCGGAGATCAACCCGCTGCGGGTGCTCGACGACAAGCGGCCCGAGGTGCAGGCCCAGCTCGACGACGCCCCGCTGATGGTCGACCACCTGTCGGACTCCACGAAGGCGCACTACGACGCCGTCCGCCAGCACCTCACCGACCTCGGCGTGACCTGGACCGAGGCGCCTCGGCTGGTGCGCGGGCTGGACTACTACACGAAGACGACGTTCGAGTTCGTGCACCACGGGCTGGGCGCACAGTCGGCGATCGGCGGCGGCGGCCGCTACGACGGGCTGTCCGCGGCGCTCGGCGGCCCGGACGTGAGCGGCATCGGCTACGCCGTCGGCGTCGACCGGACGCTGCTGGCCGTGCAGGCCGAGGGGCTCGACGTGGCCGCCGCCCCCGGCGTGCAGGCGTTCGTCGTGCCGCTGGGCGCCGACGCCAAGCGGCTGGCGGTCCGGCTGGTCGGGCAGCTGCGCGAGGCCGGCGTGTCCGCGGACACCGTCTACGGCGACCGCGGGCTCAAGGGCGCGATGAAGGCCGCCGACCGGTCGGGTGCCTCGCACGCGGTCGTCGTCGGCGAGCGGGACCTGGCCGAGGGCGTCGGCCAGCTGAAGGACCTGCGCACGGGGGAGCAGCGCGCCGTCCCCGTGGGTGACCTGTTCGAGGCGCTGAGAGCTGCGGTGAGTGAGTGATGGAGACCCGACCCCTCGGACGGACCGGCGCGGAGGTCGGCGTCGTCGGCCTGGGCACGTGGCAGCTGGGCGGTGACTGGGGCGACGTCGACGAGGAGACCGCGGGCGGGGTCCTCGACGCCGCCCTCGACGCCGGCGTGACGCTGCTCGACACCGCCGACGTCTACGGCGACGGCCGCAGCGAGGAGCGCATCCGCAAGGCGCTGGCCACCCGGTCGGAGCGACCGTTCGTGGCCACCAAGGCCGGCCGCCGCGCCGACCCGTTCGAGGCGGCGCAGTACACGCCGGAGAACCTGCGGGCCTGGATCGACCGGTCGCGGCGCAACCTCGGCGTCGACACCCTCGACCTGGTGCAGCTGCACTGCCCGCCGACCGCGGTCTACTCCGACCAGCGGGTGTACGACGCGCTCGACTCCTTCGTCGAGGACGGCGCGATCGCGGCCTACGGCGTGTCGGTGGAGACCGTCGCCGAGGGGCTCACCGCCCTGGAGCACCCCGGCGTGGCGACCATCCAGGTGATCCTCAACGTCTTCCGCCGCAAGCCGCTGGAGGAGCTGCTGCCGGCGGCGGCCGCGCGCGGCGTCGGCATCCTGGCGCGGGTGCCGCTGGCCAGCGGCCTGCTGTCGGGGAAGTACGACGAGTCGACGACGTTCGGCGCCGACGACCACCGCAACTACAACCGCCAGGGCGAGGCCTTCGACGTCGGCGAGACCTTCGCCGGCGTGCCCTACGAGGTCGGCGTGGCCGCCGCGCGGGAGTTCACCGCGATCTGCGGCGGCCGGGTGCCGGCCCAGGTGGCGCTGCGCTGGGTGGTCCAGCAGCCCGGCGTCACCTGCGTGATTCCCGGCGCCCGCTCGGTGGAGCAGGTGCGGTCGAACGTCGCCGCCGCCGGGCTCGCGCCGCTCACCGACGCCGAGCTCGCCGACCTCGAGCGGCTCTACGACGAGCGCATCCGGCAGCACGTGCACGACCGCTGGTGACACCCCCCATCCCCTGAGAGAGAGACCCCAGTGCTCCGCACCCACGACGCCGGCACGCTGCGCGCGTCCGACGCCGGTTCCACCGTCACCCTCGCCGGCTGGGTGGCCCGCCGGCGCGACCACGGCGGCGTCGTCTTCGTCGACCTGCGCGACGCCTCGGGCTACGTCCAGGTCGTCGTCCGCGAGGAGGAGGCGCACGCCCTCCGCAACGAGTTCTGCGTACTGGTGACCGGCGAGGTCCGGCAGCGGCCGGCGGGCAACGAGAACCCCGAGCTGCCCACCGGCGAGATCGAGGTGGCCGCCGCCGAGCTGCGGGTGCTGTCGCCCGCGGCGCCGCTGCCGTTCCCGATCGAGACCGACCAGGCCGCCAGCGACGACGTCCGCTACAAGTACCGCTACCTCGACCTGCGCCGGCAGGGCCCGGCCCGGATCCTGCGGCTGCGCAGCGAGGTCAACCGGATCGCCCGCGGCGTCATGGCCGGCCACGGCTTCACCGAGGTGGAGACGCCGGACCTCACCCGCTCGACCCCCGAGGGCGCGCGCGACTTCCTCGTGCCGGTGCGGCTGCAGCCGGGCAAGTGGTACGCCCTGCCGCAGTCCCCGCAGCTGTTCAAGCAGCTGCTGATGATCGGCGGGCTGGAGCGCTACTACCAGATCGCCCGCTGCTTCCGGGACGAGGACTTCCGCGCCGACCGGCAGCCGGAGTTCACCCAGCTCGACTTCGAGATGAGCTTCGTCGAGCGCGACGACGTCCTGGCCGTGGTGGAGGACGTCGTCCGCGCGCTGTGGCGGGAGCTGGCCTCCTACGACGTGCCCGAGATCCCGCGGATGACCTACCGCGAGGCGATGGACCGGTTCGGCTCGGACAAGCCCGACCTGCGCTTCGGCATCGAGCTCACCGAGCTGACGGAGTTCTTCGCCGACACGCCGTTCCGGGTGTTCCAGGCGCCCTACGTGGGCGCGGTGGTCATGCCCGGCGGCGGCTCGCAGCCGCGGCGGGCGTTCGACGCCTGGCAGGACTGGGCCCGCTCGCGCGGCTACCGCGGCCTGGCCTACGTGACCGTCGCCGAGGACGGCACCCTCGGCGGCCCGGTGGCCAAGAACATCTCCGACGCCGAGCGTGAGGGGCTCGTGGCCGCCGTGGGCGCGAACCCCGGGGACTGCGTGTTCTTCGCCGCGGGCCCGCGCCGGTCCTCCCAGGAGCTGCTGGGTGCGGCGCGCAACGAGATCGCCAAGCGGCTGGAGCTCATCGAGCCGGGGTCGTGGTCGTTCCTGTTCGTCGTCGACTTCCCGATGTTCGAGGAGACCGAGGACGGCGACTGGACGTTCATGCACCACCCGTTCACCTCGCCCACCCCGGAGTGGCGGGAGCGGTTCGCCGAGGACAGGGCGAACGCGCTGTCCGACGCCTACGACCTCGTCGTCAACGGCAACGAGCTGGCCAGCGGCTCGGTCCGGATCGCGGACCCGGAGCTGCAGGAGCGGGTGTTCGAGACCCTCGGCATGTCCCGCGAGGAGGCCCGCGAGCGGTTCGGGTTCTTCCTCGAGGCGTTCGCCTACGGCCCGCCGCCGCACGCCGGCGCCGCGCTCGGCTGGGACCGGCTGACCGCGCTGCTGGCCGGGGTCGACTCGATCCGCGAGGTCATCGCGTTCCCGAAGACCGGCGCCGGCTACGACCCGCTGACCGGCGCGCCGACGCCGATCACCGACGCGCAGCGCAAGGAGGCGGGCATCGACGCGACCGCCGACGAGCCCGCGCTCCCCGGCGAGCCCGGCGCCCCCGGCCCGAGCGACCCGACGAGGTGAGGGCGCGGCCGGGCCGGCTGCTCAGCCGGCCCGGTCGGCCACCTCGGGCGGCCAGACGACGCGGAAGCGCTCGAACACGACCTCGAGCGCGTCGTCCCAGGCCTGCCCGCGGGCTGCCTGCGTGCGGGTGAAGTAGCGCAGGTGGCCCTCGAGCCAGCTCGCGCGGGTGCGGTCGTCCTCGCCCTCGTCCCACGCGAAGGCGTCGTCGACGCTGTCCAGCCGGCCGACGCGCAGCTCGGTGCTGCGCAGGACCGCGCGCGGGCGGCCCTCGCCGTCGCAGGCGATCCAGTGCCCGCCGATGCGGGGCAGCGGCTCGCCCGCCTGCGCGAAGTCGGCGACCAGGCCCGCGGTGGCCCGCTTGGTGCCCGCGAGCACCAGCCCGATCAGCTCGTCGGCGAGCGCGCGGCTGTCGCCGAAGCGCTCGACGGGCGGCTCGTCCTCGGGCGGGCCGCCGGCCGGGCGGCCCGCCGTGTACGCCGCCCACATCGCGGCGGCCTCCTCGCGCCGCGGCGCGCCCGGTGCGTCGTCGGTGGTCCGGTCGTCGGTGCTCACCGGCCCATCCTCGGCGCACCCGGGCCGTGGGGTGTCGGGGAGCGGCCGCCGGAGGCCGGTCCTAGGGTGCGGCGCATGCCGCTGCGCGCCCGCACCCTGCTCGGTCCCGGCCCCTCCAACCCCTACCCGGAGGCGACGGTCGCCCTCGGGCAGCCGCTGCTCGGCCACCTCGACCCGGTGTTCCTCGGCGTCCTGGACGAGACCTCCGACCGGCTGCGCACGGTGTTCGGCACGGCCAACCGGCGCACGCTGCCGCTGTCGGCCACCGGGTCGGCGGGGATGGAGGCGGCGTTCGTCAACACCGTGGGCCCGGGCGACGTCGTCGTCGTGGCGGTCAACGGGCTGTTCGGCGAGCGGATGGTCGACGTCGCCGCGCGGTGCGGCGCCGAGGTGGTGCGCGTGGACCACGAGTGGGGCCGGCCCGTGGACGCCTCCCGGGTCCTGGAGGCGCACCCGGCGCCGAAGCTCATCGCCGCCGTCCACGCGGAGACCTCGACCGGCGTGCTGTCGGACCTGGAACCGCTCGCGGCCGGCAAGGGCGACGCGCTGCTGCTCGCCGACTGCGTGACCTCACTCGGCGGCATCCCGGTGCGGCTGGACGACTGGGGCGTGGACCTCGCCTACTCCGGCTCGCAGAAGTGCCTCGGCGTCGCGCCCGGGCTGGCGCCGTTCACCATCTCCGACCGCGCGTGGGAGCGGCGGGTCGAGAAGCCGCGCAGCTGGTACCTCGACCTCGGCATGCTCGGCGGCTACGCGGGGGAGGCGGCCGGGTCGGGTGGCCGCACCTACCACCACACCGCGCCGACCGGGATGGTCGTGTCGCTGCACGCCGGGCTCGGCCGGATCCTCGACGAGGGCCTGGAGGCGGTGCACGCCCGGCACGCCGAGGCCGGCCGGCTGCTGCACGAGGGCCTGCAGGAGATGGGCCTGGAGCTGTTCGCCGCCGAGGGGCACCGGCTGCCGGAGCTCACCACCGTGCGGGTGCCCGACGGCGTGGACTCCGCGGCCGTGCGCAAGGAGCTGCTCGAGCGCTACGACCTGGAGATCGGCGGCGGCGTCGGCGCCCACGCGGCCACGGTCTGGCGGATCGGGCTGATGGGCCACAACGCGCGCCCGGACACGGTCGCCCTCGTGCTCGCCGCGCTGCGCGAGGTCCTGGGCCGCTGAGCACCGCCGTCGTCCCGCCGCCGGTGGCCGGCCGGCGGCTCCCGGTCTGGGCGATGGTGCCCGTTGCGGCGCTCGCCTGGTGCGCGGGCTTCGTCCCCTGGCTGCTGCACGGGACGGGGCGCGCTGCGCCGATCGTGCTGCCGCTGCGGGCGGGGCTGCTCACGCCTCTGGTGCTCGGCGCCGCGGTCGGCGGGCTGCTGGCGGGTGCGCCGGCGCTGCTCGTGCCGGCGGGGCGGCGCGGGGGCGCGCTGCTCGCCACGGGGTGCGGCGCGGTCCTGGGGATCGCGGTCACCGTGCTGCAGTCGGTGGCGGCCTCGGACGCCGGTGCGGGCTTCGACTCCGACCCACGGGTGCTGACCGGGCTCGCGGTGCTGACCGCCGGCCTCGGGGTGCTGGCGTGGGGTGCCGGGTCGCTCGTGCTCGCCGGTCCCGCTGGGGCGGGGGTGGTGCTCGGGCTGGGGGCCGGCCTGCTGCCGGGGTGGCTCTCGACGCTGCTGCCGTCGGCGCCCTCCTCACCGGTGGCCGGGACGGTGCTGCTGTGGCTGCAGGCCCTCCTGCTGGCGACGGCGCTGGTCGCGGTCGGCGTCCGGCCGGTGGCGCGGCTGGTCCTGTGGCCGGCGGTCGTGCTGATCGCGTGGCTGGTCGGCCCGGCGCTGACCGCGGTGGCGTGGCTGGAGCCGCTGCTGCGTCCGGGCACCGGCCTGCCGCGGACGCTCGGTGATGCGCTCTCGGGGGCGTGGCAGGTCTTCGGCCTGGCGGCGTCGCCGATGGGCCGGGACTGGGGACCGTGGGTCACCGCCGTGGTGCTGGCGGTGTTCGTGGCGGTGCTGCTCGACGGCCGCCGCCGCGCGCTGACGGGCCCCCCCGCGAGTTGATCATCGGGATCTTGCCGCTGACATGCGCGGACACGCCGACGCGAGCGGCGACGAGGCGATGATCGACAGCGAGCGCCGCGCGGGTCCACAGGCGCCACGGCGTCCACAACCGGCCGCTCCGGCCCCGGCGGGGGCTCGGACCGGCCGCACGGTCACGGCATGGACGACGTCGAGCTGCCGCTGGTCTACACGTGGACGGAGGCCCGCGCGGCCGGGGCCCGACGGCGGCAGGTGGCCGCGGACGGGCGGCGGCTGACCCGCGGCCTCTACCTCTCGGCCGCCGCAGAGACGGGGCTGGCCGCCCGCTGCCGCGCGTGGACCCGGCTGCTGCCCCCGGACACGGCCTTCGGGCTGAGCACCGCGGCCGTGCTCCTCGGCGCCCACACTGACCCTCCACCTGAGGTCGAGGTCGTGCTGCGCCCGCGGCCGGTGCTCCCGCAGCGGCGCGGCCTCGCGGTGCACGTCCGGGACCTGCGCAGCGAGGACGTGACGGAGGTCGGGGGTCTGCGGGTGACCTCCGGGGCGCAGACGTTCCTCGACCTGGCGCCACGGCTCCCGCCGGCCGAGCTGGTCGCCGTGGGCGACACGCTGCTCCGCGCCGGGCGGCTCGACGCGGCGGCGCTCGAGCGGCGCCTCGGCCGGGCCGGACGGACCCGGGGCGTCGTCCGGGCGCGGGAGTGCGCGCCGCTGTTGTCCCGGCACGCGATGTCGCGGCCGGAGAGCCTGCTGCGCTACTGGCTGACGACGAGCGACCTGCCCGCCCCGGAGGTGCAGCTGCCGGTCCTCGACCGCCGGGGGCGGGTGGTCGCGCACGCCGACCTCGGGTACGCCGAGCACCGGCTGGCGATCGAGTACGAGGGCCGGCAGCACGCCGAGGCGGAGCAGTTCGGGCGCGACGTCGACCGGTACTCGCTGATGGCCGCGGGCGGGTGGCTGGTGCTCCGCTTCGCGGCACGGCACCTGAGCGGTCCCGCCGTCGTGGTCGAGCGGACGCGGCGGGCGCTGCTCAGCCGCGGGTGGCGCCCGGGGCGTTGATCATCGGGTCGTTGCCGCCGACACGCGCGGACACGCCGAGACGAGCGGCAACGAGCCGATGATCAACCAGCCGATGATCAACCCGGTGCGGACCCGTCCAGGCGGGACAGCTGCTCGGGGGTCAGCTCGAGGTCGGCCGCGGCGGCGGAGTCCTGGATGGACGCCGGCCGCGAGGCGCCGGGGATGGGCACCACGACGTCGGCCTGGGCGAGGTGCCAGGCCAGCGTCACCCGGTACACCGACACGCCCAGCTCGGCCGCGACCTCGGCGAACGCCGGCGCGGTGGCCGACAGCGACCCGGCCGCGGTGACGCCGCCGAACGGGCTCCACGGCAGGAACGCCAGCCCGTGCGCCGCGCAGTGCCCGACCTCGCCGGCCGAGAAGCGCCACCCCGGCGAGAACTGGTTCTGCACGGCCGCGAGCGCCGGCCCCACGATCGAGCGGGCGACGTCGATCTGCGCGACGTCGGCGTTGGAGATGCCGACCATCTGCACCAGGCCGTCGTCGGCGAGCTGCCGCAGCGCGCCCATCGACTCCTCCCACGGCGTGTCCGGGTCGGGCCGGTGGTACTGGTACAGCCCGATCGCGTCCACGCCCAGGCGGCGCAGCGAGGCCTCGCACGCCTTCCGCAGGTACGCCGGCGAGCCGTCGAGCTCCCAGTCGGTGCCCCGCCGGGTGTGCCCGCCCTTGGTGGCCACCAGTACGTCGCCCGCGCCCGGCCCGTAGGAGGCCAGCGCCTCGGCCACGAGCGTCTCGTTGTGCCCGAACTCGGCCTCGTCGCGGGCGTAGGCGTCGGCGGTGTCGACCAGGGTCACGCCGGCGTCCAGGGCCGCGTGGACGACGGCGACCGCCTCCTCGCGGCCCGGCCGGTCGGTCTTGGTCGACAGGGGCATGGCCCCCAGGCCGATCGCGCTGACGGTGCGGTCTCCGATGCGTCGCTGGTGCACGGGGCTGTCGTGCCCCGCGGGTAGCGTCGCTACCCGTGACGTCCTTGTTCGACGAGCCGGCGGAGGTCACCGGCGACGCCGTCGACCCGGGTGCGCCGCTGGCGGTGCGCATGCGCCCGCGCTCCCTCGACGAGGTCGTCGGCCAGTCCCACCTGCTCGGCCCGCGGGCGCCGCTGCGCCGCCTGGTCGAGGCCGACGAGCCGATGTCGCTGGTCCTCTACGGCCCGCCCGGCACCGGCAAGACGACGCTCGCACACGTCATCTCGCTGGCCACCAAGCGGCAGTTCGTGCAGCTGTCCGCGCTCGACGCCGGCGTCAAGGAGGTCCGCGCGGTCATCACCGCGGCCAAGCGCGAGCTCACCTACGCCGGCCGGCGCACCGTGCTGTTCATCGACGAGGTGCACCGGTTCTCCAAGACCCAGCAGGACTCGCTGCTGTCGGCCGTCGAGGACCGCATCGTCAGCCTGATCGCCGCCACCACCGAGAACCCGTTCTTCTCCGTCGTCAGCCCGCTGCTGTCCCGCAGCCTGGTGCTCGCGCTGCAGCCGCTGTCCGACGACGACGTCCGCACCCTGCTGCACCGGGCGCTCACCAGCGACCGCGGGCTCGGCGGCGGGCTCACCCTGAGCCCCGAGGCCGAGGAGCACCTCGTCCGCGTCGCCGGCGGCGACGGGCGCAAGGCGCTGACCGCGCTGGAGTCGGGGGCCGGCGCCGCACGGTCCGCGGGCGCGGCCGAAATCGACCTGGTCACCCTGGAGACCGCCGTCGCGCAGGCCGCGGTGCGCTACGACCGCCAGGGCGACATGCACTACGACGTCGCCAGCGCGCTGATCAAGTCGATCCGCGGCAGCGACGTCGACGCCGCGCTGCACTACCTCGCCCGCATGGTGGTGGCGGGGGAGGACCCGCGGTTCATCGCCCGCCGGCTGGTCATCTCCGCCAGCGAGGACATCGGCATGGCCGACCCCACCGCGCTGCAGACCGCGGTCGCCGCCGCGCAGGCGGTTCAGCTCATCGGCATGCCCGAGGGGCACTTCCCGCTGGCGCACGCCGTCGTCCACCTGGCCACCGCGCCGAAGTCGAACGCGGTGACGGTGGCGATCGGCGAGTCGGTGGCCGACGTCCGCGCGGGCCTGGGCGGGCCGGTCCCCGCCGGCCTGCGGGACGCCCACTACGCCGGGGCGAAGAAGCTGGGCCACGGCTCGACCTACGTCTACCCGCACGACGCGCCCGACGGGATCGTGCCGCAGCAGTACCCGCCCGACGGGCTGGTCGGCCGGGACTACTACCGGCCCACGCCCCGCGGCGTGGAGGCCGGCATCGGCGCCCGCCTGGGCAAGCTCCGGGCGATCGTCCGCCGGCACCCGCGGGAGAGCCGCGGCGCGGAGCGGGCCGGCCGCGGCGCCTGACGGGCCGGTGTCGTCCGGCGCACCGGAGGGGCGCCGGAGGCCGCGACTACTGTGGCCACGCCGGTCGTTGCCGACCACGCCGGCCGCCGACGGAGAAGAGGAGACGCCGCGTGTCCGCAGGAGAGTGGGCCGGACTGATCGCCGCCCTGGCGCTGGTGCTGCTGGTGCTGCTGCTGGCCGTCCCGCTGCTGAAGCTGGGACGCACCCTGGACGAGGCCACGCTGACCATCCGGCAGACCCGGGAGGAGAGCCGGCCGATCCTCACCCAGGCGCAGACGACGATCGCCCAGGTCAACAGCAACCTCGAGCGGGTCGACGACATCACCGGCAACGCGGCCAACGTGTCGAGCAACGTCGCGGCGCTGACCAGCGTCGTCGCCGCCACCGTGGGCAGCCCGCTGATCAAGGTCGCCGCGTTCAGCTACGGCGTCCGCAGCGCGACCAGGAAGCGCCGCGAGGGCCAGGCGATCGCCGAGGCCGCCGCCCGTGACAAGGCCGAGCGCCGCGCGCGCCGCGCCGCCCGGCGGGCCGCCTGATGCGCCGGCTGTTCTGGCTGGCGATGGGCATCACCATCGGCGCCCTCGTCGTCCGCAAGCTCTCCCGCGCCGCGGAGAGGATGACCCCCGCCGGCATCGGCGCCTCGATCGCCGAGGGTCTGCGCGACCTCGCCGACGCGATCGGCGAGTTCGGCGCCGACGTGCGCGCCGCGGCCGCCGTGCGCGAGGAGGAGCTGCGCTCGGGCACCGGGCTCGACGCGCCGCTGCCGGAGCGCGACACGACCCAGCTCCAGCTCCCCGGGCGGCGCGGCGCCCACGCCGCCGACCGCTGAGCACCCACCCCGCGGGGGCCGCCCCCGCCCCGAGGACCGAGTAGGCCATGCAGACCGCCGAGATCCGCCGCCGCTTCCTGCAGCACTTCGAGCAGCGCGGCCACACCGTCGTGCCCAGCGCCTCGCTGGTGTCGCCGGACCCCTCCCTGCTGTTCACCGTCGCCGGCATGGTGCCGTTCATCCCGTACCTGACCGGCCGGGAGCCCGCGCCGTTCCCGCGGGCCACCAGCGTGCAGAAGTGCGTGCGCACCCTCGACATCGAGGAGGTGGGCAAGACCACCCGCCACGGCACGTTCTTCCAGATGAACGGCAACTTCTCCTTCGGGGACTACTTCAAGGAGGGGGCGATCCAGCACGCCTGGGACCTGGTCACCGGGCGGGTGGAGGACGGCGGGCTGGGTTTCGACCCCGACCGCATCTGGGTCACCGTCTACCTCGACGACGACGAGGCCGCCGAGGCCTGGCACCGCATCGCGGGTCTGCCGGAGGACCGCATCCAGCGGCTGGGCAAGAAGGACAACTACTGGCACACCGGCGCCGACGGCCCCGGCGGACCGTGCTCGGAGATCTACTACGACCGCGGCCCCGAGTTCGGCCCCGACGGCGGCCCGCTGGTGGACACCGCCGGTGACCGGTTCCTGGAGATCTGGAACCTCGTCTTCATGCAGTACGAGCTCACCGACGTCCGGAGCAAGGAGGACTTCCGGATCGTCGGCGAGCTGCCGAAGAAGAACATCGACACCGGCATGGGCCTGGAGCGGGTGGCCTTCCTGCTGCAGGGCGTCGACAACATGTACGAGATCGACGAGGTCGCGCCGGTGCTGCGCCGCGCCGCCGACCTCGCCGGGGTCACCTACGGCAAGGACCACGACGCCGACGTCCGGCTGCGCGTGGTCGCCGACCACGTCCGCAGCGGCCTGATGCTCATCGGCGACGGCGTCACCCCCGGCAACGAGGGCCGCGGCTACATCCTGCGCCGGCTGCTGCGCCGCGCGGTCCGCTCGATGCGGCTGCTCGGCGTCGACGCCGCCACGCTGCCCGAACTGCTGCCGGTCTCCCGCGACGCGATGGGCGCGAGCTACCCGGAGCTGGTCGCCGACTTCGACCGCATCTCCGCCGTCGCCTACGCCGAGGAGGAGGCGTTCCGGCGCACCCTCACCTCGGGCACCGCGCTGTTCGACACCGCCGTCGCGCAGGCCAAGGCCGCCGGGACGCCGTCGCTGTCCGGCGAGCAGGCGTTCTCCCTGCACGACACCTACGGCTTCCCGATCGACGTCACCCTCGAGATGGCCGCCGAGCAGGGCGTGACCGTCGACGAGGAGGGCTTCCGCGCGCTCATGCAGCAGCAGCGCGACCGGGCCCGCGCCGACGCCCGCGCCAAGCGCACCGGCTCGGTCGACGTCCTGGCCTACCGCCGGCTGCTGGCCGACCACGGCCCCACCGACTGGCGGGCCTACTCCGCCCTGCGCACCGACTCCCGCGTGCTCGGCCTGGTCTCCGACCTCGCCGCGGAGGAGGGCGCCCCGGCCGCGCCGGCCGGGCCGGGCGAGGTCACCCGGGTGGTGCTGGACCGGACGCCGTTCTACGCCGAGTCCGGCGGCCAGGTCGCCGACGCCGGCACCCTGACCTGGGACGGCGGCCGCGCCGAGGTGCTCGACGTGCAGCGGCCGGTCAAGGGCCTGGTCGTGCACCAGGTCCGGGTGCTCGAGGGCGAGCTGGCCGAGGGCGCGGAGCTCACCGCCGAGGTGGACCGGGAGTGGCGGCTGTCGGCCTGCCAGGCGCACTCGGGCACGCACGTGGTGCACGCCGCGCTGCGCCAGGTGCTCGGCCCGCAGGCGCTGCAGTCGGGCTCCTACAACCGCCCCGGTTACCTGCGGCTGGACTTCGCCTGGCAGGGCGCGCTCACGCTGCAGCAGCGGCACGACATCGAGGACGTCGCCAACGCGGCCGTGCGCGCCGACCACCGGGTCACCGCCACCTACATGACGCTGCCCGAGGCCCAGGCGATCGGCGCGCTCGCGCTGTTCGGCGAGACCTACGGCGAGCAGGTGCGCGTCGTCGAGATCGGCGGCCCCTGGTCGCGCGAGCTGTGCGGTGGCACGCACGTCGCCGGCTCCGCGCAGATCGGGACGCTGGCGCTGACCGGCGAGTCGTCGGTCGGGTCGGGCGCGCGGCGCGTGGAGGCCGTCGTCGGCCTCGAGGGCTTCCGCTATCTGGCCCGCGAGCGCGACCTGGTGCGCCAGCTCGGCGAGCTGCTCAAGTCGCCCACCGACGGGCTGGTCGACCGGGTCGGCGGCATCCTGTCCCGGCTGCGTGACGTCGAGCGGGAGGTCGCCGACCTGCGCGCCCAGCAGACCCAGGCCGCGGCCGGTCAGCTGGCCGCGGGCGCGACGGACGTCGGCGGGGTCGCCGTCGTCACCGCGGCGCCGGCCGGCCTCTCCGGCGGGGACCTGCGCACCCTCGCCCTCGACGTCCGCGGGCGGCTCGGCGAGCGGCCCGGGGTCGTCTTGCTGGCCTCGGAGTCGGGGGGCAAGGTGGCTCTGGTCGCAGCACTGAACCCCGCCGCCCAGCAGCGCGGGCTGTCCGCCAGCGACGTGCTGCGTGCCGCGGCGGCCCCGGTCGGGGGCCGCGGTGGTGGCAAGCCCGACGTCGCCCAGGGCGGCGGCACGGACCCGGGCGGCATCCCCGCCGCCCTGCAGGCCGGCGAAGAGGCGGTCGCGACCGCCACAGGGAGGTGAGCGGAGTGCCCGATCAGCGCCCCGACGAGACCGGTCCGGTGGGGGAGCGGCGCGTGCAGGGCCGCCCGGCGGTGCCGCCGTCGCGCCCCCGGCAGACCCCGCCCCCGCCGGAGCAGCCGGTGCACCACCGCACCGAGCAGATCGACCTGCGCGCCGGCTTCCCGCCGGTGCGCCACGAGACCACCGAGATCGACCTGTCGCAGGGGCTGCCCGCCGGGCTGCCGCTGCCGCCGCGCCGGACCCGGCAAGGCCGCCGGCTCGGCCTCGACGTCGGCACGGTGCGGATCGGCGTCGCGCTGTCGGACCCCACCGGCACGCTGGCCAGCCCGCTGGAGACCGTGGAGCGCCGCCGCGACGGCGGGGACCTCGACCGGATCGCCGCCCTCGTCGAGGAACACGAGGTGACGGAGGTGATCGTGGGGGAGCCGAGGCACCTGTCGGGTGCGTCGGGCGCCTCCGCACGGGAGGCGCGTGCCTACTCTCGGTCACTTGCCGGGCGCATCGGCAGCGTGCCCGTGCACCTCGTCGACGAGAGGCTCTCCACCGTGACCGCAGCCAGTTCCCTGCGGGCGAACGGGCTCGACAGCCGCGCCCAGCGCCCCGTGATCGACCAGGCCGCCGCCGTGGTCATCCTCCAGGCGTATCTCGACTCCCAGCGGGGGCGCTCGTGACCGGTCCGGTCCCGCCGTACGGGCGGGGCCTCCCCGGCATGCCGAACGTCCCGGCGCCCTCCGCGGGCGCCTGGCCGGCCCGACCGCAGACGACGCGGCTGCCGGTGGGCCCCGGCCCGGTCCGGCCCGGCAGCCCCACCCGTGCCGGCCTGCTGGACCGCGACGTCCGGCCGGTGACCGCCGGCCGGCACGCCGCCCCGGACGACGCCGGTGCCCGGGACGGCGCGCCCGAGGACGACCGCACCGGCCCGCTGCCCGGCGACGGCCAGCCCGTGCCGCCGCTGCCCGGCGTCCCGCCGCGGCCGTCCGGCCCGTGGTCGAAGCTCGCCCGCCGCGACGGGACCGCCGACCCCGACGACGCGCCCACCGTGGCCGCGGCCGCCGTCGGCCCGCACGACGAGCCCGCCGACGACGAGGAGCCCACCGGCGGCCTCGAGGTCCTCGGCGCCGGTGGCGCCGACCGCGGACGCCGGCGCGGCCGGCGCGCCCGCGACGAGGCCGAGGAGCACGGGCACGCCGCCGTCTTCGGCGACGACCCCGACGAGACCGGCTCGCTCGACCTGCCCGACGACGACGCCTCCGACGCCGCCCCCGCGCCCCGCCGGCGCTCCGGCCGCCGCCGCAGCCCGCTGGCCAACGTCCTCGCGCTGCTGGTCCTCGCCGCGCTCGTCGCCGGCATCGTCTTCGGCGGCAAGGCGCTGATCGGCCTGGTCAACCCCGCTGCCGAGGACTACACCGGCGCGGGCACCGGCAGCGTCGAGGTGCGCGTCGGCGAGGGCGACACCCTCAGCGACATCGCCCGCACCCTCGTCGAGGCCGACGTCATCGCCTCCTCCGAGCCGTTCGTCGACGCCGCCGAGGCGAACGCGGCGGCGACCGGCATCCAGCCCGGCGTCTACGAGCTGCGGTCGCAGATGAGCGGCCAGGCCGCCCTCGACCTGCTGCTCGACCCGGCCGCCCGCCAGGTCTCGCGGGTCACCGTCCCCGAGGGCTCCACGCTCACGATCACGCTGCAGCGGATCTCGGAGACCACCGGTGTGCCCCTCGAGGAGCTGACGGCCGCCGCGGCCGACCCGGCCGCGCTGGGCCTGCCGGCCTACGCGAACGGGCAGCTCGAGGGCTTCCTGTTCCCGGCGACCTACGACGTCGAGCCCGACGACACCGCCACCGACGTGCTGCGCGCGATGGTCTCCCGGTTCACCGACATGGCCCAGGACGCGCAGCTCGAGCAGCGGGCCGCCGCGGCCGGGCGCTCGGTGTACGACGTCGTCGTGGTCGCCTCGATGATCGAGCGGGAGACCAAGGTCGACGACGAGCGGGCCAACGTGGCGCAGGTCGTCTACAACCGCCTGGCGCAGGGCATCCCGCTCGGGATCGACGCGACGCTGGCCTACGGGCTGGGCAAGAACGGCAACGACCTCACCGTCAGCGACCTGCAGACCGACAGCCCGTACAACACGCGGACCCGGGCCGGCCTCCCGCCGACGCCGATCGCGGCACCGGGCGAGGCGAGCCTGGAGGCGGCGCTGGCGCCGACCACCGGGGACCTCCTGTACTACGTGCTGGAGTCCTCGGACGGGCGGCACTTCTTCACCGCCAGCTACGACGAGTTCCTGGCGGCCCGCCAGCGGTGCGCCGACGCCGGCCTCGGGTGCGGTGGCTGACCGGCCCGTGCCCGCACCGGCCCCGCCCGGCCGGGCGGCCGTCCTCGGCCGCCCGGTCGGGCACTCGCTCTCCCCGCTGCTGCACCGCGCCGCGTACGCCGCGCTGGGCCTGACCGGCTGGACCTACGACGCCCTCGACGTGGGCGCCGAGGACCTGCCCGACCTGGTCGCCGGGCTCGGCCCGGAGTGGCGCGGGTTCTCGGTGACCATGCCGTGCAAGCAGGCGGCGGTCGCCGTCGCCGACGCCGTCGAGCCGCTGCCCCGGCTGCTGGGCGCGGCGAACACCCTCGTGCACACCGGCGCCGGGTGGCGGGCGGAGAACACCGACGTCCACGGCGTCGGCATGGCGCTGCAGACCGGCGGCGTCGAGCGGGTCGCGCACGCGGCGATCGTCGGCGCGGGCGGGACGGCCGCAGCCGCCGCCGTCGCGCTGGCCGAGCTCGGCGCCGAGTCGGTCGACGTGCTGGTCCGCGACCCCTCCCGCGCCGCCGACGTCACCCGGGTGCTCGGGGTCCTCGGCGTGGAGGCGGTGGTCCGGCGGCTGGAGCCCGGCCCGGTGGAGGCGCCGGTCGTCGTCAGCACGGTGCCGATCGGCGCGCACCGCGACCTCGCCGGCCTCGGCTGGCGCGCGGGGCAGACCGTGCTGGACGTGCTCTACGCGCCGTGGCCCACACCGGTGGCCGCCGCGGCCGACCGGGCCGGCGCCACGGTGGTCAGCGGCATCGAGGTGCTGTTCTGGCAGGCCACGGTGCAGGTCGAGCTGATGACCGGGCTGCCCGCGCCGCTGGGCCCGATGCGCGCGGCGCTGGACGCCCGCTGAGCCCCCCGGTCCCGCGCGGGCCGCTCACCGGGCTCGTCCCCGCCCTCTCGGTGGAGGGACCGCTGGGCCGGGGACCCCGGCTGGCAGAATCGGCGCCATGTTGCGCTGGCTGACCGCCGGTGAGTCGCACGGCCAGCAGCTCACCGCCATCCTCGAGGGCCTGCCCGCCGGCGTGCAGGTGCAGACCTCCGACCTCGACGTCGACCTGGCCCGCCGCCGGCTCGGCCACGGCCGCGGCGCGCGGATGTCCTTCGAGCAGGACGAGGTCACCCTCACCGGCGGCGTCCGGCACGGGCTGACCATGGGCGGGCCGATCGCGGTCCAGGTGGGCAACACCGAGTGGCCCAAGTGGACGACGGTCATGTCGGCCGACCCGGTCGACCCCGCGGTGCTCGAGGGTCAGGCCCGCAACGCGCCGCTGACCCGGCCGCGGCCCGGCCACGCCGACCTCGCCGGCATGCAGAAGTACGGCTTCGACGACGCCCGCCCGGTGCTCGAGCGGGCCAGCGCCCGCGAGACCGCCGCCCGGGTGGCGCTCGGCGCCGTCGCGAAGGCGTTCCTGCGGCAGGCGCTCGGCGTCGAGGTCGTGAGCCACGTCGTCGCGATCGGCCCGGTCACCGTCCCCGACGGCGTGCTCCCCGGCCCGCACGACAACCCGCGCATCGACGAGGACCCGGTGCGCTGCGCCGACCCGGCCACCAGCGACGCGATGGTCGCCGAGGTCGACGACGCCCGGAAGAACGGCGACACGCTCGGCGGCGTCGTCGAGGTCGTCGTGCACGGGCTGCCGCCGGGCCTGGGCAGCCACGTGCACTGGGACCGCCGCCTGGACGCCCGCCTGGCCGCCGCGCTCATGGGCGTGCAGTCGGTCAAGGCGGTGGAGGTCGGCGACGGCCTGGAGACCGCCCGCCGCCGCGGCTCGGTCGCCCACGACGAGATCGTCAGCGAGGACGGCCGGCTGCGCCGGGTCACCGACCGCGCCGGCGGCATCGAGGGCGGCATGACCAACGGCGAGGCGCTGCGGGTCCGCGCGGCGATGAAGCCGATCTCCACCGTGCCGCGGGCGCTGGCCACCGTCGACGTCGCCACCGGGGACGCCGCGGTCGCGATCAACCAGCGCAGCGACGCCTGCGCGGTGCCGCGCGGCGCCGTGGTGATGGAGGCGATGGTCGCCCTCGTGCTCGCCGACGCCGCGCTGGAGAAGTTCGGCGGCGACTCCGTCGCCGAGACCCGCCGCAACGCGCAGGCCTACCTCGACGCGCTGCCGTACCGGTGAGCCGGCCGCTGCTGGTGCTCGTGGGGCCGCCGGCCTCGGGCAAGACGACCGTCGGGACGGCGGTGGCGACCGCGCTGGGCCTGCCGTTCCGGGACACCGACGCCGACGTCGAGGCCGCCGCCGGCACCACGGTCGCCGACCTGTTCGTCACGCACGGCGAGCCGCACTTCCGGGCGCTGGAGGAGCAGGCGGTCGCCCGCGCGCTCGGCGAGCACGACGGCGTCCTCGCGCTCGGCGGCGGCGCGGTGCTCAGCGCCGCCACCCGCGAGCTCCTGACCGGCTACGGCCGCGCCGGCGGCACCGTCGTCCACCTCGACGTCGACGTCCCCTCGGCCGCCCGCCGGGCCGGCCTGTCCCGGGACCGCCCGCTGCTGGCGGTCAACCCGCGGGCGATGCTGCGCACCCTGCTTGAGCAGCGCGCCCCGCTCTACGCGGAGGTCGCCACCGTGGTCGTGCCCACCGCCGGCCGCACGCCGGAGGACGTCGTCGCGGACGTGCTGTCCGCCCTGCCCGCCGGGACCGCCCGGTGAGGCGGGTGACCGTCGCGGGGGAGAAGCCCTACGACGTCGTCATCGGCCCGGGCGCGCAGGCCGAGCTGGGCCTGCTGCTCGCCGGGACGCCGAAGGCCGCGGTCGTGCACGCCCCGCCGCTGGCGGCGCTCGCCGGCGCCGCCGTCGAGACGCTGCAGACCGCCGGGGTGGCCGCCGAGGCCGTCGTCGTCCCCGACGGCGAGGCCGCCAAGACCGCTGCGGTCGCCGCGACCGCCTGGGAGGAGTTCGGCCGGCTCGGGCTGACCCGCTCGGACGCCGTCGTCGGGGTCGGCGGGGGAGCGGTCACCGACCTCGCCGGGTTCCTCGCCGCCACCTGGACCCGCGGCGTCCGCGTGGTGCACCTGCCCACCAGCGTGCTCGGCATGGTCGACGCCGCGGTCGGCGGCAAGACCGGCATCAACACCGGCGCGGGCAAGAACCTCGTCGGGGCGTTCCACCCGCCGGCCGGCGTGCTCGCCGACACCGATGTGCTCGCCGGGCTGCCCGAGGCGGAGTTCCGCGCCGGGATGGCCGAGGTGGTCAAGTGCGGGTTCATCGCCGACGCGGCGATCCTGGACCTGCTCGCCGCCGACCCGACCGGCCGCCGCGACACCGGGGAGCTCATCGAGCGGGCGGTGCGGGTCAAGGCCGACGCCGTGGGCCAGGACCTCTTCGACACCGGCGTCCGCGAGTTCCTCAACTACGGGCACACCCTCGGCCACGCGATCGAGCGGGTCGAGGACTTCCGCTGGCGGCACGGCGAGGCGGTCGCCGTCGGGCTGGTCTTCGCCGCCGAGCTCGGCGCGCAGGCCGGCCTGCTCACCCGCGCCGAGGCCGACCGGCACCGCGACCTGGTGGCCGCGATGGGCCTGCCCACCCACTACCGCGGCGACTGGGCGGCGCTGCAGGCGGTGATGCGCGTGGACAAGAAGGCCCGCGGGGCGACGCTGCGGTTCGTCGTCCTCGACGGCATCGGCAACCCGACGATCCTGACCGACCCCGAGCAGGCGTGGCTGGACGCGGCGTGGGCCGCAGTATCGGAGACAGCGTGACGATCCAGGTCCTCAACGGCGCCAACCTCGGCCGGCTCGGCACCCGCGAGCCCGAGGTGTACGGCACGACGACGTACGCCGAGCTGGTGGCGATGGTCGAGGTGGCCGCCGCCGAGCTGGGGCTGACGGTGCGGGTGCGGCAGACCGACTCCGAGGCCGAGCTGCTCGGCTGGGTCCACGAGGCGACCGACGCCGGCGACCCGGTCGTCATCAACCCCGGCGGCTGGTCGCACACCTCGGTGGTGCTGCACGACGCGCTGGCCGCGGTGACCGCGCCGGTCGTGGAGGTGCACATCAGCAACATCCACCGGCGCGAGGAGTTCCGGCACCACTCCTACGTCTCCCGCGTCGCCGACGGCGTCATCGCCGGGCTCGGCGTGCAGGGCTACGAGCTGGCGCTGCGCCACCTGGCCGCGAAGGGGGTCTCGTGATGCGCACCGCCGGGCGGCGGGAGCGGCTGCGGGCGACCGCCGCCGAGCGCGGGCTGGACGCCGTCCTGGTGACCAACCTGCTCAACGTCCGCTACCTGACCGGGTTCACCGGCTCCAACGGCGCGCTGCTGCTGCGCACCGACGGCGCCGACCTGTTCGGCACCGACGGCCGGTACACCACCCAGGCCGGCACCCAGGTGCCCGACGTCGAGCTGCTGGTCGACCGCGGCACGGTCCCCGCGCTCGCGCAGGAGGCGGTGCGCCGCGGCGCCGGCCGGATCGGCTACGAGAGCCACGAGGTCACCGTCGACGGGCTGGCCCAGCTGGAGCGCGTGCTCGCCGACGCCGCCGCCGGCGGGACCGTGCCCGAGCTGGTGTCGGTCCGCCGCGCGGTCGAGGAGCTGCGCGCGGTCAAGGACGACGACGAGATCGCGGCCCTGCGCCGGGCGTGCGCGGTCGCCGACCAGGCGCTGGCCGAGCTCGCCGCCGAGGGCGCGCTGCGGCCCGGGCGCACCGAGCTGGAGGTCGGCCGGGAGCTCGACGCCCGCATGCTGGCGCTGGGCGCCGAGGCGCCGTCGTTCGAGACGATCGTGGCCACCGGCGCGAACTCCGCGATCCCGCACCACCGGCCCGATCGCACGGTCCTGGCCGGCGGCGACCTCCTGAAGCTCGACTTCGGCGCCACGGTCGACGGCTACCACTCCGACATGACCCGCACGCTGGTGCTCGGGCACGCCGCCGACTGGCAGCGCGAGGTCTACGCGCTGGTGGCCGAGGCGCAGGCGGCCGGGCGGGCGGCGCTGGCGGTCGGGGCCGACGTCGTCGCCGTCGACGCGGCCTCCCGCGACGTCATCGCCGCGGCCGGGCACGCCGAGCACTTCACCCACGGCCTCGGGCACGGGGTGGGCCTGGAGATCCACGAGGCGCCGGGCATCGGCCCGCTGGGCGCGGGTAGTCTGGCCGCCGGCATGGCCGTCACCGTGGAGCCGGGGGTCTACCTCCCCGGCCACGGCGGTGTCCGGATCGAGGACACGCTCGTCGTCACGGCGGACGCGCCCGAGTTGTTGACCCTCACGAGCAAGGAACTGCTGGTCCTCTAGATGGCTACCACCAACGACCTCAAGAACGGCATGGTCCTCAACCTCGACGGCCAGCTGTGGTCCGTCACCGAGTTCCAGCACGTCAAGCCCGGCAAGGGCGGCGCGTTCGTGCGGACGACGCTGAAGAACGTGCTCTCGGGCAAGGTCGTCGACCGCACCTTCAACGCCGGCACCAAGGTCGAGACGGCCACCGTCGACAAGCGGAACATGACCTACCTGTACCGCGAGGGCAACGACTTCGTCTTCATGGACGGGGACACCTTCGAGCAGATCTACGTCCCGTCCGAGACCGTCGGCGGCGGCGCGGACTACCTGCTCGACAACACCGAGGTCGTCGTCGCGGTGCACGAGGGCACCCCGCTCTACGTCGAGCTGCCGGTGACCATGGAGCTCGTCGTCCAGCACACCGACCCGGGCCTGCAGGGGGACCGCTCCACCGGCGGCACCAAGCCCGCCACCCTCGAGACCGGCGCGCAGATCAACGTGCCGCTGTTCGTCAACACCGGCGACAAGCTCAAGGTCGACACCCGCGACGGCCGGTACCTCGGCCGCGCCAACTGACGCACCGCCCCGAGCCATGGCTGCCCGCACCAAGGCGCGCAAGCGCGCCGTCGACGTCCTCTACGAGGCGGACCTGCGGGGCACCGACCCGGTGGAGCTGCTCCGCGAGCGCATCGCCGACCCGTCGCCGCCCGTCCCCGACCACGCCGTCCGGTTGGTCGAGGGCGTGGCGGCGCACCAGGGGCGCATCGACGAGCTGATCGGGCAGCACGCCCGCGGCTGGTCGCTCGAACGGCTGCCCGACGTCGACCGCGCGATCCTGCGGATGGCGGTGTTCGAGCTGCTCTGGGCCGACGACGTGCCCGACGCCGTCGTCATCGACGAGGCCGTGGAGCTGGCCCGGGCGCTGTCGACCGACGACTCGCCGGCCTACGTCAACGGCGTCCTCGGGGCCATCCTCGACGCCGAGGTGCCGACCTCCTCCTGAGCCGCGGCTCAGCCCCGGACACCGGCCTCGGCGGCGGCCAGCATCGCCGCGGCCCGGGCCCCGGCGGTCAGCCGGTGCAGCCGGCGCAGCGCGGCCCGGCGGTCCGCGGCGAGCAGCGACTCGCGGTCGGGCGTCGGGACGGGCGGGGCGGTGCTCACGGGTACTCCTCGGGTGCGCGTTCTCGGCGCCGCCGACGCTAGGTCGAGCCCCTGACAGTTCCGGAACCGCGAGCTGCGAGGTCCCTGCGGACCGGACCGGGCCAGGCACTGCCGTAGCGGGGGCCGGACCGCGACCTGCGACGGGCCGCGGTGTCCGACCGTGCCCGCCGACCTGCGATGCCCCGGGCGTCGCGGCCCGCCCGCGTCAGCCCCGTACGGCCGTGAGGGACACGGTGTCCCGCACGACGTCCGTGCAGGTCAGCCGGAGCGTGCCGGCGGTGACCTCGCCGCCGCGGACCAGGGTCACGTCCTTGCCGCCGACGCGGAGGGTGGCCCGGCCCGCGGTGATGCCGCGGAACGCGATCGTCGTCCCCAGCACGTGGGCCCGTGCGCCGTCGCCGCCCAGCGTGACCGAGCACCTGGCACCGGAACAGGACACCGCACTCACCGCGCCGGTCGGTGCCGCTCCCGTCGACGACGTGGCGCGCGAGGAACTGCCGCCGCTCGACCAGCTGCTCCCTCCCGACGCACTGCTCCCCGTGAAGGAGCCGGCGCACGCGCTGCCCAGGACCAGCGACATCGGCGCGAGCACACCGACGAGGCAACGGACGAGGCGTCCCATGGCCTCACGGCAGCACGGGGCGTGGGCCGGGCGCAAGGGCTGTGGGGACCGCGGGAGCGCGGATGTCGGCGGGTCCGGCCGCCCTAGGTGACCGGGGCGCCGGGAGCAGTACCCGGGGCGTCGGGGGTACGGGCCCGGACCGGGCGAGATAGGTGGTCCCCACCGTTGTCGCGGTGTCGGGCGCGGGCGAAGACTTCCGCCCGTCGCCTCCGGACCGCGGCCGGAGGCGGTACCCACGGGGCCAGCGGGTGGCCGCGGCAGCAACCGGCCGTGGTCCTCTCCCCGTCCGATCCGATCCTGAGGAGACCACCGTGTTCGAGGACCAGAAGATCGAGCTGCTGCCGGCCCGCACCACGATGAAGCGGGGCGGCGTCCTGGTAGTCAGCCAGAGCTTCAACTACGCCGAGGCCGTGGCCGTCAACGCCGGCAACGTCAACGTGGGCGGCGACCAGGCGAACGTCGCCGCCGCCCTCGCGCTGGCCGGCAGCAACGTGTTCATCGGCGGCTGACGAGCTCGGGCGACCAACCGGCCTCACGCCGGTACACGGGAGGGGCGGCCGCTCTGCGGCCGTCCCTCCTTCGTCTGCGGCACGGCCCTCGGTACTCGGCGTGGCCGGCTAGGTGGTCGGTGGACCGCAGCAGTGGCCGGACCGGTCGTGTCCGGGCCCGGACCGGGGCGAGATAGGTGGTCCCCACCGTTGTCGCGGTGTCGGGCGCGGGCGAAGACTTCGGCCCGTCGCCTCCGGACCGCGGCCGGAGGCGGTACCCACGGGGCCAGCGGGTGGCCGCGGCAGGAACCGGCCGTGGTCCTCTCCCCGTCCGATCCGATCCTGAGGAGACCACCGTGTTCGAGGACCAGAAGATCGAGCTGCTGCCGGCCCGCACCACGATGAAGCGGGGCGGCTTCACCCTGATCAACCAGAGCGGCAACACCGCTGTCGCCGCTGCCGTCAACGCCGGCAACATCAACGTGGGCGGCGACCAGGCGAACGTCGCCGTCGCGGCCGCGCTGGCCGGCAGCAACGTGTTCATCGGCGGCTGACGGCGGGAACGCACGGGACGACACGTCCTGCGCGGCGCGGGAGGGGCGGCCGGCTCGGCCGCCCCTCCCTGTGCGTCCGGGACGCTCGCCGGCAGGACCCGCCGCGGGGAGCGGAGGGGGCGCCCCCGCCGGCGCGTGATGACCCAACCGCAACAGGTACCACGTCGCTGCGGGCACCGGTGGACCCACGACCCCGCCGTGCAGACCTCGGTGGTCGGCGGCCGCGACTGCGTGGCGGCGCGGTCGACCTCAGTGGCCCGACCCCGGGGGATGCGGGAACCGGGGGAGCCCAGATAGGTGTTCCCCACCGTTGTCGCCCGGTCGCCGGGCAGCCAAGACTTCCGCCGTCGAGCCGGACCGCGGCCGGAATCGGCAGGTCACGGGGGCCAGTGGGTGGTCCGGCGGCGGTGATCGCTCCCACCTTCCTCCCTGGTGGCCTCCCCTTCAGTACCGATCCTGAGGAGACGCCATGTTCGAGGACCAGACCGTCGAGCTGCTGCCGGCGCGCACCACGATGAAGCGCGGCGGAAACGGACGCTTCGTCGACGTCAGCCAGGTGGGCAACGTGTCCATCGCCATCGCGATCAACGCCGGCAACATCAACTTCGGCGGCACGCAGGTGAACGTCGCCGAGGCTGTCGCCCTCGCGGGCAGCAACGTCGGCGGCTGACGTCCTCCTGCAGGGGAGGGGCGGCCGGTCCGGCCGCCCCTCCCCGTGCCCCGGATCCACCCGGTCCCATCCCGTACGGAGTTGACGAGCGTGACGCAGGCCCTCAGCCCCGCGAGCACGGACGAGCGCCGCGTGTACGGGTTGACCCCGGGCACCGAGCTGCTCGGGGAGTACCAGGACTCGGCCTACCAGGAGCCGAAGTACCTCATCCAGCGGGTCGACGGGCAGACGATGCAGCTGCCCCGGCTGTTGTACGGGGTGGCCCGTGCCCTCGACGGTCGCGACGCCGGACGGATCGCCGAGACGGTCAACGCCGAGCTGGGGCAGGAGCTCACCGAGGACCAGGTGCGGTTCCTCATCGAGGAGCGGCTGTACCCCGCCGGCATCGTCGCCGTGGGTGGCGCGGTGCGGCAGGAGCCCGGCGGCACCACGGTCGACGACACCTCCTCCGTGAGCGCGGGAGCAGCGCAGCAGACCGCCCCCGCGCCCGTCCCGATGCCGGTCAGGAACGACCTCCTCCTGGCCCTGCGCTACCGCGCCGGGGTGATCCCCGCCGGGGCGGCAGACCGGATCGGGCGCGTCCTCCAGCCCCTGTTCGCCCGGCCGGTGTGGGTGGTCCTGGTGGCCGCCTTCGTGGCCGTCGACGTCGCGATCGTCGCGGGCGGTGACCTGCTGGCAGAGTCCGTCGCGGGGGTCCAGACGGTCATCGAACGCCCGTCCCTGCTCCTCGCGATCCTCGGCCTCACCGTCGTCACCGGGGCGATCCACGAGTTCGGTCACGTCTCGGCCTGCCGCTACGGCGGCGCCCGCCCGGGCAACGTCGGCGTGGGGATCTACATCGTCTGGCCGGCGCTCTACAGCGACGTCACCGACAGCTACCGCCTCAGCCGGGCCGGCCGCCTGCGCACCGACCTCGGCGGGGTCTACTTCGACGCCATCAGCCTGGCCGTGCTCGGCCTGGTCTACCTCCGCACCGGGGAGACCTGGCTCCTGCTCGCCCTCATCGGCATGCACGTCGAGACGGCCTGGCAGTTCCTGCCGTCCATCCGGCTGGACGGCTACTACATCCTGGCCGACCTGGTGGGCGTCCCCGACCTGTTCGGCTACGTCAGGCCGGCGTTCCTCAGTGTGCTCCCGGGCCGGCCGGTGCACCCCAGGGTGGCCGAGCTCAAGCCCCGCGCCCGCCGGACGGTGGTCCTCTGGGTCCTGGTGGTCGTCCCGACCCTCGCCGCGTGGCTGGTCTTCTTCGTCGTCGCCGCGCCCCGGCTGATCCCCGCGGCGTGGCGGTCACTGCAGCAGTACCTGCAGGGGCTCGACGCCGCGGTCCGCGCCGGCGACGTCGTCACCACGTCGCTCGGCGTGTTCCAGATGCTGCTCCTCGCGCTGCCCTGGATCGGCACCGTCCTGATCCTGTGGATGCTGGTCGACATCGTCCGGCAGAAGCGCCGGGCCCGCGGCGCCAGGAGCCGGATCAGCCCGGCCACCGGCGTGGCCCTGCGCCGCGGCGCGGGGCTGGCGGTCCTGGCCGGCACCGGCTGCCTGTTGGTGGCACGGGTGGCCTCGGTCGCCTCCTCCCGTCCGGCGACGGATGAGGAGACGGCGCTGGTCGATACCGCGCTCGCCTCGATCCACGGTGCGGACGACCCGTCGGTGGCCGCGGGGGAGTGGCTGGCGCACGCCCAGCTCACCCTGTACGCCGCCGTGACCGGTGCTTTCGACCGGCACGCCACGGCCGTCGCCGGGGCCCGGGAGCTCTCCGTGCTGGCCTCGGCCGTCCTGGTGGTGTGCCTGGTCACCCTCGTCCTGCACCGCCGGCTGCGACCGCTGGCCGTCGTCCTGCCGCTCGCGGCCGTGGCGGCGATGGGCCCGGTGGTGACCGAACTCGCCACGGCCGGGTCCGCCGTCCTCGGGGCCGCGTGGACGGCGCTGGGGCTCGTCGTCCTGGGGCCGGCTCGCCACCCCCTCACCGGGGTCGCCGGCGTACTCGCGGTCGCCGTCGGCCTGGCCACCGAGCCGCTGGTCGCCGTGCCGTTCGCGGTCTGCGCGGCGGCGACGCTCCTCGCGGGCTCGCCGCGCTGGTACCGGCAGGCGTGGTGGCCGGCGCGGGACGCCGCCGGCGACGGGAGGCACAGCCGCCGCGCCCCCGTGACCTCCCGGCACCGGCGTCCCGACGACCTCCGGCGGTCCGCCGCACGGTGGTCCGGGGTGGCCGTGCTGGTCCTCGTCGGAGGTCTCGCCGCAGCGGTCCCGGTGGAGCGGACGGGACGTCCGCTCGACCCGTCGGAGCGGACCGTCCTCGTCCTCGCGGCGGCGGTCGTCGTGGTCGCCGCGCTCGCGGTGCGGCGCATGCGTCCCCCGGCCGTGGCGACGGGTGCGCTGCTCATCCTGGCCGCGCTGCCGTGGCCGGGCGCCGGCAGCGCCGCGGTGCTCGCCGTCGTCGCCGCGGTCGTGCTGGCCGCGGTGCTCGTCGACGGCGTGGTGCGCCTCCCCGTGCCGCAGCGTCCGCACCCGCTCCTGCGGGGGCTCGTCGTCGTCCCGGCCGTGGTCCTGGTCGTCGTCGGCACGCTGTTCCAGCCCGGCAGGGCGGTCCCCCTGCCGCACGCTGCGCTCGCTGCCTGGATCCAGGCGCCGGAGGCCGACGACGGCACCGTCGCCGTCCCCGCGCAGCTGTGGGGCGACCTGGTCAAGGACGGCGTCGCACCCGACCGGCTGGTCCACGCCGGATCCGCCGCGGCAGACACCGCTGACTGGGCCGTCGCGGTGGGGGACACGGCAGCGGCGGAGAGTCGTGTGGCCCGGTTCGGAACCGGGCCGGCGGCGCTCGTCGTCCTGCGGTCGGCCCACGCGGAGGAGCGCGAGCGGGACGCCGAGGCCGATCGGGCCGCGCAGGTCGCGGCCGAGCAGCGGGCAGCCGCTGCCGCCCTGGCCGTCCGGCAGGCCTTCGGCAGTTCGTTGGCGGGCAACCCCCGGCTGGACGCGGCTCCCGAGGTGCGCACGGCGCTGCGTGACGGCTCGGTCGACGAGCGGGTGCTGGGGGCGCTGGCCGCCTTGACGGCCGACCACGACCTGGCCGTCGCTGCAGGTCCGGGGTGGACCGCCCCGGCTGCCGCGGAGGCGCCCCACCACGACGTCGAGATCACCTGGTTCGACGACCGGCCGACCCCGGCGCCGGGCGTGACCACCGAGCTCCGGGACCGGCTGGCCGCCCTGCCGCCGGAGCACGCTCCCACGCGGGTCGTGGAG
This sequence comes from Geodermatophilus sp. SYSU D00879, assembly GCF_054050375.1. Classification (NCBI taxonomy): domain Bacteria; kingdom Bacillati; phylum Actinomycetota; class Actinomycetes; order Geodermatophilales; family Geodermatophilaceae; genus Geodermatophilus; species Geodermatophilus sp. SYSU D00879. The sequence continues at coordinate 249,610 of NZ_JBJGZF010000003.1, forward strand.
GGAGCACACGGCCTGGTGCTCGTCTGGGAGCGGCAGGTCCGCGAACCCGCGAACGCTCCGTCCCCACCGAGTAGTGAGGAGTGAGGACGCGACGGGAGATCGGTCGGACCACGTCGTCGTCCGGAATAAGGGAACGAGAACGTCTGTCACCGCCCCGATCGCGGTTACGGTTCTTGCAAGGCGGGAGTCACGTCGCAGGGGGAGAGCCTTGATCGAGCCAACGTCGACGGGCGGGCGGTCCGCACACCGGGTGGATCGGCCGGGCCGTGCCGCCCGGGAGTGGGCGTCCGGCGACCTGTCGGGCTGATGGAACCGCATCGGTGGCCGCTCGTCGGGCGTGACGACGAGTGCGCAGCCATCGCCGAGGCGCTGGAGACCGAGCCGGCTCGGAGCATCGTGATCGCGGGGCCGGCCGGGGTCGGCCGGACACGGCTGCTGCGTGAGGCACTGGCCTGGGCTCGACTCCGCGGGCGGCGCACCCGCTCGGCCGCGGCGTCTCACGCGGCCGCGGCCGTTCCGCTCGGTGCCCTGGCACCCCTCCTGCCGACGATCGAGGTGACCGCGCCGGACCCCCTCCCGCTGCTCCAGATGGCGGCTCAGGCCATCGCCGGTGACCGGGTCGGCCCCGCGCCCGTACTGGGCGTGGACGACGCCCAGTTCCTCGACCCGTTGTCGGTGACGCTCCTGCACCAGCTCGCGGCGAGCGGTGGGGTGACGTTGGTCCTCGCGGTCCGCACCCAGCCCCTCCGTGCCGATCCCTCGTCGCACCTGTGGAAGGACGAACTGGCCACGCGGCTGGACGTCCGGCCGCTGGGCCGCCACGACACCCAGCACCTGGTCGGCGCCGTGCTGGAGGGCGACGTCGACAGCAGGACCTGCGAGCGACTGTGGCGGCTCAGCGAGGGCAACCCGCAGTACCTGCGCGAACTCCTGGAAGACGGACTCCGGACCGGACGGCTGCACCGCCACCGCGGCCTGTGGCGGTGGGGAGGAGCCGTGGTCCCGTCCTCCCGTCTCACGGAGATCGTCCTGGCTCAGCTCGGGGACCTGGGGCCCGAGGAGTGGCGGGCCATGGAGGTCCTCGCGACCGCTGAGCCGATCAGCGTGCACGAGGTCGCGGAGCTCAGCAGCCTCGAGGCCGTCGCCTCGCTGCAGCGACGTGGTCTCATGACCGACGCCACGGAGCGGGACGGCGAGGTCAAGGCAGCCCATCCGTTGTTCAGCGAGGTCGTCCGCGACCGCGCTCCGGAGGCGGTCCTGCGCACCATCCGCCACGACCTGGCCGCCCGGGCGGCTGCCAGGTCCCCCGAGGAGTGGGTGCGCCGTGGGGCACTCCTGCTGGACGACGCGCTGGCCTCACTCGATGCCGCGGTCCTCGCGACGGCCGCCCAGCAGGCCGTCGAGCTGCAGGAGTTCGCACTGGCCGAGCGACTGGCGCGGGCCGGCGTCGACGCCGGGGGCGGGACACGGGCACAGCTCGCGCTCGTCGAGGCGGCCTGGTGGCAGGGCCAGGCGGTGCGCAGCGCCGAGCTGGCCCACCAAGCGGTGCTCGTGGCCGACTCGGACGAGGACCGGGCCCGCCTCGCGACGATCGAGGTGCTCACCCTCTTCTGCGGCCTGGGGCGGGCCGACGACGCCCACGCCGCCCTCCGGTCAGCCGCCGGCAGAGTCGGGTCGCCCGAGGGCAGGGCGGTCCTCGGCGCCACCGAGGCGGTCCTGGCGCTCCTGAGCGGGGACCCCGGGGAGGCGGTGCGGCTCGGCAAGTCCGTGCTCACCTCGGCCCCGACCGGGCTCGCCGAGCCGCTCGCGGCCGCGGCCACGGCGGCGGGTCTGGCGGTGACCGGCCGGACCGGTCGGGCGCTGGCCACCGTCCGGTCCGGGTGGGCGGCGCTCGACGCCCTGTCGGCCGGGCGCGAACTGGCCTTCGTGCGCATCGCGCTGGCTCAGGCGGAGGTCGTGGCCCTCCACCTCGGCGGGCGGGTCGGGGAGCTCGAGTGCCGGGCGGCCGAGCTGTACCAGCGCAACCTCACCGCGCCCGAGTGGGCCGGAGACGCCATCGCCTGCCTGCACCGCGGCTGGGCGGCGCTGGCGGCCGGGAGGCCACGCGTCGCCCTGCGCTGGCTGCAGGAGGCCCTGTCCGGTCTCGAGGAACAGGATCCCGCAGGCTTCCTGCCGCTGTGCACCGCACTCACGGCCACAGCCCACGCGCAGACGGGGGACGCCGAGGCGGCGCGGCTGCTGGTCGAGCAGGACGCGGGGACGCTCACGGCCGCGATCCACGAGCCCCACGTGCGGATGGCCGAGGCCTGGCTCGCAGCGGCGGAGGGACGACGGTCGGACGCCGGGGCGCGGGCGCTCGTCGCAGCAGAGGTCGCCGCCCGCCAGGGACAGGCGGCCGTCGAGGCGGTGGTGCTGGCCGGTGCCCTGCGCTTCGGCCGGGCCCGGGACGTCGTCGGCCGCCTGGAACTGCTCTCCCGGCGGCTCGACTCCCCCCTCGTGGACGCGGCCGCCCGATGGGCGCGTGCCAGCGTCGACTCGTCCGCCGAGGAGCTCGACCGGGTCAGCCGGCTCCTGGAGGAGGTCGGCGTGCTGGTGTTCGCGGCCGAGGCCGCGGGGGAGGCGGCGGCGGCCCACGAGCGCGCCGGCAGACGTCAGGCCGCGGTCCTGTCCCGGTCGCGTGCAGAGGGACTGACCCGGGCCTGCGGGCTGGTGGACCTGACGGGCACGGACGGCCGGCTGCCTCCCCGGCTCACCCCACGCGAGGAACAGGTGGCGCAGCTGGCGGCACGAGGGCTGAGCAACCAGGAGATCGCCGATCAGCTGGTCCTGTCCGTGCGCACCGTCGAGGCGCACCTCGCCCACGTGTACGCCAAGCTGGGCGTCAACGGCCGGGCCGACCTGGTGGGGGCGCTGTCGTCGTGCGGGATCCACCCGGAGGCGGTCCAGGCGCTGTCCGGTGGGCGGGGGATCAGGAGGAGAGCGGGATCGCGGCCGGTCTGACGCGGGCCGGTCGCCTCAGCGCGGGGCGCGGCGGCGGTCCCAGCTGTCGTCCTCGTCGTCGACGGGGGCGCCGACGCCGTCCATGCCGGGGTTGAGCACGCCCCACTCGATGAGCCGGGTGGTGAGTTCGTCGGGGCTCATGTCGTAGATGATCGCCAGCGACTTGAGGTCCTCCGCGCGGATGGAGAGGACCTTGCCGTTGTAGTCGTGGCGCTGCGCCTGGATGGTCGAGGCGTAGCGGGCGAGCGGGCCGGCCTCGTCGGCGGGCAGCGAGCCCAGCGACTCGAGGTTCAGCACGATCTTGGTCGTCGAGGTCACGGCCGAGGAGGGGCGCGGGTCGGGCAGCAGCTCGGAGACCGGCACGCCGTAGAAGACGGCGAGCTCGGAGAGCCGCTGGACGGTCACCGCGCGGTCCCCGCGTTCGTAGGACCCGACGACGACGGCCTTCCAGCGACCGTGCGACTTGTCCTCCACGCCTTGGAGGGAGAGACCCTGCTGGTTGCGGATGGCCCGCAGCCGGGCGCCGAGTGCCCGTGAGTAGTCGGTGCTCATGCGTCTCTGCTCACTGTCCGTCGTCGTGTCCAGGGCTGGTCCGTCACGCAGCGTACTCACATGTGGCGGATGGCAACAGCGCCTCCCTCGTGCGGGCCATCCTGGGACTCCCGCGCCCACCTGCGGGACCACGACGCGCGACGACGGTCACACGGAGGGGTGCAGTACGGTCGAGACCGGTCCACCCCACTCCTTTAACGACCCGTCCCGTGAGGCGGGGAAGGAGGCCTGATGGCCGGCACGACCGGGCCCCTGCCCGGTAACCAGTCCACCGACCCGTCCGACGGCCCGGCGCCCACCGTGCTGCTCGCCGCCGCCGACGTCGCCCGCGTCGTCGACCGCATCGCCCACCAGGTGATCGAGAAGGCCGGCGACGCCCTGCCCGACGTCGTCCTGGTCGGCATCCCCACCCGCGGCGCCCCGCTGGCCCGCCGGCTGGCCGCCCGCATCGCCGCCTTCGCCGGCACGGCGGTCGACGTCGGCACCGTCGACATCACCCTCTACCGCGACGACCTGCGGATGCGCGGCGTCCGGGCGCTGGAGGACACCGTCCTGCCGCCCGCGGGGATCGACGGCCGGCTGGTCGTCCTCGTCGACGACGTCCTGTTCTCCGGCCGCTCGGTGCGCGCGGCACTCGACGCGCTGCGCGACCTCGGCCGGCCCCGCGCGGTGCAGCTGGCGGTGCTGGTCGACCGCGGCCACCGCGAGCTGCCGATCCGCGCCGACTACGTGGGCAAGAACGTGCCCACCTCGCGCGCGCAGAAGGTGCGGGTGCACCTCGCCGAGACCGACGGCGCCGACGAGGTGCTGGTGACGAGCCGGTGAAGCGGCACCTGCTGGACGCGGCCGACCTCGACCGCGCCGACGCCACGCTCGTCCTCGACACCGCCGCGCAGATCGACCAGGCCCTGGCCGGCCGCGAGGTCAAGAAGCTGCCCACGCTGCGCGGCCGCACGGTGGTCAACCTCTTCTACGAGGACTCCACCCGCACCCGCATCTCCTTCGAGCTGGCGGCCAAGCGGCTGTCCGCGGACGTCATCAACTTCTCCGCCAAGGGCAGCAGCGTCTCCAAGGGCGAGAGCCTCAAGGACACCGCGCTGACGCTGGAGGCGATGGGCAGCGACGCGATCGTCGTGCGCCACTCGGCGTCCGGTGCCCCGCACCGGCTGGCCGGCTGGGTGCGCGGCAGCGTCGTCAACGCCGGCGACGGCACCCACGAGCACCCCACCCAGGCGCTGCTGGACGCCTACACGATCCGCCGCCGGCTGGGCCGGCTCGACGGCGTGCGGGTGGCCGTCGTCGGCGACGTCCTGCACAGCCGGGTGGCCCGCTCCAACGTCTGGCTGCTGACGACGCTCGGCGCGGAGGTCACCCTCGTCGCGCCGCCGACGCTGCTGCCGGTCGGCGTCGGGTCCTGGCCGGTGCAGGTCTCCTACGACCTGGACGCCGTGCTGCCCAAGGCCGACGTCGTGATGATGCTGCGGGTCCAGCTCGAGCGGATGAACGCCTCGTTCTTCCCCAGCGCCCGCGAGTACAGCCGTCGCTACGGCCTCGACGCCGTCCGGATGGCCGCGCTGTCCGACGACGCGATCGTCATGCACCCCGGCCCGATGAACCGCGGCATGGAGATCGCCGCCGACGTCGCCGACTCGGTCCGCTCGACGATCGTCGAGCAGGTCGGCAACGGCGTCAGCGTGCGGATGGCCGTCCTCTACCTGCTCCTCGGCGGGGGCCCCGGTGAGTGAGCACCGCAGCGAGCGCCGGCGAGCGAGGAGCGGAGCGAACGGCCGAGCGGAGCGAGGGAGTGTGACGGCGTGACCACGCTGATCAAGGGGGCGCGCGTCCTCGGCGGCGAGCCCGCCGACCTGCTGCTGAAGGACGGCCGGGTCGCCGCGGTCGGGGACCGGCTGTCCGCGGCCGGCGCGACCGTCGTCGACGCGGACGGGCTGGTCGCGCTGCCCGGCCTGGTCGACCTGCACACCCACCTGCGCGAGCCCGGCCGCGAGGACGCCGAGACGGTGGAGACCGGCAGCCGCGCCGCGGCGCTCGGCGGGTTCACCGCGGTGCACGCCATGGCCAACACCGACCCGGTCGCCGACACCGCCGGCGTCGTCGAGCAGGTCTGGCGGCTGGGCCAGGAGGCCGGGCTGGTCGACGTCGTGCCGGTCGGCGCGGTCACCGTCGGGCTGCGCGGCGAGCGGCTGGCCGAGCTCGGCGCGATGGCCGACTCCGCCGCCCGCGTGCGGGTCTTCTCCGACGACGGGCACTGCGTCGCCGACCCCGCGCTCATGCGCCGCGCGCTGGAGTACGTGAAGGCCTTCGACGGCGTGGTCGCCCAGCACGCCGAGGAGCCGCGGCTGACCGCCGGCGCGCAGATGAACGAGGGCGACCGCTCCGCCCGGCTCGGGCTCACCGGCTGGCCGGCCGCCGCCGAGGAGGCGGTCATCGCCCGCGACGTGCTGCTCGCCCAGCACGTGGGCGCCCGGCTGCACGTCTGCCACGTCTCCACCGCCGGCTCGGTGGAGATCCTGCGGTGGGCCAAGTCCCGCGGCGTGCAGGTGACCGCCGAGGTCACCCCGCACCACCTGCTGCTCACCGAGGCCTGCGCCGAGTCCTACGACCCGGTGTTCAAGGTCAACCCCCCGCTGCGGACGGACGCGGACGTGGAGGCCCTCCGGCAGGGCCTGGCCGACGGCACGATCGACGCCGTCGCCACCGACCACGCGCCGCACGCGGTGGAGGACAAGGAGAGCGAGTGGGCGCAGGCCCGGCCCGGGATGCTCGGGCTGGAGCAGGCGCTCTCGGTGGTGCTGGAGACGCTGGTGGAGCCCGGCCTGCTCGACTGGGCCGGCGTCGCCGACCGCATGTCGGCCCGCCCGGCGGCCATCGGCCGCCTGACCGGCCACGGGCGCCCGATCGCGCCCGGGGAGCCGGCCAACCTGCTGCTGCTCGACCCCGCCGCCCGGGCCACCGTCGACCCGGCCGCGCTGGCCAGCCGCAGCCGCAACAGCCCCTACTCCGGCCGGGAGCTGCCCGGCCGCGTGGTCGCCACGTTCCTGCGGGGCGAGGCGACCGTCCTGGACGGAAAGGCACAGAAGTGAGCGAGGCGATCCTCGTCCTGGAGGACGGACGGACGTTCCGCGGCGAGTCCTACGGCAAGGTCGGCACGACGGTCGGCGAGGCGGTGTTCGCCACCGGGATGACCGGCTACCAGGAGACGCTGACCGACCCCAGCTACGCCGGCCAGATCGTCACGATGACCGCGCCGCACGTCGGCAACACCGGGGTCAACGGCGAGGACGACGAGAGCCGCCGCATGTGGGTGGCCGGGTTCGTCGTCCGCGACCCGGCCCGCCGCCCGGCCAACTGGCGGGCCACCGGCAGCCTCGACGACGAGCTCGCCGCGCAGGGCGTCGTCGGGATCAGCGGGATCGACACCCGCGCCCTGACCCGCCACCTGCGCGAGCGCGGGGCCATGCGCGCCGGCATCAGCAGCGAGTCCACCGACCCCGACGCGCTGCTCGCCCGCGTGCGCGCCGCCGAGGGCATGGTCGGCGCCGACCTCGCGCCGCACGTGAGCACCCGCGAGCCCTACGTCGTCCCGGCGGTGGGGAAGCGGCGGTTCACCATCGCCGCGCTCGACCTCGGCATCAAGACCGCGACCCCGCGGCACCTCGCCGAGCTCGGCGTCGAGACGCACGTGCTCCCCTCGACCGCGACCGCGCAGGACCTGCTCGCCGCCGGCCCCGACGGCGTGTTCCTGTCCAACGGCCCCGGCGACCCGGCCGCGGCCGACTACGCCGTCGCCGCGGTGCGGGGCGTGCTCGACGCCGGCCGGCCGCTGTTCGGCATCTGCTTCGGCAACCAGATCCTCGGCCGGGCGCTGGGCCTGGGCACCTACAAGCTGCGCTTCGGCCACCGCGGCCTCAACCAGCCGGTGCTCGACCGGGTCAGCGGCACCGTCCGGGTGACCAGCCACAACCACGGGTTCGCCGTCGACGCGCCGCTGGACCGGCCCACCGACACCCCCTACGGCCGGGTCGAGGTCAGCCACGTCGGCCTCAACGACGACGTCGTGGAGGGGCTGCGGCTGCTCGACGCCCCGGCGTTCAGCGTCCAGTTCCACCCCGAGTCCGCCGCCGGCCCGCACGACGCCGCGCCGCTGTTCCAGCGGTTCGTCGACCTCCTGCAGGCCACGCGGGACGGCGGGGACGCGGTCAGCCCGGCGCCGCGGGTCCAGTCCAGCACGGGGGAGAACGCCTGATGCCCAAGCGCACCGACATCTCGCACGTCCTGGTCGTCGGCTCCGGGCCGATCCTCATCGGCCAGGCCGCGGAGTTCGACTACTCCGGCACCCAGGCCTGCCGCGTGCTGCGCGCCGAGGGCCTGCGGGTCAGCCTGGTCAACAGCAACCCGGCGACGATCATGACCGACCCCGACGTCGCCGACGCCACCTACGTCGAGCCGCTGACGCCGGAGTTCGTCGAGCGGGTGATCGCCAAGGAGCGCCCCGACGCGCTGCTGGCCACCCTCGGCGGGCAGACCGCGCTGAACATCGCGATCGGCCTGTACGAGAACGGCACGCTGGAGCGCTACGGCGTCCGGCTCATCGGCGCCGACGTCGACGCGATCAACCGCGGCGAGGACCGGCAGAAGTTCAAGGACATCGTCCGGTCCATCGGCGCCGACGCCCCGCGCTCGCGGGTCTGCGCCACCGTGGAGGAGGCGCTGGAGACCGCCGCCGAGGTCGGCTACCCGGTCGTCATCCGGCCCAGCTTCACCATGGGCGGCCTCGGCTCCGGGTTCGCCACCGACGAGGCGATGCTGCGCCGGATGGCCTCCCACGGCCTGGCCGACTCCCCGGTGCACACCGTGCTCGTCGAGGAGTCGGTGCTCGGCTGGAAGGAGTACGAGCTCGAGCTCATGCGCGACCGCAGCGACAACGTGGTCGTCATCTGCTCGATCGAGAACGTCGACGCGATGGGCGTGCACACCGGCGACTCGGTCACCGTCGCGCCGGCGATGACGCTCACCGACCGCGAGTACCAGCGGATGCGCGACGTCGGCATCGCGGTGCTGCGCGAGGTCGGCGTCGACACCGGCGGCTGCAACATCCAGTTCGCGGTCAACCCGGCCGACGGGCGCCTGGTCGTCATCGAGATGAACCCGCGGGTGTCGCGGTCGAGCGCGCTGGCGTCGAAGGCCACCGGCTTCCCGATCGCCAAGATCGCCGCGAAGCTCGCCATCGGCTACACCCTCGACGAGATCACCAACGACATCACCGGGGTCACCCCGGCGAGCTTCGAGCCGGCGCTGGACTACGTCGTCGTGAAGATCCCGCGGTTCGCCTTCGAGAAGTTCCCCGGTGCCGACCCGCGGCTGACCACGACGATGAAGAGCGTCGGCGAGGTCATGGCGATGGGCCGCAACTTCCCCGAGGCCCTGGGCAAGGCCATGCGGTCGACCGAGACGAAGGTGGCGGGCTTCTGGACCGAGGCCGTCGGGGCCGGCGGGGCGGGTGGCGACGCTGCCGGGTCGAGCGCCGAGGAGCTGCTGGAGGCGCTGCGCACGCCGGTCGACGGCCGGTTGTACGTCGCCGAGGCCGCGCTGCGCGCCGGCGCCACCGTCGAGCAGGTCGCCGAGGCCAGCGGGTTCGACCCGTGGTTCGTCGACCAGATCGCGCTGGTCGGGGAGGTCGGCGCGGAGGTCCGGGAGGCGCCGGCGCTCACCGCCGCGGTGCTGCGGCGGGCCAAGCGGCACGGGCTGTCCGACCGGCAGATCGCCGCGCTGCGGCCGGAGCTGTCGGGGGAGGACGGCGTCCGGCTGCTGCGCCACCGGCTCGGCGTCCGGCCGGTGTTCAAGACCGTGGACACCTGCGCCGCCGAGTTCGCCGCCCGCACGCCGTACCACTACTCGTCCTACGACGAGGAGACCGAGGTCGAACCGCGGGAGAAGCCGGCCGTGCTGATCCTCGGCTCGGGGCCCAACCGGATCGGGCAGGGCATCGAGTTCGACTACTCGTGCGTGCACGCGGTGATGGCGCTGCAGGACGCCGGCTACGAGGCCGTGATGGTCAACTGCAACCCCGAGACCGTCTCCACCGACTACGACACCGCCGACCGGCTGTACTTCGAGCCGCTGACCTTCGAGGACGTCCTCGAGGTGGTCGAGGCCGAGCGCGCCGCGGGTCCCGTGGCCGGGGTGATCTGCACCCTCGGCGGGCAGACGCCGCTGGGGCTCGCGCAGCGGCTCAAGGACGCCGGCGTGCCGGTGCTCGGTACTTCGCCGGAGGCCATCGACGACGCCGAGGACCGCGGGGCGTTCTCCCGGGTGCTGGCCGACGCCGGCCTGCTCGCGCCCAAGCACGGCACGGCGACGACGTTCGCCGAGGCCCGCGCGATCGCCGCCGAGATCGGCTACCCGGTGCTGGTCCGCCCGTCCTACGTGCTCGGCGGGCGCGGCATGGAGATCGTCTACGACGACGCCACGCTCGAGGCCTACATCGCCAAGGCCACCGACGTCAGCCCCGCCCACCCGGTGCTGGTCGACCGGTTCCTGGAGGACGCCGTCGAGATCGACGTCGACGCGCTCTACGACGGCACCGAGCTCTACCTCGGCGGCGTCATGGAGCACATCGAGGAGGCCGGCATCCACTCCGGCGACTCCGCGTGCGCGCTGCCGCCGATCACGCTGGGCTCCTCCGACCTGGCGCAGATCCGCGCCGCCACCGAGGCGCTGGCCGCCCGGATCGGCGTCCGCGGGCTGCTCAACGTGCAGTACGCGCTCAAGGACGACGTCCTCTACGTGCTGGAGGCCAACCCGCGGGCCAGCCGGACGGTGCCGTTCGTGTCCAAGGCGACCGCGGTGCAGCTGGCCAAGGCCGCGGCGCGGATCGCGGTGGGGGAGACGATCGCCGAGCTGCGCACCGCCGGCGTGCTGCCCGCCACCGGCGACGGCACCGACCTGCCCGAGGACGCGCCGATCGCGGTCAAGGAGGCGGTGCTGCCCTTCCACCGGTTCCGCACCGTCGAGGGCCACGGCGTCGACACCGTCCTGTCGCCGGAGATGAAGTCCACCGGCGAGGTCATGGGCCTCGACGACGGCTTCGGCACCGCGTTCGCCAAGTCCCAGGCCGCCGCCTACGGCTCGCTGCCCACCGAGGGCACGGTGTTCGTCTCGCTGGCCAACCGGGACAAGCGGGCCGCGGTGTTCCCGGTCAAGCGGCTGGCCGACCTCGGCTTCCGCGTCCTCGCCACGGCCGGCACCGCGCAGGTGCTGCGCCGCAACGGCGTCGCGTGCGAGGTGGTCGGCAAGTACAGCGAGGGCCCGGGCAACTGCGTCGAGCGGATCCTGGCCGGCGACGTCGACGTCGTGGTCAACACGCCGTTCGGGTCGCCGGGCAACAGCGGGCCGCGGCTGGACGGCTACGAGATCCGCACCGCGGCGGTGGCCGCCGGCATCCCGTGCGTCACCACGGTGCAGGGGCTGGCGGCGGCGGTGCAGGGCGTCGAGGCGCTGCGCCGCGGCGGCCTCGGGGTGCGCAGCCTGCAGGAGGTCCACGCCGCGCTCACGGCGACCCCGTGAGCGTCGTCGTCGGGGCCGTGCGGGACGACCTGGTCGCCCGCGGGCTGGTCGACGGGCTGGCGGCGTCGTTCCTCGCCGGGGTCACCCGGTTCGCGACGCCGCCGGCCGACGAGCTCGCCGCCCTGCGGGCCGGCGCGGAGGGCCTGGCCGCGCGGCTGGCGGCGGGGGAGGCCGGCGACGGCGACCTGCCGTTGCTCACCCGTGTGGCGTTCTTCGCCGGGCACGGCGGGCTGCTCGCCGCGCACGGGGTGCGGACGCCGTCCTACGACCTGCTCGGTTCCTACCGCGACAACCTGCCGACCCCGGTCGGCCCGCGGCTGCCGCGGCGGCCGCGGGCCGGCGACCGGCGGTGGCGGGTGCTCGGCCGCGACGTCGGCTTCCCGATCGGCGTGCCGGCCTGCGTGCTCAACGGCGGGGAGGAGTGGGTCCGCTTCCACGCCCGCAACGGGTTCAGCGTGCTCACCTACAAGACGGTGCGCAGCCGGGCGCACGAGCCGAACGTGCAGCCGAACTGGACGTTCGCGCCGCGCCCGCCGGGCGACGCCGTCGTCTCCGACCCCTGGGACTGGGTGGAACCCGGCTCCCCGGACGTCAGCACGGTCAACTCCTTCGGCGTCCCCTCGCCGGCGCCGCAGGAGTGGATGGCCGACCTCGAGCGGTCCCTGGCCGCCGTCGACGCCGACCAGCTGCTGCTGGTCAGCGTCATGGGGTCCGGCGACGGCCTCGCCCTGGTCGACGACTTCGCCCGCGTCGCGGCGATGGCGCAGGAGGCCGGCGCGACCGTCGTCGAGCTGAACCTGTCCTGCCCGAACACGCTGTCGGCCTCGCCGGACGGCGTGAAGCCGCCGCTGTGCCTGGACGCCGACGCCACCGTGGCCGTGGTCGAGGGCGTGCGCCGGGCGCTGGACGACCGCACCGGGCTGGTCGCCAAGCTGTCCTGGCTCGACGAGGACCGGCTGGCCGCGCTGGTGCCCCGGCTGGTGCCGCTGGTCGACGGCGTCGCCGGCATCAACACGGTCGCGAGCCGGGTGGTGCGCGGCGACGGCGAGCCGACCTTCCCCGGCCGCGCGGTGGCCGGGCTGTCGGGGGCGGCCGTCCGCGGGCGGGCGCTGGACCTCACCCGCCGGCTGGTGGCGCTGCGCGAGGCGTCCGGCCGGCGCTTCGACGTGCTGGCGATGGGCGGGGTGACCGACCCGGCGTCGTTCGCGGCGCTGTGGGAGGCCGGCGCCGACGCGGTGCAGTCGGCGTCGGGCGCGTTCGCCGACCCCTTCCTCGCCCGCGACTGCATCGCCGTCCACGGCGACACCCTGTCGCGGTCGGTGCCCCGGTGAGCCCGCCGTTCGGGCAGCGGCTCGCCGACGCCGTCGCCGCCCGCGGGCCGCTGTGTGTGGGCATCGACCCGCACGCGCCGCTGCTGGAGCGCTGGGGCCTGGCCGACGACGTCGACGGGCTGCGCCGGTTCACCGACACGGTGGTCGACGCGCTGGCCGGCGAGGTCGCCGTGCTCAAGCCGCAGTCGGCGTTCTTCGAGCGGCACGGCTCCCGCGGCCTGGCCGTGCTGGAGGACGCCGTCGCCCGGGCCCGCGCCGCCGGGGCGCTGGTGCTGCTGGACGCCAAGCGCGGCGACATCGGCTCGACCATGGACGCCTACGCCGACGTGCTGCGCCCGGAGCACCCGTGCGCCGTCGACGCGCTCACCGTCAGCCCCTACCTCGGGCCGGGCTCGCTGCAGCCGGCCGTGGACACCGCCCGGCTGACCGGCGGCGGGCTGTTCGTGCTGGCCCGCACGTCCAACCCCGACGCCGGCACGCTGCAGCACGCGGCGGTGGGGGAGCGGTCGGTGGCGCAGGTCGTCGTCGACACCGTCCGCGGCTGGAACACCCCCGGCTGGGTCGTCGGCGACCCGCTGCCCGACCTCGGCGCGGTGCAGGACCTCGGCAGCCGCTGGGGCGCCACGACCGGGTCCTTCGGCGTCGTCGTCGGTGCCACGCTGCGCGAGGTCGACGTCGACCTCGACGGGCTCGGCGGCCCGGTGCTCGCGCCGGGGCTGGGCGCCCAGGGCGGCTCGGCGGCGGACCTGCGGCGCCTGTTCGGCGCCGGCCGCGCCGTCGTCCCCACCGTCTCCCGCGACGTGCTCGCGGCGGGCCCGGACCCCGCCGGGCTGCGCGCCGCGGCCGCCCGCTGGGCGGGGGAGCTCGGGCGGTGAGGCGCGCGGTGCCCTGGCTGGTCGCGGGACTCGGAGTGACCCTCGCCGTCGCCGGCGTCGCCGTGTTCTGGTGGACGAACACCCGCCCGCCGTCGGACCACGGCTGGACCGCGTACGCGCCCCTCGCGGAGGTCGACTCCGTCCACGAGAGCGCGCTGACCCTGACGTCCGGCCCCGGGTCGGTCCTCTGGGACACCGGGCACCTCGTCGGGGCCGCCCTCGCGGTCGCCGGTGCGCTGGTGCTGGCCGCGGTCGGCGGGTGGGTCCTGGGCCGGCGGTCGGCCCGCTGACGGGCTGCCCGGGCGCGCCGCCCGGCGTGTCACGTCCGCGCGCGGCGGGGTCGCCGGGCCGATACGAATGCGTTTCGTATACTTCGTGACCTGCGGTGTTCACGGAGGGTCACAGCGGGCCTCCACCAGGCGTCACGAGCGGGCGACCGGAGATCGAAAAGGTCGTGCAAACAGCGCGTGACCTGCGGATTCGGGGTTACTAGGTTGATCGTCGGTGCCCAGACCGCGGGCCCGCACCCGACACCGCACGTACCCGCCGGGTCGCAGATCCCCGGCAACGACACGATGGGACGCACCATGCCCCTCCCCGACCTGTCCCCCGAACAGCGTGCCGCCGCACTGGAGAAGGCCGCCGCCGCCCGCAAGGCGCGCGCCGAGCTCCGTGAGCGGCTCAAGAGCAAGGGCGCCACGGTCGGCGACGTCCTCAAGCAGGGCGAGACCGACGAGGTCATCGGCAAGATGCGCGTCTCCGCCGTCCTGGAGTCCCTGCCCGGCGTGGGCAAGGCGCGGGCTGCGAAGATCATGGAGCGGCTCGAGATCTCCCCGACCCGCCGGGTGCGCGGCCTGGGCGCCAACCAGCGCAAGGCGCTGGAGGCGGAGTTCGGCGGCGATCCGGTGGCCGCCGACCAGGTGCCCGCCGACTCGACGGCCTGAGGTCGCGGTACCGCTCCACCCGTCCGACGCCAGCACCACGAGGGACCACCCGTTGCCGACTGCCCAGCCGATCCCTGCCCCGGCGCGCCTGACGGTGCTCTCCGGACCCTCGGGGGTCGGCAAGGGCACCGTCGTCGCCGAGGTCCGCCGCCGGTACCCCGACGTGTGGGTCTCGGTGTCGGTGACCACCCGCCGGCAGCGCCCGGGAGAGGTCGACGGGGTGCACTACCACTTCATCGGTGACGCCGAGTTCGACCGGCTGGTCGCCGAGGACGGCCTGCTCGAGTGGGCCGAGTACGCGGGCAACCGCTACGGCACGCCGGCCGCCCCGGTCCGCGAGCGCCTCGCGGCCGGGGCCCCGGCGCTGCTCGAGATCGAGCTGCAGGGCGCCCGCCAGGTGCGGGCGCGCGCCCCGCAGGCGCAACTGGTCTTCCTCGCCCCGCCGTCGTGGGCCGAGCTCGAGAGCCGGCTGGCCGGCCGCGGGTCGGAGCCGCCGGCCGTGCAGGAGCGCCGGCTGGCCATCGCGCAGGCCGAGCTGGACGCCGCGGGGGAGTTCGACGTCGTGGTGGTCAACGACGACGTCGCGAGGGCCGCCGACGAGTTGGTAGGATTGCTGGTCGCGCCGTCGGCAGGAAAGGCTGCCGGCGCCTCCGAGTGACCGGCCACCCGAGGCCCCTCACTCCCACCGAGCCAACCGAGGAGCACGCCCGCCCGTGTCCGGAGTCGCACCCGCCCCCGAGGGCATCACCAACCCGCCGATCGACGAGCTGCTCGAGCGCACCAGCAGCAAGTACGGCCTGGTGATCTTCGCCGCCAAGCGCGCGCGCCAGATCAACGCCTACTACAGCCAGCTCTCCGAGGGCCTGCTCGAGTACGTCGGCCCGCTGGTCGACACCGCGCCCCAGGAGAAGCCCCTGTCGATCGCGCTGCGCGAGATCAACGAGGGCCTGCTCACCCACACCGCCGGCGACAACTGAGGCCGTCCGGCCCCCAGGAGTGGTGACGACGCCCCCGGCCCAGGCCGGGGGCGTCGTCGCGTCTGCGGGAGGATGGGGCGCATGAGCCGGATCGTGCTGGGCGTCGCCGGGGGCGTGGCCGCCTACAAGGCCGCCCTGCTGCTGCGCGCGCTGACCGAGGCCGGGCACGACGTCCGCGTCGTCCCCACCCCCGGGGCGCTGCACTTCGTCGGGGCGGCGACCTTCGAGGCGCTGTCGGGCCACCCGGTCACCACCGACGTCTGGTCGGAGGTGCCCGAGGTCGCCCACGTGCGGATCGGGCAGACCGCCGACCTCGTCGTCGTCGCGCCGGCCACCGCCGACCTGCTCGCCCGCGCCGCGATGGGCCGCGCCGACGACCTGCTCACCGCCACGCTGCTCACCGCGCACTGCCCGGTGGTGTTCGTGCCGGCCATGCACACCGAGATGTGGCTGCACCCGGCCACCCAGGACAACGTCGCCACGCTCCGCCGCCGCGGCGCGATCGTGCTGCCGCCCGCCGTCGGCCGGCTGACCGGTCCCGACTCCGGCCCCGGCCGGCTGCCCGAGCCCGCCGACGTCGCCGCGCTGGCGCAGGTGGTCCTCGCGGCGGGCGCCGACGTCGTGCGCGCCGACCTCACCGGCCGCCGCGTCCTGATCAGCGCCGGCGGCACCCGCGAGCCGCTGGACCCGGTGCGCTACCTGGGCAACCGCTCGTCGGGCAGGCAGGGCTGGGCGCTGGCCCGCGTGGCCGCCGCCCGCGGGGCCGACGTCACCGTCGTCGCGGCCAACGTCGACCTGCCCGCGCCGTTCGGCGTCCGCGTCGTCCCCGTCGGGACGGCGGAGGAGCTGCGCGCCGCGATGCTCGCCGAGGCCCCGGAGGCCGACGTCGTCGTCATGGCCGCGGCCGTCGCCGACTTCCGGCCGGCCACCGTCGCGGCCACGAAGCTCAAGAAGGACAGCGCGAGCGAGCCCGACGCCGTCCCGCTGGTGCGCAACCCCGACGTGCTCGCCGAGCTGGTCACCAAGCGCGCCCCCGGGCAGCTCGTGGTCGGCTTCGCCGCCGAGACCGGGGACGCCGACGCCGACGTGCTGGCCCACGCCCGGGCCAAGCTCGCCCGCAAGGGCTGCGACCTGCTGGTCGTCAACGACGTCTCCGGCGGCGGGGTGTTCGGCCGCCCGGACAACGCCGCCGTCGTCCTCGCCGCCGACGGCACCGCCACCGAGGTGCCCCACGGCAGCAAGGACGCCGTCGCCGCGGGGGTCTGGCAGGTCGTCCTGCCCCGTCTCGCCTGACCGGCGGCTGCCACGGGCGGGACGCGCCGGTAAGTTGCTCCCACGGCGCGGGCATGCCGCGCCGTGATCTCGTCACCGACCCAGGGAGAACCGAGTGCCACGCCGCCTCTTCACGTCCGAGTCGGTGACCGAGGGCCACCCGGACAAGATCGCCGACCAGATCAGCGACGCGATCCTCGACGAGATGCTGGCGCAGGACCCGCGCAGCCGCGTCGCCGTCGAGACGCTCATCACCACCGGCCAGGTCCACATCGCCGGCGAGGTCACCACCGCCGGGTACGTCGACATCGCCGACGTCGTCCGCCGGACCGTGCTGCGGATCGGCTACGACTCCTCCCGCAAGGGCTTCGACGGCGCCTCGTGCGGCGTCAGCGTCTCCCTGGGCTCCCAGTCGCCGGACATCGCGCAGGGGGTGGACACCGCCTACGAGGCGCGCACCACCGGCACCACCGACGACGAGATCGAGCGCCAGGGCGCCGGTGACCAGGGCCTGATGTTCGGCTACGCCACCGACGAGACCCCCGAGCTCATGCCGCTGCCGATCGCGCTGGCGCACCGGCTCTCGCGCCGGCTGGCCGCGGTCCGCAAGGACGGCTCGGTGCCCTACCTGCGCCCCGACGGCAAGACCCAGGTCACCGTCGTCTACGAGGACGACCGGCCGGTCGGCGTCGACACCGTCGTCGTCTCCTCGCAGCACGCCGAGGACATCTCCATCGAGCAGCTGCTCACCCCCGACGTGCAGGAGCTCGTGGTGGAGCCGGAGCTGCAGGCCCTCGGCCTGCCCACCGACGGCTACCGGCTGCTGGTCAACCCGACCGGCAAGTTCGTCATCGGCGGCCCGATGGGCGACGCCGGGCTGACCGGCCGCAAGATCATCGTCGACACCTACGGCGGCATGGCCCGCCACGGCGGCGGCGCGTTCTCCGGCAAGGACCCCTCGAAGGTCGACCGGTCCGGCGCGTACGCGATGCGCTGGGTGGCCAAGAACGTCGTTGCCGCCGGCCTGGCCCGCCGCTGCGAGGTGCAGGTGGCCTACGCCATCGGCGCCGCGCACCCGGTCGGCCTGTTCGTCGACACCCACGGCACCGGCACCGTCCCGGACGACGTCCTGGAGAAGGCGGTCACCACGGTGTTCGACCTGCGCCCGGGCGCGATCGTGCGCGACCTGGACCTGCTGCGACCGATCTACGGCCCGACCGCCGCGTACGGCCACTTCGGCCGCACCGACGTCGAGCTGCCCTGGGAGCGCACCGACCGCGTGGAGGCCCTCCGCTCCGCGGTGGGCTGACGGAGGACCACCCTTCCCCCCACGCCTCGCGAGCTCGGCGCGGGCCCCTGGAGGGTGCCCGTTCCAGCACGTCACCGGGTTCGCGGCGGGCCCCTGCAGCGGGGCCAGGATGTCGGACCCGGCGGGGACACTGCTGCGACACGACCCCGCCGAACGGAGAACAGCGCTGTCGAAGGACCCCGCGCCCCTCACCCCTCGCGAGCTCGGGGCGAGCCTCCGCGCGGGGCCGAAGCGCGTGGCCCGGGTCGTCGTCGACGTGCCGCTGGCCCACCTCGACCGGCCGTTCGACTACGCGGTCCCGGACGAGATGGCCGGCGAGGTCCGGGCCGGCTGCCGGGTGCGGGTGCGCTTCGCCGGGCAGCTGGTCGACGGGTTCGTCCTCGAGCTGACCGACGTCAGCGAGTCCGGCCGCACGCTCGCCCCGCTGGCCAAGCTGGTCTCGTCCGAGCCGGTGCTCACCCCCGAGGTGGCCGCGCTGGCCCGCTCGGTCGCGCAGCGCTGGGGCGGCACGCTGACCGACGTCCTGCGGCTGGCCGTCCCGCCGCGCCGGGCCGCCGCGGAGAAGCGCCCGCCGGCCGAGCCCGCCGATCCGCCGGCGCCGCCGGACCCGGCCGGCTTCGCCCGCTACCCGACCGGGCCGGCGCTGCTGGCCGCCGTCGCCGAGGGCCGGCCCGCCCGTGCGGTGTGGACGGCGCTGCCGGGGGAGGACTGGCCCGCCCGGCTGGCCGAGCTGTGCCAGGCGGCGCTGTCCGGCGGCCGCGGCGCGCTGGTGGTCGTCCCCGACGGCCGCGACCTGGACCGGCTGGAGGCCGCGGCCGGCGCGCGGCTGCCGAAGGGGTCGTTCGTCGTGCTCCGCGCCGACGCCGCCCCCGACGCCCGCTACCGCCGCTTCCTCGACGCCGCCCGGGGCAGCGCGAAGGTCGTCCTCGGCACCCGCGCGGCGGCGTTCGCGCCGGTCGCCGACCTGGGCCTGGTCGCGATCTGGGACGACGGCGACGACCTGCACGCCGAGCCGCGCGCCCCCTACGCGCACGCCCGCGACGTGCTGGTGCACCGCGCGCACCTGTCCTCGTCCGCCGCCGTCGTCGCGGCCACCGCGCGCACCGCCGAGGCCGCGCTGCTGGTGGAGAGCGGCTGGGCGCACGAGCTCGCCGCCGACCGCGCCACGCTGCGCGCGGTCGCCCCGCGGGTGCAGGCCCTCGGTGAGGACCACGAGCTGGCGCGGGACCCCGCCGCGCGCACCGCCCGGCTGCCCAGCCTCGCGCACCGGGTGGCCCGCGCGGCGCTGGCCGAGGGCACCCCGGTGCTGGTGCAGGTGCCGCGCGCCGGCTACGCGCCGGGGCTGTCCTGCGACCGCTGCCGGGCGCCGGCCCGCTGCGCGGTCTGCTCCGGACCGCTGGGCATCGCGCCCACGCCCGGGCCGGGCGGCTCGCGGGTGCCCGCCTGCCGCTGGTGCGCCCGCCCCGCGGCCACCTTCGACTGCCCGCACTGCCACGGGACGAAGCTGCGGGCCTCGGTCGTCGGCGCCAACCGCACCGCCGAGGAGCTGGGCCGGGCCTTCCCCGGGGCACCGGTGCGGGTGTCCGGGCGCGGGTCCGGTGTGCTGCCGTCGGTGCCCGCCGGGCCGCAGCTGGTCGTGGCCACGCCGGGCGCCGAGCCGGTCGCCGAGGGCGGCTACGGCGCCGCGCTGCTGCTCGACTCGTGGGCGCTGCTCGGGCGGGCGGACCTGCGGGCGGGGGAGGAGACCCTGCGCCGCTGGATGAACGCCGCCACGCTGGTGCGGGCGCACGGCTCGGTCGTCGTCGCCGCCGACGCCGCGCACCCCGTCGTCCAGGCGCTGGTCCGCTGGGACCCGGGCTGGCTGGCCGAGCGCGAGCTCGCCGACCGCCGCGAGCTCGGCTTCCCGCCGGTCACCCGGATGGCCGCGCTGTCCGGGTCGCCGGCGGCGCTGGCGGAGTTCCTCGGCGCCGCGCGGCTGCCCGACGACGCCGACCTGCTCGGCCCGGTGCCCGAGCCGCCGCGGCCCGGGCAGGAGGGCGAACGCGAGCGGTACCTCGTGCGGGTGCCGCGCACCGAGGGCCTGGCCCTGGCGACCGCGCTGGCCGAGGTGCAGGGCGTGCGCAGCGCCCGCAAGGTGCCCGAGCACGTGCGCGTCCAGCTCGACCCGCTCGACCTGGTGTGACGGGTCCCCGCACGCCCCCACCTACGCTGGGCGGGTGAGCGTCACCCCCATCCGGCTGCTGGGCGACCCGGTCCTGCACCGGCCCGCGGCACCCGTCGTCGACTTCGACGCGGAGCTGCGCCGGCTCGTCGCGGACCTGACCGACACCATGCACGCCGCCGGCGGCGCCGGGCTCGCCGCGCCGCAGATCGGCGTCGGGCTGCGGGTCTTCACCTGGTACGTCGACGGCGAGGTGGGCCACCTGGTCAACCCCTCGGTCGACCTCGTCGGCGACGAGACCGAGGAGGCGCCCGAGGGCTGCCTGTCCATCCCGGGCTTCCGCTTCGACTGCCGGCGGCACCTGCACGTCGTCGCGACCGGGTGGAACGTGCACGGCGACCCGGTGCGGGTGGAGGGCTCGGACCTGCTGGCCCGCGCGGTGCAGCACGAGGTCGACCACCTCGACGGCGTCGTGTTCGTCGACCGGCTCGACCCCGAGGCCGCCGCCGCGGCGCGGGCCGCGCTGGCCGAGGCCGAGTGGGCCGGCATGGCCGCCTGGGTCCCGCGCGTGGAGGTGAGCCCCCACTGAGGCTCCTGTTCGCCGGGACGCCCGAGGCCGCCGTCCCCTCGCTGGAGGCGCTGCTGGCCTCCGACCACGAGGTGGCCGCCGTGCTCACCCGGCCCGACGCCCGCTCCGGCCGCGGCCGGAAGGTCAGCCGCTCCCCGGTGGCCGAGCGCGCCGACGCCGCCGGCCTGCCGGTGCTGCAGCCCCGCTCGCCGCGCGAGCCGGAGTTCCTCGCGCAGCTCGCGGACCTCGCCGTCGACTGCGCGCCGGTGGTCGCCTACGGCGCGCTGGTCCCGCCCGCGGCGCTGGAGCTGCCCGCGCACGGCTGGGTCAACCTGCACTTCTCGCTGCTGCCGGCCTGGCGCGGCGCCGCGCCCGTGCAGCACGCGGTCATGGCCGGCGACGAGGTCACCGGCGCCTGCACCTTCCGGCTCGAGCAGGGCCTGGACACCGGCCCGGTCTTCGGCCTGCTCACCGAGCCGATCGGCCCGCGCGACACCGCCGGCGACCTGCTCGGCCGGCTCGCGGTCAGCGGCGCACGGCTGCTGGTCGCCACCCTCGACGGC
The DNA here is from genome assembly GCF_054050375.1 of Geodermatophilus sp. SYSU D00879. NCBI lineage: Bacteria > Bacillati > Actinomycetota > Actinomycetes > Geodermatophilales > Geodermatophilaceae > Geodermatophilus > Geodermatophilus sp. SYSU D00879. Next base: position 270,746 of record NZ_JBJGZF010000003.1, read on the forward strand.
ATCGCGGCCGGCACGCTCGTCCCGCGGCCCCAGCCGGCCGAGGGGGTCAGCCTGGCCCCGCGGATCGAGACCGCCGACGCCCGGGTCGACTGGGAGCTGCCGGCGCACGTCGTCGACCGGCGGGTGCGCGGGGTGACCCCCGCGCCGGGCGCGTGGACCACCTGGCGCGGCGACCGGCTGCGCCTGGGCCCGGTCGAGCCGCTGCCGACCGCCCTGGCCCTGGCACCCGGCGAGGTGTCGGCCGGGCCGGGCGGCGTCGTCGTCGGCACCGGCCGCGGCCCGGTGCGCCTGGGCGAGGTGCAGCCGGCGGGCAAGCGGATGCTCCCGGCCGCCGACTGGGCCCGCGGCGCCCGCCCGGCGCCCGGCGAGCGGTTCGGCGCATGAGTCGCCCGCCCCGGCGCCCGGCCGGCCCCCGCGGCGGGCGCCGCGACCGCTCGCCCCGCCGTCCGGCCCTCGACGGCGCCCGGCTGACCGCCTACGACGTCCTCGACGGCGTCTCGGCGCGGGAGGCCTACGCCAACCTGCTGCTGCCGCAGCTGCTCCGCGAGCGCGGGCTGGACCCGCGCGACGCGGCCTTCGCCACCCAGCTGGCCTACGGGGCGCTGCGCGCGCAGGGCACCCTCGACGCGGTGCTGGCCCGGCTGGTGGACCGCCCGCTGGCCGACCTCGACCGGCGCGTCCTGGACCTGCTCCGCCTGGGCGCGTACCAGCTGCTGGACCTGCGGGTGCCGGCGCACGCCGCCGTCGCGACCACCGTCGACCTCACCCGCGCGATCGTCGGCGCCGGCGCGTCCGGGCTGGTCAACGCCGTGCTGCGCAAGGTGGCCACCGGCGGGGACCGCGCCGCGTGGCTCGAGCGGCTCGGCGCCGACGGCGACCGGCGGCTGGCGCTGGCCACCGACCACCCCGGGTGGATCGTGGCGGCCTGGCGCGAGGCGCTGGGCGGCGATGCAGCTGGGGACGCCGAGCTCGAGGAGGCGCTGCTCGCCGACGACGCCGCGCCCGAGGTGCACCTGGTCGCCCGGCACGTGCCCCGGGAGGAGCTGGCCGAGGAGTCCGGCGGGACGCCCGGGCCGTGGTCGCCGTACGCGGTGCGCCTCGGCGGGGGAGACCCCGGGAAACTGCCGTCGGTGCGGGCGGGCCGGGCCGCGGTGCAGGACGAGGGCAGCCAGCTCGCCGCGCTGCTCCTTCCCCGCGCGCCGCTGGAGGGTGACGACACGCGCTGGCTGGACGTCTGCGCGGGGCCCGGCGGCAAGGCGGGGCTGCTGGCCGCCGTCCGCCCGGCCGGGGTGCACCTGACCGCCGCCGACCGCGCGCCGCACCGCGCCGAGCTGGTCCGCGGGGCGCTGGCGGGGGAGGACGACGTCGAGGTGCTCGTCGCCGACGGGCGCGAGCCGCCGTGGGCGCCGGGCTCGTTCGACCGGGTGCTGCTCGACGCGCCGTGCACCGGGCTGGGCGCGCTGCGCCGCCGGCCGGAGGTGCGCTGGCGGCGCACGCCCGACGACGTCGGCCCCCTGGTGGACCTGCAGACCGCGCTGCTCGACCGCGCGCTGGCCTCGGTGCGCCCCGGCGGCGTCGTCGCCTACGTGACCTGCTCGCCGCACGCCGCCGAGACCGTCGCGGTCGCGGACGCCGCGGCCGCGCGGGACGACGTCGAGGTGCTCCCCGTGGCGCCGCTGTTCCCCGAGGTCCCCGGGATCGAGCGCGGCCCGTACGGGCAGCTGTGGCCGCACCGGCACGGCACCGACGCGATGTTCCTGGCCCTGCTGCGCCGCACCCGCTGAGACGCGCGGGGCCCCACGACCGGCGTCCGTCGCCTAGCCTCCCCCGCCGTGCCCTCGCCCTCGGACTCCTGGCTCCCCGACGACTTCGTCCACCCCCTCCGCGCCGACCTGCCCACCGGTCAGCACCTGCGCCCCATCCGCGCGGCCGACACCGCCATCGACTTCCCCGCGGTCATGGGCTCCCGCGAGCGGCTGTGGGGCATCTACGGCGAGGCGTGGGGCTGGCCGCCCGCGACGATGACCGAGGAGCAGGACCGCGAGGACCTCGCCCGCCACGAGCGGGAGATCGAGGCGCACGAGAGCTTCAACTACGCGCTGCTCGACGCGGACGAGACGGAGCTGCTCGGCTGCGTGTACGTCGACCCGCCGGAGAAGGCCGGCGACGCCGACGCGGAGGTGTCCTGGTGGGTCGTCGACCGCCTGGCCGGCACCGAGGTCGAGGCGGCGCTGGACGCCTTCGTCCCGCGCTGGCTGGCCGCGGAGTGGCCGCTGCGGGCCCCGCGCTGCGTCGGCCGCGACCTCGCCTGGGCCGACTGGACCGCCCTGCCCGACCGGGACTGAGCGGGCGCGGCCGGAGGGGGTGATCACCGGCTGCCTAGACTCGGACGACGTGGCCCGGACCCCGATGATCGCCCCCAGCCTGCTCTCGGCGGACTTCGCCCGGCTGGCCGACGAGGTGGCCCGCGTCGCCGACGCCGACTGGCTGCACGTCGACGTCATGGACGCCCACTTCGTCCCCAACCTCACGCTGGGGCGGCCGGTGGTCGAGGCGATCCAGGCGGTGAGCCCCATCCCGCTGGACTGCCACCTGATGATCGAGGCGCCCGAGCGGTGGGCGCCCGGGTACGCCGAGCTCGGCGCCCGCAACGTCACCGTGCACGCCGAGGCCTGCACCGGCGACCCCCGCGGCGTCGCCCGGGACGTCCGTGCCGCCGGCGCCCTGGCCGGCCTGGCGATCAAGCCCGGCACGCCGCTGGAGGACTACGAGGACGTCCTCCGCGACTTCGACACCCTCCTGGTCATGACCGTCGAGCCCGGCTTCGGCGGCCAGGCGTTCATCGCCGACGTGCTGCCCAAGGTCCGCCGCGCCCGCGAGCTGGTCGACACCGGCCACCTGCGGGTGCTGGTCGAGGTGGACGGCGGTATCAACGCCGACACCATCGAGCGGGCCGCCGAGGCCGGCGCCGACGTCTTCGTCGCGGGCTCGGCCGTCTACGGCGCCGACGACCCCGCCCGCGCGATCGCCGCGCTGCGCGCCCAGGCGGCGGCGGCCGCCGGGTGACGGTCACCCCGGCCGAGCAGGCCGCCATGGCGAGGGCGCGCGCGCTCGGCGAGAGCGTCCTCGGCAGCACCAGCCCCAACCCGCCGGTCGGCGCGGTCGTCCTCGACGCCGACGGCGCGGTCGTGGGGGAGGGCGCCACCTCCCCGCCCGGCGGCCCGCACGCCGAGGTGCACGCGCTGGCCCAGGCCGGCGGGCGCGCCCGCGGCGGCACCGCCGTCGTCACCCTCGAGCCGTGCGCCCACACCGGCCGCACCGGCCCCTGCGCCGACGCGCTGCTGGCCGCCGGGATCGCCCGGGTCCTCGTCGCGGTGCCCGAGCCCACCCGGCTGGCCGTCGGCGGCGCCGAGCGGCTGCGCGCGGCCGGCGTCGACGTCGAGGTGGGCGTCGAGCGGCAGGCCGCCGAGGAGGGCGCGCTCGCCGCGTGGCTCACCGGCGTCCGCGCGGGCCGGCCGTTCGTCGTCTGGAAGGTGGGCGCCACCCTCGACGGGCGGGTCGCCGCCGCCGACGGCACCAGCCGGTGGATCACCGGCCCGACGGCCCGCGCCGCCGTGCACGCGCTGCGCGCCGGCTGCGACGCCGTCGTCGTCGGCTCCGGCACCGCCCTGGCCGACGACCCGCAGCTCACCGTCCGCGACGCCGACGGCCGCGACGCCGCCCGCCAGCCGCTGCGCGTGGTGCACGACCGCCGCGGCCGGCTGCCGGCCACCGCGCGGGTGCTCGACGGCGCCGCGCCCACCCACGTCAGCCGCGCGGCCGGCCCCGCCGAGCTGCTCGCCGAGCTGTTCGACCGCGACGTGCGCCGGGTGCTGCTGGAGGGCGGCCCGACGCTGGCCGCCGCCTTTCTCCGCGCCGGGCTGGTCGACGAGGCCGTCGTCCACCTCGCGCCGAAGCTGCTGGGCGCCGGTCCCTCGCTGGTGGGAGACCTGGGAATCAGCACGATCGGCGCGGCGCTGACCCTGGAGGTCCGGGACGTCACCCTGCTGGGCGGGGACGTGCAGATCCGCCTGCGGCCGACCCGGCACACTGGAGACCGACCGGTCGCGGACGAGAGGGGCTGACGTGTTCACGGGCATCGTCGAGGAGGTCGGCTCCCTCGCCGCGCGCGAGGAGTCCGCGGATGCCGCGGTGCTGCGCATCCGCGCCCGCCGCGTGCTCGAGGACGTGCGCCTCGGCGACTCGATCGCGGTCAACGGCGTCTGCCTCACCGTCACCGGCGTCGAGCCCGGCCCCGACGGCGACCAGGTGTGGTCCACCGACGTCATGGCCGAGACGCTGCGCCGCAGCAGCCTCGGCACCCTCGGCGACGGCGACCCGGTCAACCTCGAGCGCGCCGTCGCCGCCGGGGGGCGCCTGGGCGGGCACGTCGTGCAGGGCCACGTCGACGGCGTCGGCACGGTCGTCTCGCGCACCCCCAGCGAGCACTGGGACGTCGTCCGGGTCGCGCTGCCGCCGCAGCTGGCGCGCTACGTCGTCGAGAAGGGCTCGATCACCGTCGACGGCGTCTCGCTCACGGTCAGCGCGCTCGGCGCGGCCGACGACCCCGAGCCCTGGTTCGAGGTGAGCCTCATCCCCGCCACCCTCCGGGAGACCACGCTGGGCGGCCGCGCCCCGGGTGACCCGGTCAACCTGGAGGTCGACGTGATCGCCAAGTACGTGGAACGCCTGCTGGGAGCGCGACGATGAGCGGAGCAGTCCGCCTGGACACGGTCGAGAGCGCCATCGCGGCGGTCAAGGACGGCCGCCCCGTCGTCGTCATCGACGACGAGGACCGCGAGAACGAGGGCGACCTCATCTTCGCCTCGGAGCTGGCCACCCCCGAGCTCGTGGCCTTCATGGTCCGGTACACCTCGGGCTACATCTGCGTGTCGGTCACCGAGGCCGACGCCGACCGGCTGGACCTGCCGCCGATGTTCCGGGTCAACCAGGACCGCCGCGGCACCGCCTACACCGTGACCGTCGACGCCCGCGAGGGCGTGACCACCGGCATCTCGGCCGCCGACCGCGCGCACACCATCCGGCTGCTCGCCGCCGCGGACACCTCCTCGGCCGACCTCGCCCGCCCCGGCCACATCGTGCCGCTGCGCGCCAAGGACGGCGGCGTGCTGCGCCGGCCCGGGCACACCGAGGCCGCCGTCGACCTCGCCGTCCTCGCCGGCCTGCGCCCCTCGGGCACGCTGTGCGAGCTGGTCAGCGAGAAGGACCCGACCGGCATGGCCCGCGCCGAGGAGCTGCGGGTCTTCGCCGACGAGCACGACCTGTGCCTGATCTCCATCGCCGACCTCATCGCCTACCGCAAGCGGTTCGACAAGCTGGTCGAGCGGGTCGCCGAGGCCACCGTGCCGCTGGCGCCGGGCACCTTCACCGCGGTGGGCTACCGCAGCTCCTACGACGAGCGCGAGCACGTCGCCTTCGTCTACGGCGACATCGGCGACGGCGAGGACGTGCTCGTCCGCGTGCACTCCGAGTGCCTCACCGGCGACGTCTTCGGCTCGCTGCGCTGCGACTGCGGCCCCCAGCTGCAGGCCGCGCTGGCCGCCGTCGCGCACGAGGGCCGCGGGATCGTGCTCTACATCCGCGGGCACGAGGGCCGGGGGATCGGCCTGCTGCACAAGCTGCAGGCCTACCAGCTCCAGGACGCCGGCGTGGACACCGTCGACGCCAACCTCGACCTCGGCCTGCCCGCCGACGCCCGCGACTACGGCACCGGCGCGCAGATCCTCGTCGACCTCGGCGTGCACACCATGCGGCTGCTGACCAACAACCCGGCCAAGCGCGCGGGCCTGGAGGGCTACGGCCTCAAGGTCACCGGCCGGGTGCCGCTGCCCAGCCACGTCACCGCCGAGAACCTGTCCTACCTGCGCACCAAGCGCGACCGGATGGGCCACCTGCTCGACATCATCGAGCCCGAGACCGAGTCCGGCCCCGCCGACGTCCCCGCCGGGGAGCACGCCACCGTCCCCGGCACCGACGTCCCGCTGGGCCGGCGGGAGCAGCAGCTGTGAACGAGCCGGCGAGTTCACCGAGGGGCACAGCAGCGGGTCCGCGCACGCGGTCGACGAGCGCCAGCGAGGAGGCAGCGTGAGCGGACAGGGACGCCCCGAAGCGCAGGCGGTGGACGCCGCCGGGCTGACGCTGGGCATCGTCGCGACCACCTGGCACGCCGAGATCACCGACGCGCTGCTCGCCCGCGCCGTCGAGGCCGCCCGCGCCAGCGGCATCGGCGAGCCGACCGTCGTCCGGGCGCCGGGCGCGGTGGAGCTGCCGGTGGTCGCCCAGGCGCTGGCAGAGCGGCACGACGCCGTCGTCGCGCTCGGCGTGGTCATCCGCGGCGGCACCCCGCACTTCGAGTACGTCTGCGACGCGGTCACCGCGGGGCTCACCCGGGTGGCGCTGGACGCCGGCAAGCCCGTCGGCAACGGCGTGCTCACCTGCGACACCGAGGAGCAGGCCCGCGACCGCGCCGGCCTGCCCGGCTCCGCGGAGGACAAGGGCTGGGAGGCCGCCGTCGCCGCGCTGGCCACCGCGCTCACCCTCCGCGACCTCCGCGGGCCCCGGCACTCCACCGGCTTCCAGGTCACCCCGGCCGTCGGGCAGGGCCTGGCGTGAAGCGCTTCGACGAGCTGTTCGCCGAGCTGTCGGCCAAGGTCGCCGCGGGCGACCCCGCCTCGGGCACGGTGACCGCCGTCCGCGACGGCGTGCACGCCGCCGGCAAGAAGGTGGTCGAGGAGGCGGCGGAGTCCTGGATGGCGGCCGAGCACGAGGGGCCCGAGCGGACGGCGGAGGAGATCAGCCAGCTCCTCTACCGGGTGCAGGTCCTCATGCTCGCCCGCGGGCTGACCCTCGACGACGTCTACACCCACCTCTGAGGAAGGACCCTCCTGCCCCCACCGCTCGCACGCTCGCAGCGGGACCCTGCAGGAGGGCCGAGAGACCATCGGACGAGCACTCAACGAAGGAGCCACCCAGTGCTGCGCATCGCCGTGCCCAACAAGGGCGTCCTGAGCGAGCCCGCGGCCGCGATGCTCGCCGAGAGCGGCTACCGCCAGCGGCGCAGCACCAAGGACCTCGCCGTCTACGACCCCGAGAGCGACACCGAGTTCTTCTACCTGCGCCCGCGCGACATCGCCGTCTACGTGGCCGCCGGCACCCTCGACGTCGGCATCACCGGCCGCGACATGCTGCTGGAGACCGCGCCGGCCGACGGCGAGGGCCCGACCGCCGTCGAGGTCATGCCGCTGGGCTTCGGCCGCTCGTCGTTCCGGTTCGCCAGCCCCGTCGAGTCGGGCATCGACTCGGTCGAGAAGCTGGCCGGACGGCGGATCGCCACCGCCTACCCGGTGCTGCTGCAGCGGTACCTCGACGAGTCGGGCATCAAGGCCGGCGTGGTCAAGCTCGACGGCGCGGTGGAGACCGCCTGCCGCCTCGGGGTGGCCGACGCCGTGTGCGACGTCGTCGAGACCGGGACGACGCTGCGCGCCGCGGGCCTGCGGATCATCGGCGAGCCGGTGCTCACCAGCGAGGCGGTGCTCGTGCGCCGCGAGGGCGCGGAGGAGATCCCCGCCGTCGCCCAGCTGCGGCGGCGGCTGCGCGGGGTCCTCGTGGCCCGGCAGTACGTGCTGCTCGACTACGACTGCCCGAACGAGCTGCTGGCCCGGGCCACCGAGCTCACCCCCGGCCTCGAGGGCCCGACGGTGAGCCCGCTGCAGACCGAGGGCTGGTCGGCGGTGCGCGCGATGGTCCGCCAGTCCGACACCAACCGGGTCATGGACGAGCTGTGGGAGCTCGGCGCCCGCGCCATCCTCGTCACGAGCATCCACGCCTGCCGCCTGTAGCCGGAGGACCCCGCGCGGCCCGTCACCCGGCGGGCTTCGTGGCCCTGCCGTCGAGCCAGAGGGTGTCGGACTCGTCGCGGTGCGAGCCCGTGCTGCCGACGTGCCTGCTGCCGATGACCGGGCCGTTCCTCAGCACGTGGACCAGCGCCATCGCGTGACCGCGGCCGAGCCCGTGCTCCTCCTTGAGCCACGCCACCACCTCACCCGCCTTGGTGTCCGGGGCGTCGAGGCCCCGCTCGTGCGCCTGCGCGAGCAGCTGGCGCGGGGTGAGGCCCGTCTTCTCCTCGATCGCGTCGAGGTATGCCTGGAAGGACATCGCGTGCTCCCCGGGGTCGGTGGGTGTCGGGAGAGGAGACGGCCCGGGCCGGGCGGACTCATCGCCCACGCGACAGCGGCCCCCTCCCGGGAGGGAGGGGGCCGCCGTCGGGTCGTGGTGCGGTCAGCGGGCGCGGGTGGTGCGGTCGACCAGGTCGATCGCGGTGCACAGGCCCAGCGCCATGGCGCGGCCGCTGGTGGAGCCGGTGGCCAGCAGGCCCTCGATGGCCGGGCCGAGCGGGCGCTCGCCGACCAGGCCCTGCAGCACCGCGGCGTACTCGCCGCTGACCCGGCCGGCCGCGGCGTGCCGCAGCAGCGCCCGGGACAGCTCGGTGGTGCGGCCGGCGGCCAGCGAGTAGACGCCGGCGGCGAACCGCTCGGCGGCCGGGTGCCGGAGCAGCACCAGGCCGGCCATCGTGCCGGCCATGACGTCGTCGCCAGCCGGGGTGAGGCCAGGGCCCAGGCCGATCAGCCGGGCGGCGGTGCGCAGCGCGGCGTCGAGGTCGGCCCGGCGCACCGCGCCCCGCAGCGCGGCCAGCGGGCCGCCGGGGCCGGCGGGCAGGCCCGGCAGCGTGAACGCGCTGTGCGGGACGCCCTCGCCGTAGAGGGTGGTGCGCAGCTGCCGCACGCCCTCGGGCAGCAGCGCCGGACGCGGGCTGGGCAGCCGCGGCCGCGGGTCCCACCACGCGGCGGCGCGCACGACCAGGTCGCCGACGACGATCCGGCCGCCGCCGACCTCGGCGGGGGCACCGCCGGGCAGCGCGACGAGGGGACGGCCGTTGCTGGGCCGGAAGAGGACGCAGCCGAGGGGGAGCCGGGCGGCGTCGCTGGTGAGCACCCCGACGACGTCGGTGCCGCGCTCGGTGGGCACCTGGAGGTACACCGCGGCGGGCATGCTCATGAGCACCCGGGCCGGGCGGACCGGACCGCGCAGCAGGTCGGCCACGCCGGTGCTGGCCGAGGCCGGGACGGCCGAGGCGGCACGCGCCGGCGACGCGGTCCGCAGCGTCTCCTGCACCGACGAGCGGGGCAGGGGGATCGTCGGGACGCCGGCACGGGCGGCGCGCCCCGGTGCGGTCGGAGAACCGGTGGTCGAGTGGTCGATGGTGCGCATCTGTGCAGCCCTTCCCCGTCGGACAGCGGGAGCGACCCTCCGCTCGACTCCCGCCCCTCGGACCGGCTGCCGGAGGGTGAGACGCACCACCTGAGGGGAACGCCTACCATCCAGCGGACGGACCGACTGACTCGAAGCTATGCGGCGCGTCGCACGTCCTCTTATGGCGAATGTGGCCAAGAATGGGGGTGCCCGTCCAGGCACACCTGCCAGTTTCCCGCAACTCGAGACGGACGACGGGTGAGGAGGAGGGCGAGTCGTGACTCACGGTGAAATGCCGATGACCTCGGCGATGTACCCGACTGCGCCGCTGCAGCTGCCGCACGGATGGCAGCACCCCGCCCCGTCCCGCGTCCTGCCGCCCCGTGACGAGCGTGCCGGGTGGCGCGACCGCGTCGGCCTGCGCCTGGACGAGGCGCTGCGGTTGCCGCGCCTGGTGGGCGCCGAGGTGGTCGCCGGCCGCGCCGGGACCGGTCGCGTCGTCCGGCACATGGTCGTCGACGACCCGGCGGCTCCGCTGGCCACCGCGGGCCCCGACGTCCTCGTCGTCCTCGGCGCCCGGCTGCCCCCGGCCGACGCCGCCGCCGGCCGCGCCCTGGTGGACCGGCTGCTGCAGGTCGGCGCCGCCGCGCTGGCCTTCCGCCGCACCGAGGGGCCGCCCCCGGTGCCGGCCGAGGTGCTCGCCGAGGCCGAGCGGCACGGCTTCCCCGTGGTGGCGCTGCCGGCCGCCGTCCGCATGGACGAGGCGGTCTCCGAGGTGCTCGGCGCGGTCGTGCGCCGGCAGGGCGAGGCGCTGGCCGTCTCCGCCCGCATGCACGACCAGTTCATCGACGTCGCCCTGAGCGGCGGCGGCCTCGCCGAGGTCACCGAGCAGCTGGCCACCTACCTCGAGGGCGCCGCCGTCCTCGGGCTCGGCCCCGACCGGGAGATCGTCACCAGCGCCGGCCCGCCCCGCGACGTCGCCGAGATCAGCGACTGGCTGTGGCTGCTCGACGCCGAGGCCGAGGACGAGCTGGCCATGATGGCGCCGGCCCACCGGCTGTCGGGCGTGCGCGCCGACCAGACCGTCGTCACGCCCGCCGACGTCCTCGCCGACGCCGACCTGTCCCCGGCCGACGGCATCCTGCTCGTCCCCGGCCACCACGAGCTGCCCGGCGGGGTGGGGGAGTACGCGGTCGCGCCGATCATGGCCGGAGACCAGCGGCACGGCTGGCTGGTCGCCGTGCACCGCAGCGGCCAGATGGTGGTCGGCGCCGGCGGTGTGCTGGAGCGGGCCGCCGTCGTATCGGCGCTGTCGGTGATCCGCCAGCAGGCGGTGCACTCGGTGGAGCTGCGCTTCCAGGGCGACCTGGTCCGCCGGCTGGTCGGCGGCTCGCTGCGGCACACCGAACGGGCGCTGGCGCAGACCCGCTCCTTCGGCTGGCGGCTCGACGGCCCCGTCGTCGTCCTGGTCACCGCCACCGAGACCGCCGCCGACCCGGCGGCCGACCCCACGCGCGCCCTCGACGTCCTCGACCGGCTGGCCGACGGCTGGCGGGCGGCGCTGGAGACGGAGGTCAGCGGCGCCGCCGTCGCGGGGCTGTCCACCGAGATCGTCACCGTGCTGCCGCTGGACGGCCGGACGCCGGAGGAGATCACCTCGCTGGTGACCGCGGTGACCTCCCGGGTCAACGCGCGGGTGCGCCGGGTGGGCCGGGTGCTCGGCACCGGCATCGGCCGGCCCGCCGGGTCGATCTCGGCGCTGGGCGAGGCGCACCAGCAGGCGCAGCGGGCGCTCGGCGTCGGGCAGGAGATCCACGGGACGGCCGCGGTCACCCACTTCGACCAGCTCGGGGTGTTCCGGCTGCTGTCGCTCATCCCGGACAGCACCGAGCTGCGCTCCTACGTCGACGAGGTGCTCGGCTCGCTGGCCGACGCCGCCGACCCGGACTCGGCCGACCTGCGCGAGACGCTGCGGGTGCTGCTGGAGACCAACCTCAACGTCGCGGAGTCCGCCCGCCGGCTGCACTTCCACTACAACACGATGCGCTACCGGATCGGCAAGCTCGAGCGGCTGCTCGGGCCCTTCACCACCGATCCCACGCTGCGGCTGAACCTGCTGCTGGCGCTGCACGCCGCCCGCATGCGCGGGCTGGACCAGCCGCACCGCCCGCCGGTCGACTCGGGGCTGCTGCCCCCCGACGACGGCTACGACGCGCTGATCTGAGGGCGGGTCAGCTCCAGGCTGGCCTCCCACAGCTCGCGGGCGCGGCCGGGGTCGCGGCTGTCCGGCGACGACGGCGCCTCGACGCCGCGCTCCAGGTAGCGCCCGCTGGTGCCGGTCGGCCCGGTGACCGCGGCGGCGAGCCCCGCGGCCGCCTCGTCGACGCCGGAGGCGAACGGCAGCCGGGCGAGCAGGGGCGCGAGCCCGGTGTAGAGCGCGCGGGCCGGGGCGGGGTAGCGGTGGTGCAGTCCGGTGCCCGGCACCAGGCCGGGGTCGTACACCGCGACGTCGAGCTCCGGGTGCCGGCGGGCGAGCTCGGCGCCGAAGAGGACGTTGGCCAGCTTCGACGTCGCGTAGGCGCGCTGCCCGGACTCCCGCCGCGGGCGGGCCAGCGCGCGGGGGTCCGCCCACCGCGGCGCCGGGAACGGCCCGGACTTCCGCCAGGTGCCCCAGTGGGTGCCGCTGCTGACCACGACCACCCGCGCGCCCCGGGTCAGGTGCGGCAGGAGCTCCACGGTGAGCGCGAAGTGGGCGAGGTGGTTGACCGCGAAGGTCAGCTCGTGGCCGTCGGCGCTGGCCCGGTCCGCGACCGGCACCTGGACGCCGGCGTTGAGCACCAGGGCGTCCAGCGGCTCCCCGGCGGCGACCCGGGCCGCGGCCGCGCGGACCGCGGCGAGGGAGGCCAGGTCCAGGTCGACCACCTCGGCGGGCGGTCCCAGCTCGGCGGCGACCGCGGCACCGCGGGCGGCGTCGCGGGCGCCGAGCAGCAGGCGCCACTCCCCGGTGGCGGCGAGGTGCCCGGCGGCGGCCCGCCCGATCCCCGACGTCGCGCCGGTGACCAGGGCTGTGCGGATGTCGCTCATCGCGTCTCCTCTCGCGGGACGACGTCCCGATGTGAGACTGTGTGTCAGGACGGGACTCCGTGTCAACAGGAGGTGGCGGTGACCGAGACGGCCGCGGAGCGCCGGCGCCGGCGGCTGCGCGCCGAGGTGACGCGCCGCGCGGTCGCGCTGTTCGCCGAGCAGGGCTACGCCGCGACGAGCACCGAGCAGGTGGCGGCGGCGGCCGACGTCTCGCGCAGCACGCTGTTCCGGCTGTTCGCCGACAAGGACGACCTGCTCTTCGGCCTCGAGGACGACCTGCTCGCCGCCGCCGCGGCGGCGGTGGCCGAGGCCCCGCCGGAGCTGTCCCCGTGGGCGGCGCTGCGCTCGGCCGCCGTCGCGATCGCCGCGCAGGTCGCGCCGCTGCGGGACCTGCTGCTCACCCGCGAGCAGGTGGTGGCCGGCGTGCCGGCGCTGCGGTCCCGGGCGGCGGCGAAGCTGCGCCGCTGGGAGGCCGCGCTCGCCGACGGGCTCACCGCCCGCGGCGTCCCGGCGGGGGAGGCGCTGCTGCTGGCCAAGCTGGTCGTCGCCTGCTTCGAGGTCGCCCAGGACGACTGGCTGGCCGGCGAGGCCGGGGACCTGCCGGACCTGGTGACGGCGGCCCTCGACCGGCTGCCGGGCCTGCTGGACGCCTGACGCGCGCGGGACGCCCGCCGCGGGGGACGATCGGGGTGTGACCGCACCGGTGGACGAGCTGGTCGCCCGCATGCAGGACCTGCTCGACGCCCTCGTCGCCGCCCGCGACCCCGCCCGCCACTTCCTCGGCACCTACCTGCGCACCACCGAGGCGGTGAACGCGGCGATCGACGCCGGCCGGTTCGAGGACCCGGCCTGGGTGACCGACTGGGACGTCGACTTCGCCGGGCTCTACCTCGACGCCCTCGAGGCGCACCGCCGCGACCCGGCCGCCCCGCCGGCGCCGTGGCGGGCCGCGTTCGGCACCGACCCGGCCGCCCGGCCGGAGGCGCACGTGCTGCTCGGCATGAACGCGCACATCAACTTCGACCTGCCGCAGTCGCTGGTGCAGGTCATGGGCCCGGCCGACTTCGCCGACCCGCCGCTGCTGGACTCCCGCCGCCGCGACCACGAGCGCATCGACGAGGTGCTGGCCGGCCGGGTGGCCGCCGAGGACCTCGCCCTGCAGGCCGCGGGCAGCCGCCGCACGCCGGTCGACCGGGTCATGGGCGGGCTCAACCGGACGGCGGCCCGGGTGCTGCTGCGCGAGTCGCGGCGCCGGGTGTGGGGCAACACGACCGTCCTGCACCGGGCGCGCCTGCAGGGGCCCGACGCGCTGGCCCGCCGGGTGGCCCAGCTCGAGGCCGCGGCCGCCGCCCGGGTGGCCGACCTGCAGCGCGGCGGGCCGGTGCTGCTGCGGCTGGCCGTGCGCGGCTTCGGCGTCGTCCTGCCGGAGGACTGAGCCGCCCGCGCTGCCGGATCCCGCGGGCGGGCGCAGGCTGGCCGGGGTGCCGCACCGGGCGGCCCGGGAGGAGGACCGCATGACCGACGCCGGCCGACCACTGTCCGGGAGGGTCGCCCTGGTCACCGGGGCGTCGTCGGGGATCGGGGAGGCGACCGCGGTCGCGCTCGCGGAGGCCGGCGCCGCCGTGGCCGTCGGCGCCCGCCGCGCCGACCGGCTCGACGCCCTGGCGCGGAAGCTGCGCGACGGCGGCGCCCGCGCGCTGACCCTCGACCTGGACGTGACCGACGAGGCGTCCTGCCGGGCCGCCGTCGCCCGGACGCGGGAGGAGCTCGGCGGGCTCGACGTCCTGGTCAACAACGCCGGCGTGATGCTGCTCGGCACGATCGTCGGGGCCGACGTCGAGGACTGGCGGCGGATGCTGTCGACCAACGTGCTCGGCCTGATGTACACGACGCACGCCGCGATCGACGGCATGGTCGCGCAGGGCTCCGGCGACGTCGTCAACGTCTCCAGCGTCGCCGGGCGCACCGCGCGCAAGGGCGCCGGCGTCTACAACGCCAGCAAGTGGGCGGTGAACGCCTTCAGCGAGTCGCTGCGCCAGGAGGTGACCACCCGGGGCGTGCGGATCTCGCTGGTCGAGCCGGGCGCGGTGGCCACCGAGCTCACCGACCACATCACCCAGCCCGACGCGAAGGCCACCTCGGTGCGGATGTACACCGAGATGACGCCGCTGCAGGCGGAGGACGTCGCGCGGGCGATCGTCTACGTGGTCAGCCAGCCGCCGCACGTGGCGGTCAACGAGGTCCTCGTCCGCCCCACCGCCCAGGAGCGCTGAGGTACGGGAGGCTCGCCGCACGTCCCGGGCGCCGGGACGTGTGGGGAGCCTCCCGTGCCAGCCCTAGTCGGAGAAGACCTCGATCGAGGCGCCCATCTCGATCAGCCGCTCGTAGAGGTGCTCGTAGCCGCGGGCGATGATGTCGACGTTGCGCAGCACCGACGTGCCGCGCGAGGCCAGCATCGCCAGCAGGATGCACACCGCGGGCCGCAGCGCCGGCGGGCAGACCACCTCGGCGCTGCGCCAGCGGGTCGGGCCGGTGACGAGCACCCGGTGCGGGTCCATGAGCCGGACGTCGGCGCCCAGGCGGGTGAGGTCCGACAGGTGGATCGCGCGGTTGTCGTAGACCCAGTCGTGGATGAGCGTCGAGCCGGTGGCCGAGGCGGCGATGACCGCGAAGAACGGCAGGTTGTCGATGTTCAGCCCCGGGAACGGCATCGGGTGGATCTTGTCGATCGGGGCCTTGAGCTGCGACGGGTGGATGGTGACGTCGGCCAGGCGGGTGTGGCCGTTGTCGGCCAGGTACTCCGGCGAGAGCTCGTACCGCAGGCCCATCTCGGCCAGCACCGCCAGCTCGATCTCGAGGAACTCAATGGGCGCGCGGCGGACGGTCAGCTCGGACCCGGTGACGATGCCCGCGGTCAGCAGGCTCATCGCCTCGACCGGGTCCTCGCTGATCGTGTAGTCCACGTCGGCGTCGAGCACCGCCCGGCCGGTCACGGTGAGCGTCGTCGTCCCGAGGCCCTCGACGTCGACGCCGAGCAGCTGCAGGTACAGGCACAGGTCCTGGACCATGTAGTTCGAGCTGGCGTTGCGGATGACCGTGGTGCCCTCGGTGCGGGCGGCGGCCAGCAGCGCGTTCTCGGTCACGGTGTCGCCGCGCTCGGTCAGCACGATGGTGCGCCGCCCGGTGACCCGCGGGTCGACGGTGGCGTGGTACTCGCCGGCGTGCGCCTCGACCTCCAGGCCGAACGGGCGCAGCGCGATCATGTGCGGCTCGACGGTGCGGGTGCCGAGGTCGCAGCCGCCGGCGTAGGGCAGCCGGAACGAGCGGGCCCGGTGCAGCAGCGGGCCGAGGAACATGATGATGCTGCGGGTCCGGCGGGCGGCGTCGGCGTCGATGCCGGCCAGGTCGAGCCGGTCGGGGACCTGCAGGGTGAGGTCGCGGCCGGTCCCGTCCCAGGTGGCGACGACGCCGATCGAGCGCAGCACGTCGAGGATCCGGTCCACCTCGACGATCCGGGCGACGTTGCGCAGCGTCGTCCGGCCGCGGTTGAGCAGCGCGGCGCACAGCAGCGCGACGGCGGCGTTCTTCGACGACTTGACCGTCACGCTGCCGCGCAGCGGCGTGCCGCCGGTGACCCGCAGGTGGGTGGGGCCGGCCGGGCCGACGCTGATCAGCTCGCTCTCCAGCGCCTCGGACAGCCGGCCGAGCA
The DNA here is from genome assembly GCF_054050375.1 of Geodermatophilus sp. SYSU D00879. Taxonomy (NCBI): domain Bacteria; kingdom Bacillati; phylum Actinomycetota; class Actinomycetes; order Geodermatophilales; family Geodermatophilaceae; genus Geodermatophilus; species Geodermatophilus sp. SYSU D00879. The sequence continues at coordinate 286,848 of NZ_JBJGZF010000003.1, forward strand.
GGTCGAGGGTGAGGTTCTGCCCGCCCTGCTCGATCCGGGCGATCGCGCTCTGGCTGGTGCCCAGGCGCTCGGCCAGCTGCTGCTGGGTCAGCCCGCGGTGCCGCCGCGCGTCGCGGACCAGCAGGCCGATGCGCTGCGTGGCGCTCACCGCTGGCGGGGGAGCGGGGGAGGAGGTGGTCGTGGTCTCGGCCGGGAGCTCGGTCGCCGTCACGGTCGAGAACGGTATCTCGCAGGTGAGATACGACTGCTGCGGCACGCCGGTGGATCGGGAAGGACCGGTCCGGCCAGACTGCACCCATGGACGTCGTGGTCACCGGAGGTACGGGGAGACTGGGCCGGGTCCTGGTCCCGTCGCTGCAGGCGGCGGGGCACCAGGTGCGGCAGGTGTCGAGGCGGGGGACCGGCCCGGGAGGGGTGCGGGCGGACCTGGCCACCGGCCGGGACCTCCCGGCGGCGGTGCGCGGCGCCGAGGTGGTCGTGCACGCCGCCACCGACCCGCGGGGCAACCCGTGGCAGGTCGACGTCGCCGGCACCCGGCGGCTGGTGCAGGCGCTGGACCGCGACCGGCTGCAGTACCTGGTGTACGTGTCGATCGTCGGCGTGGACCGGGTGCCGTGGAGCTTCTACCGGGCCAAGTTCGCGGCCGAGCAGGTGGTGCTGGCCTCGGGGCTGCCGGTGACGATCGTGCGGATCACCCAGTGGCACGACTTCGTCGACGAGATGCTCGGCACCGCCCGCCGCGGGCCGGTGCTGATCGTGCCGATGGGCTGGAGCGCCGCGCCGGTCGACGTCGGCGAGGCGGCCGGGTTCCTCACCGAGGTCGTCGCCGGGCCGCCGTCCGGCGGGGAGGTCGTCGAGTTCGGCGGGCCCGAGGACCTCTCGGCGGCCGACCTCGCCCGCGCCTGGGTCGCCGCCCGCGAGCCCTCGGTGCGGGTGGTGTCCACCCCGCTGCCGGGGCGGCTGTCGGCCGCGTTCCGCGAGGGCGGCGTGCTGCCGGGCCCGCAGGCGGCGCGCGGGCGGGTCACCTACGCCGAGCACCTCCGCGGCTGACGGAGGGCCCCGCCCCCCACCGTGGAAGGACCCCGTCCTCCCCACCCTTCGCAGGCTCGGGGCGGGACCGGGACGGGGCGGCGGCGGGCCCCTGCGAGGGGGCCGTTCCTGCCGTTCTCCGCAAGCCGACCGCCAGGTCGAGCGCCAGGTCCGGAAACCGCCGGTGCCCTGTCGTCGGCGGCCCCTACGGTCGGCTGGTGCCCGCCCGCCCGGTGTCCCTGCCCGTCCTCGCCGCCGTCGTCGTCACCGTCCTCGCCTGGGCCTCGGCCTTCATCGGCATCCGCGCCGTCGGCGCGGATCTCTCCCCGGGCGCGCTGGCCCTGGGCCGTCTCCTGGTCGGGACGGCGGTGCTCGCGCTGCTGTCGCTCGGCCGCGGGTGGGTCGCCCCCACCCGCCGGGAGTGGGGGCTGCTCGCGGTCTGCGGGGTCGGCTGGTTCGCCGTCTACAACGTCGCCCTCAACGCCGCCGAGCGGCACCTGGACGCCGGGACGACGGCGATGCTGGTCAACATCGGGCCGATCCTGATCGCGGTGCTCGCCGGGGTGTGGCTGCACGAGGGCTTCCCGCGCTGGCTGGTCGCCGGGCTCGCCGTCGCCTTCGCCGGGGTGCTGCTCATCGGGGTGGCCGGCCGGGGGAGCGGCGGTGACCTGCTCGGGGTGCTGCTGTGCCTGGTCGCGGCGGTGACCTACGCCGTCGGCGTGGTGGCGCAGAAGCCGGTGCTGCGCCGGCTGCCGCCGCTGCAGGTGACCGCGACCGCGTGCGCGATCGGGGCGGCGTGCTGCCTGCCGTGGGCCGGCGCGCTGGTGTCCGACCTGGCCGCCGCGCCCGTGTCGTCGGTGCTGGGGATGGTCTACCTGGGCGTCGTCCCGACGGCGCTGGCGTTCAGCACCTGGGCCTACGCGCTGGCCCGCACGGAGGCCGGCCGGCTCGGCGTCACGACGTACCTGGTGCCGCCGCTGGTCGTCGTCCTCGGGTGGGCGCTGCTGGACGAGGTGCCGCCGGCGCTCGCCGTCGCCGGGGGCGCGGTGTGCCTGGCCGGGGTGGCGCTGTCCCGCCGCCGCGGCCGGGTGCGGCAGCCGGAGCCGGTGCTGGAGGCGGCCGCTCAGAGGTAGGCGCGGGGGTCCACCGCGGGCGGCAGCTCGCCGGGGACGATCCGCCGGCCGGTGACCGCCGTGGGGATCAGCCGCACCCAGTGCCCGTGCTCCCCGGGCGCCCACGGCTCGAGGCCCGTGCCCCGCGTGCGCGCGACCAGGTCGGCGCGGTGCTCGGGGCCCACCACCTCGGCGACGCCGCGCACCAGCACGCTCCAGCCGCTGCGGGTGCGCCGGTCGATCTCGTCGACCTCGAAGCTCACGTTGGCGTGCTCCGCGGCGGCCAGCTTCGTGCCGGGGGCGGTGCGGATGACGATCGTGGTGCCGTCCATCGCGTAGTTGACCGGGAAGATCAGCGGGTGGTGCTCGGCGTTCACCCCGAGCCGGCCGATCTCCTGCGTGGCCAGCAGCCGGTGGCACTCCTCGACGGGGATCTCCTGCAGCGTGGGCGCGGTCTCCTCGGCGGTCATGGCCCCATCGTGGCCGCGGCCGGGGACGCCCGCGAGCGGGTCAGCCCTCCCGGCGCCGGCGCGGGCCGGCCCACGGGTCGTCGGGGTCCAGGTCGTCGTCGGCGTCGTCGTGGGCGTCGGCGGGGGTCTCCCGGGTCGCGTCGGCGCGGCGGGCGGCGGCCTCGAGCGCGTCGTCCCGCTCGGCGGCGCGCCGGGCCCGCTCCAGCCGCTCCCGCTCGCGCTCCTGCGCCCGCAGCTGCCGCCGGGTCGGGCGGCCGGTGTCGGGCTCCGCGCGGGTCCGGCTGAGCCACCACAGCCCCGCCCCGGCCAGCGCCAGCCCGATCGGGAGCACGTACGCCGCGGCGCGCTCGGTGCCGCCCTCGCCGAGCAGCTCGACCACCCCGGCGCCGTAGAAGACCGTCATCGCGGTCGTGAACAGGCCGAGCAGCACGACGGTGGTGCCCAGCACCTCGGACCACGGCCGCACGGCGTAGGCCAGCGCGATGAGCCCCAGGCCGCCGCCGACCAGGTACAGCACCGTGCCGGCGGTGTGCAGGGCCGGCGAGGTCAGCCGCGGGAAGACGCCGACCAGCAGCACCCCGAGCGCGGCCACGCCGAGCAGTCCCACCGCCGGGCGCGCCGCCCGCCCGCGCAGCACCGGCAGCAGCGCCACCGCCCCGGCGCCGATCAGCCCGGCCTGCACCACGAACGAGGCGTTCATCAGCGCGTGCGCCGGCTGGGTGGCGTCGCCGAGGGCGCTGATGGTGTCGGCCGAGCGCGAGTACGGCAGCACCGACCGCGCCTGGACGACCGTCTCGACGACGAAGAACTGGAGGGTCAGCAGCCAGGCGACCGCGCCCCAGGTGATCCGCTTGCCGGGCATGCGCCCCATGGTCCCAGCCGGTCCCGCGCCCCACCCCGGCCGCCTTTCGCGCGCGGGAGGCCGGTCAGCCGAGGTGGGCGAGGACGGCGGCGTGCTGCGCGGGCGTCAGGTAGGAGGGGTTGCTGCCGGCGGGCATGCGCAGCACCTCGGCGTCGCGGGCGGCCGGGTCGGCCAGCAGGTCACCGCGCGGCACCGGGGCGGCGAGCAGGGTGAGCCGGACGACGACGACCGGACCGTCCGCGCCCTCGCCGACCTCGCCGGCGAGCTCCCCGGTCGCGTGCACGCCCGGGCGGTCGGGGCCGCTCAGCCACAGCAGGCACGGGTCGCCGGGGCGCATGAGCCCCAGCCGGTAGGAGCGGCGCAGGCAGCGGGAGACCGTCGCCGGCTCCCCGGGACGCCAGCCGGGGACGACGGCCTCGGGCGGCCGGGCCGTCTTGACCACCCAGCAGGCGACGTCGGCGGGCCGGAGGCGGGGCACGGGGCCATCCCACCAGCCGGGCACGATGGGCGCGTGCCGTCCCCGCCCGCCGCCGTACCGGGCGGGGAGGAGCCGCTGCCGCGGGGGCACCGGGCCGGCGACCCCGCGCTGCGCCGCGCGTCGGGAGCGGTGTTCCTCGCCGGCGTCGCCGTGTTCGCCGTCCTCTACGCCCCGCAGGCGCTGCTGCCCGAGCTGACCCGCGCCTTCGCCGTGTCGCCGGCCGCGGCGACGCTGTCGGTCTCGGTGGCGACGGCGGGCCTGGCGCTGGGGCTGCTCGTGCTCGGCCCGCTGTCGGACCGGATCGGCCGCCGGCCGGTGCTGCGGGCGGCGCTGGCGGTCGCGAGCGGGCTGGCGGTGCTGACCGCGGTGGCGCCGGCGTGGGAGGCGCTGCTCGCCCTGCGCGGCCTGCAGGGGTTCGCGCTGGCCGGGCTGCCCGCCGTCGGCGTCGCCTACCTGCGCGAGGAGCTGGACGCGTCGGTGAGCTCGCGGGCGATCGGGCTGTTCGTCGGCGGCACGGCGATCGGCGGGCTCAGCGGCCGGGTGGTCGCGGGGGTGCTGGCCGACGTCGGCGGCTGGCGGACGGCGGTCGGCGGCATCGCCGGGCTCGCGGTGGCCTGCACGGTCGCCGTCTGGGTGCTGCTGCCGGCCTCGCGCCGGTTCGTCGCGGTGCCGCGAGAGACGCCGGTGCTGCACCAGCTCGCCCGCGGCTTCGGCGACCCGGTGCTCCTCGGCCTCTACGGGCTGGCGGCGCTGCTGATGGGCGGGTTCGTGGCGGTCTACAACGCGGGCACGTTCCGGCTGGAGGCGCAGCCGTACGGGCTGTCGCCCGCGCTGGCCGGCCTGGTGTTCCTGACCTACCTGCTGGGGTCGGTGGCCTCCCCGGTGGCCGGCGGCCTGGCCGAGCGGGTGGGGCGGCGGGTGGTGGTCCCGGTGGCGCTGGCGGTGACCGCGGCGGGCCTCGCGCTGACCCTGGCCGCGCCGCTGGCGCTGTTCGTCACGGGCCTGGCGGTGCTGACGGTCGGCTTCTTCGCCGCGCACGGCGTGGCCAGCGGCTGGGTGGCCGCGCGGGCGGCGCTGGGGGAGCGGCCGGTCGGGCAGGCCGCCTCGCTGTACTCGTTCTGGTACTACGTCGGCTCGTCGGTGGGCGGCACGCTGGCCGGCCGGGCCTGGGCGACCGCGGGCTGGCCGGGCGCGGTGGCGGTCGCCGGCACCGGCATCGGCGGGGCGCTGGTGCTGGCCCTGCTGCTCGGGCGCAGCACCGCGCTGGGCCGGGGCTGAGGGGCGGGTGCCCTCCGGCACCCGCCCCTCGACGGGAGGCGTGCTGTGCGGCCCTCCTGCAGGGGCCCGCCCCGAGCGGAGCGAGGGGGGCAGGAGGGTCCTGCCTCAGTCGGTGGCGGAGTGGAACTCCGCGCCGGCCGGGTCGGCGTCGTCGGAGCCGACGGCCTGCCGCTCCTGCTCGGTGCGGTGCTGCAGCCAGTCGTCGTCGGGCCGCGGGTCGGTCTTGCCGTGCTGCTGACGGTCGCGCGGCGCCGACTCCTCGGTGTCCATGACGTCGTCGAGGGTCGGGCGGTCGGGTTCGGTCATCGCAGTGCCTCCGCTGCGTCGTCGTCGATCGGTCACGGAGGCCATAGCCGTCGCGACGGGCGGGAAACCCCTAGCGCTGCTCGAGCGACCCCGCCGGCAGCCACGCCTCGACGAGCACCGGGCCGTGCGGCCCGGGGACGGCGTAGGCGACCCGGCCCTGCCAGCCGCCGGCGGACTGGCGCCACTCGACGAGCAGGCCGGGGACGGTCCCGTCGGCGCCGGGCGGGGTGCGCACCCAGCAGTGCCGGCCCGCCGGTTCCCGTGCCGGCGGCCGCGGGGGGACCTCCGGAGCCGGGGCCGGCGCGACGCCGGAGTCCGCGGCCCGCTCGCCGAGCGACGGCCGTGACCTGCCCCGCTGCATCCCGCCTGCCACCCGCGCAGTCTCGCACGGTGATCGAACACGCGTTCGGACGGCGGCCGTGGGCGCCATGTCGCCGTGTCGGCGTGTCGACTCGGTGACACGCCGACATGTCGGTGATCCGGGTCACACTTTGTGCGGGTAGTCACCTGCTCGTTACGAACCGTTGTTGGAGTGTGCACGGCGGCTGCTTAGCGTCGCTCACGTCCTGGCACCTGCCTGAAGGGTCCTCAGTGCTCTCATCAACCGGCTCCCGGCGCCTGCTCGCGCGGCGGGCGGCACTCGGCGCCGCTGCCGTGGCCGTCGCCGTCACGGGTCTCCCGACCGCCGCGTCGGCCGCGCCCACCACGCCGTTCATCTCCGAGATCCACTACGACAACGCCGGCACCGACACCGGTGAGTTCGTCGAGGTGCAGATCCCGGCCGGTACGAGCACGGCCGGGTTGTCGGTCGTCCTCTACAACGGCAACGGCGGCGCCTCCTACGGCACGCTGACGCTGCCGGCGGTCACCGCGCCCTCGGACGCCCCGGCCGCGGTGGCGGTTGCCGGTCCCGGCAGTGGCATCCAGAACGGCGAGCCGGACGGCGTGGCCCTGGTGCAGAACGGCACCGTCCTGGAGTTCCTCTCGTACGAGGGGACCTTCACGGCCACCAACGGCCCGGCGGCCGGTCGGACGAGCACCCCGATCGGCAGCGAGCCGGACTCCACCCCGGTCGGGCAGTCGCTGTCGCGGACCTTCTCGACGGCGGCCGACCTCGTGGGCACGTGGGCGCTCGGGCCCGCCAGCAGGGGCACGCTCAACGGCAGCGGTACGACGCCGACGCCGCCGGCACCGTCGTTCTCCTGCGAGGTGGCGACTACCCACGAGATCGGCGCCGTCCAGGGCACCGGGGCGAGCACCCCGCTGGGCGGCCAGGCGGTGACCGTGCGGGGTGTCGTCGTCGGCGACGTCCCCGGTCTCGACGGCTTCTACCTGCAGGACGCCGACGGCGACAGGAACGCCGCCACCTCGGACGGCGTGTTCGTCTACAGCCCGGGCACCGCGGTCGACCTCGGGGACACCGTCGCCGTGCGCGGCGCCGTGAGCGAGTTCGGCGGTCAGACGCAGATCACCGCGCGCACGGACGTCGCGGTCTGCGCCGACGGCACCGCCGCGGACCTCCCCGCGGCCGCCCCGCTCGACCTGCCCGCCGACGACGTCGTCCGTGAGCGGCTCGAGGGCATGCGCGTCGCTCCCGTCGACACGCTCACCGTCAGCGAGGTCTTCGACCTGACCAGCTTCGGCGAGCTGACCCTGTCCGAGGGCGGCCTGCTCGTACAGCCGACGGAACTCGCCCGCCCCGGCGCCGAGGCGGAGGCCATCGCGGCCGAGAACGCGATGCGCGGCATCGTCCTCGACGACGGCGTCAGCGCCCGGGTCAGCGTCACCACCCGGCCGTACCTGACGCCGCAGACCCCGGTCCGCGTGGGCGACCAGCTCGCGTTCACCGAGCCGCTGGTCCTCGGCTACGGCTTCGAGCAGTGGCGGCTGCAGCCGGCCGACGGCACCGCCGCCGGTGTCTTCGCGGGGCAGAACACCCGCCCGGCCGCGCCGGACGCGGTCGGCGGCGACGTGCAGGTCGGCGCGTTCAACGTCCTGAACTACTTCCTGACGCTCACCGGCCCCAACGCCCGGGGGGCCGGCAGCCAGCGGGAGTTCGAGCAGCAGGCCGGCAAGATCGTCCCGGCGATCAACGCGCTCGACGCCGACGTCGTGACGCTGATGGAGATCGAGGACACCGACTCCACCGGCCGCGACCCGGGGAACGCCGACGCCGCGCTCGCCGACCTGGTGACCCGCCTCAACGCGCACGCGGGGTACGAGAAGTGGGCCTACGTCCCGCTGCCGGAGGAGCTCTACGACGTCGACCGGGACGTCATCCGCAGCGCGATCATCTACCAGGCCGGCGTCGTCCAGCCGGTGGGGGAGCCCGTCGGCCTGGTCGACGAGGAGGTCTGGGACAACGCCCGCGAGCCGCAGGCGCAGACCTTCGTCAAGGACGGCGACGCCTTCACCGTGGTGACCAACCACTTCAAGTCCAAGGGCTCGGGTGACTCGGCCACGGGCGACAACGCCGACAAGGGCGACGGTCAGGGCGCCTGGAACGGCGACCGGGTCCGCCAGGCCCAGTCGCTCGCCGCGTTCATCGACGAGCTGCGGCAGCGGGACCCCGACGTCATCTCCCTCGGCGACTACAACGCCTACACCCAGGAGGACCCGATCGTGGCCCTCCGGGGCGCCGGGCTGACCGACCTGGGCTCGCGGTTCGACGCCGCGCGGTACAGCTACGTGTTCGACGACCTGTCCGGCTCGCTCGACCACGCCCTGGCCACCGCGTCGCTGACCGCGAAGGTGACCGGTGCGGTGCACTGGAACATCAACTCGGTCGAGTCCTTCGCCTACCAGTACTCCGGCGACGAGGCGCTGTACGCGGCGAACCCCTTCCGCTCCAGCGACCACGACCCGCTGCTGGTCGGGATCGACCTGGACGAGCGCTGCAACGGCCTCGCCCCGACGATCCGCGGCACCTCCGGGGACGACGTCCTGCGCGGCACCAACGGCGTCGACGTGATCATGGGCCTCGGCGGCGAGGACACCATCAGCGGCGGCAACGGCGACGACGTCATCTGCGGCGGCGCCGGCGACGACACGCTGTCCGGCGAGAACGGCGACGACGTGCTGCTCGGCGGCTTCGGCGACGACACGCTCGACGGCGGCAACGGCGACGACACGCTCGTCGGCGGTCCCGACGCGGACGAGGACCTGACCCAGGGCCGCGGCGCCGGCAGCACCGAGCAGGACGGCGCCGAGTCCTGACGACCGGCACCTGAACGCGCGTCCGGCGCGGCACCCCAGCGGGTGCCGCGCCGGACTCGTCTCGCGGGCCGTTCAGTCCCGACGGGTCTCCCCGCCGGCCTGCTCGCCGATCGCGTCCTCCTCGGGGTCGGTCGTCGCGAGGACGCCCGCGGCGAGGGTCTGCGCGACCTCCTGCAGCAGCGGGTGCCCCGGCAGGTCCTCGACGGCCACCGGCAGCGGCAGCGACCAGTTGGGCCGGTCGGTGGTGCCGGGCATGTTGGGCCGGCGCCGCACGGCGAGCGCGTCGTCGAGGGTGGCCGACAGCAGCAGCGACGGCGCCCGCCCGAGCAGCTCGTGCGCCCGCTTCACCGCCGTCTCCGGCTTCGCGTTCCCCCGCAGCCCCGGCAGCCGCTCCAGCAGCGACCGCCGGCCGCGCTCGAGCTCCTCGTCGCTGCCGGTGCCGTGCTCGCGCTGCTCGTCGACGTCGGCCCCGGTCCACAGCCCCGCCACCGTCGGCAGGTCGTGCGTGGTGATCGCGGCCATCGCCTCCTCGGGCCACTCGGCCGGGTCGTCGTCCTCGAACCACAGCAGCCGGTAGCTGAGGATGCCGTGCTCGGCCATGGCCTCCCGGACGCCGTCCTCGACCGTGCCCAGGTCCTCGCCGACGACGACCGCCTGCGCCCGGTGGCTCTCCAGCGCGACGATGTCCAGCAGGTCCTCGGCCGGGTAGCGGACGTAGGCGCCGTCGGCCGCGCTGCCGCCCGAGGGCACCCACCACAGCCGGAACAGGCCCATGACGTGGTCGATCCGCAGGCCGCCGGCGCCGGCCATGGTGGCGCGGATCGACTCGACGAACGGCTCGTAGTCCCACTCCTGCAGCCGCCACGGCACCAGCGGCGGGGAGCCCCAGTCCTGGCCCTGCGCGTTGAACTCGTCCGGCGGCGCCCCGACGGTCGCGCCCTGCGCGAGCACCCCCTGCCAGGTCCAGGCGTCGGCGCCGCCGCCGGCCACGCCGATCGGCAGGTCCTGGACGACCGTCATCCCCTCGGTGGCGCGCTCCAGCTGCAGCGACAGGCACCACTGCAGCCAGGCGTGGAAGGCGACGTCGCGCTCGTGCCCGGCCACGAAGGAGCCGACGGCGCCGCTGCGCGGGTCGCGCAGCTCCTCGGGCCAGGTGTGCCAGTCCGGGCCGTGGACGTCGGCCAGCGCGCACCAGGTGGCCCAGTCCTGCAGCTTCTGCCCCTGGTGCCACCACCAGTCGGGGAAGGCGGGGTCGTCGCGGCCGGTGGCGTCGAACACCCGGCGCAGGACCTCGCGCTTGCGCGCCCAGATCGCGTCGCGGTCGATCAGGTCGCCCTCGGACAGGGCGCGGCCGGCGTCGCCGTCGAGGTCGACGCGGTCGGCGCCGGGGACCTCCTCGACGCGGAGGTAGACGGGGTTGCGGAAGCGGCGGGTGGCCGGCAGGTAGGGGCTGGCCTCCTGCTGCGGGGTCGGGGCGACGGCGTGCAGCGGGTTGATCAGCACGAAGCCCGCGCCCTGGCCGGCGGCCATCTCGCGGACGGCGCGCAGGTCGGCGAGGTCGCCGATGCCCCAGCTGCCGCGGCTGCGGGTGGCGTAGAGCTGCACCGCCCAGCCCCAGGCCCGGTCCTCGGGCAGCCAGCACCGGCCGGGGGACACGATCAGCCGGCGCCGCGGGCCGCCGGGCTCCTGCAGCCAGTGGTAGCCCAGCGGGAAGTCGGCGGGCAGCTCGCCGTCGACGTGCCGGGTGGACCCGTCCTCGAGGGTCACCTCGGCCTCGTCGACCTCCAGGACGTCGCCGGGGCGGGCGACGATGGGCGCCCGGTGCTCGAGGTCCTCCGGCGGCTCGCCGATCACCTCCCGCAGGCGGTCGATGGTGGCCTGGGCGACCTCGTGTTCCTCGTCGAGGGCGTCGAGCCAGGTGGCGTCGATGCCCCAGCGGTCGGTGCTGCTGGTGCGTGTCACCCCCCGATCCTCACGGCGGGCCCGGGTGATCGCAGCGCAGGCGCGGCGTGGCGCCGGTCTCCTCCCGTCCCCGCCCGGCCGGCCGCGGTTCCGGCACCCGGCGGTCCTGTGGCCGCCGACCAGGCGCTGGGGTAGGCACGACCGGTGACCGTGATCGGCTTCCACAACTCGCACGAGCAGGTCCACCCGGCCGAGCTCCTGGCCGCCTCGCAGCACGCCGAGGAGGTCGGGTTCACCGCGGCGATGTGCTCGGACCACCTGACGCCGTGGAACCCGCGGCAGGGGGAGTCGGGCTTCGCGTGGTCGTGGCTGGGTGCCGCGCTGGCCACCACCGGGCTGCCGTTCGGCGCGGTCAACGCCCCCGGCCAGCGCTACCACCCGGTCATCGTCGCCCAGGCGATCGCGACCCTCGGCGCGATGTTCCCCGGCCGGTTCTGGGTGGCGCTGGGGTCGGGCGAGGCCATGAACGAGCACGTCACCGGGCACGTGTGGCCGAACAAGGGCATCCGCGACGCGCGGCTGCGCGAGTGCGTCGACGTCATCCGCGCGCTGCTGGCCGGCGAGGAGGTCAGCCACGACGGGCTGGTCGTCGTCGACCGCGCGCAGATCTGGACGCTGCCCGAGCAGCAGCCCGCGCTCATCGCCCCCGCCGTCACCGCCCGCACCGCCGCCCGGCACGCCGAGTGGGCCGACGGGCTGGTCACCATCAACCAGCCGCACGACGTGCTGCGCGACGTCGTCTCGTCCTACCGGGACGCCGGGGGACAGGGGACGCTGACCATCCAGGTGCACGTGTCCTGGGACCCCGACGAGGACCGCGCGCTGGCCATCGCGCACGACCAGTGGCGCAGCAACGTGTTCGCGCCGCCGCTGTGCTGGGACCTCGACACGACGACGGCCTTCGACCAGGCCAGCGCGCACGTCCGCCCCGAGGACGTGACGACGGCGGTGCGGGTGTCCTCGGACCTCGGGCAGCACGCCGCGTGGATCGCCGAGTACGTGGACCTCGGCTTCGACCAGGTCTACGTGCACCACGTGGGCAAGGAGCAGAAGCCGTTCCTCGACGCGTTCGGCGAGCACGTGCTGCCGCGGCTCGACGTCACCCGGCCCGCGCCGGCCGTCGCGGTCAACCCGCTGCGGCCGCACCAGGAGCCCCAGCCCGCCGTCCTGAAGTAGCCGCGTCCGAAGCGGCCCTGCACCGTCCGGTTGCCCCGCGCGGCCGTGATCGACAGGCTCGCCGGGTGCGGATCACGGACACGGCGGACCTCTGGTGGAAGACGGCGGTCGTGTACTGCCTCGACGTCGAGACGTTCATGGACTGGAACGGCGACGGGTGTGGCGACCTCGCCGGCCTGGCGCAGCGGATCGACCACCTCGCCGACCTCGGCGTCACCTGCCTGTGGCTGATGCCCTTCTACCCGACCGCCGAGCGCGACGACGGCTACGACATCACCGACTTCTACGGCGTCGACCCGCGGCTGGGCACGCACGGCGACCTGGTCGAGGTCATCCGCACCGCCAACGACCGCGGCATCCGGGTGATCGCCGACCTCGTCGTCAACCACACCTCGATCCAGCACCCCTGGTTCCAGCAGGGCCGGCGGAGCCGCGACGCGCCCTTCCACGACTTCTACGTCTGGCGCGACGACGAGCCGCCGGACACCTCCGACCAGGTCGTCTTCCCCGACCAGGAGGACTCGGTCTGGACGCGCAACGAGCCGACGGGGGAGTGGTACCTGCACCGCTTCTACAAGGAGCAGCCCGACCTCGACGTCACCAACCCGCGGGTGCGCGACGAGGTCGCCAAGCTCATGGGCTTCTGGCTGCAGCTGGGGCTGTCGGGCTTCCGCGTGGACGCCGTCCCGTTCTTCCTCGAGACCCACGACGGCGCCGACGCCGAGCACTTCCCCGACCCGCACGAGTACCTGCGCGCGCTGCGCTCGCTGGTCGGCCGGCGCACCGGCAGCGGCGTGCTGCTCGGCGAGGTGAACCTGCCGCACGAGCAGCAGCGGGAGTTCTTCGGCGGCGACGACGGCGACGAGCTGACCATGCTGTTCGACTTCGTCGGCATGCAGGCGATGTACCTGTCGCTGGCCCGCGCCGACGCCGGCCCGCTGGTGCAGGCGCTCACCGGGCGCCCCGAGGTGGACCCCGACAGCCAGTGGGCGACCTTCGTGCGCAACCACGACGAGCTCACCCTCGACAAGCTCTCCGAGGACGAGCGCAAGGAGGTCTTCGCCGCCTTCGGCCCCGAGGAGCGGATGCAGGTCTACGGCCGCGGCCTGCGCCGCCGGCTGCCGCCCATGCTCGACGGCGACCCGCGGCGGGTGCGCATGGTCTACAGCCTGCTGTTCTCGCTGCCCGGCACGCCGGTGCTCTTCTACGGCGAGGAGATCGGCATGGGCGAGGACCTCGACGCCGAGGGCCGGCTGGCCGTCCGGACGCCGATGCAGTGGACCGCCGGGCGCAACGGCGGCTTCTCCACCGCCGACGCCGACCGGCTGCCCGGGTCCGTGGTCACCGGCGGCTTCGCCCCGGAGTTCGTCAACGTCGCCGACCAGCGCCGCGACCCGGACTCGCTGCTGTCGTTCATGAAGCTGCTCATCCGCCGCTACCGCGAGTCGCCCGAGCTGGGCTGGGGCTCGTTCCGGGTGCTCGAGCAGCCGCACCCGGAGGTGCTCGCGCACGTCTGCGAGTGGGACGACGGCACGCTGGTCGCCGTGCACAACCTCGGCCCCGAGCCGCGCGTGGTGCCGCTCGTGCTCGACGGCTGCGACGCCTCGCACCGGCTGGAGGACCTGCTGGTCACCCAGACCACGCCGATCGGCGACGACGGCGCGGTGGAGCTGGCGCTCGAGGGCTACGGGTACCGCTGGCTGCGGGTGGTCGCCGAGGGCAGCCGCCGGCTGCTCTGACGCCCCGTCATCCCGGGACGACGGGGCGTGGTCGCGCGCCGCGTCGTCCGGGTGCGGGACCGGCGGGTCCCGCCGCGCCCGGCCGACCTGCGCGGACCTGTCGGAGGGGCGTCCTAGCGTCGCGGGCGATGACCGAGCCCGCCGTCCCCGCGCACCCCGCCCCGCCGACCGCACCCGCGACCGCCCCCGTGCAGTACCCGCCCGGTGACCCGGGTGGGGGCGGGGCGACCGCGGCCGGCCAGGCGTCCCCCGGAACCGCCGCCCCTGCCCCCGGCGGCCCTCCGGGCGGACCGGCGGCGGGCGGACCGGCGGCGGTTGGACCGGCGACGGGCGGGCCCGTGCCCGGCGCCGAGGGCGGTCCCCACCCGACCGGGCCGGTGACCGGGCGGCCGCCGGTGGTCCGGGCCCGCCGGAGCGACCCGCTGACCCGCATGGGCCCGTGGGCGCCGGCCGCCGGCGCGGTCCTCGGCCTGCTGGCCGGGGTGGTCGCCGTCCTGCTGCTCGGCGGGCGGGCCGAGGCGTTCGCCGAGCGCCTGGCGCTGGTGTTCCTCGTCGTCGGGCTGGTGATGCTCGGCGCGGCCGGGGCCCTGCTGGCCGACGAGGTGCGGCTGGTCCGCCGCGGCGCCCGGGAGGCCGCCGTGCGGCCGGCCTGGGTCGAGGCGACCGCGGGGCTGATCAACGGGCTGACCCCGGCCCGCCTGCTGCTCGGCTCCAGCGCGTTCGTGCTCTTCCTCGCCGCCTACACCGCCCGGTAGGGGCGCCTCAGCCCACCGCGTCCGGGTCGCGCAGCGTGGCGGGGTCGAGCCGGCCCTCGACGATGTCGTCGGCCACGTCGTCGACCACCCGCCCGGTGGCGAAGGCGTGCGCGCGCAGCACGGTGAGGGTGTCCACGACGTCGAGGCCGAGGGCCACCGTGGCCACGCCGGTCGCCTGCCACACGCGGCTGCGGCGGCGGGCGTCGGGGGAGTCCCACCACCGGTGCCCGCCCTCGTCGGCCACCCCGCCGGAGGCCCGCACCAGCTCCTCGGTCAGGCACACGACGACCGCCTCGACGTCGTCGCGCGGGACGCCGGTGAGCGTGGCCAGCTCCCGCGCGTAGAGGTCGACGATCACCGTGGGCCCCAGGGGCCGGGCCAGCGGCACCGAGAACACCGCGCGGAACGGCGTCTCGCCGAGCAGCGCCTCGTGCAGCTCGGGCCAGTTGCGGTGGATGTCCTCGATGTCGAAGACGATGGCGCTGCCGGTGTCGTGGGCGCGCAGGCACGGGCCGTCGCCGGCGGTGAACTGCAGCTGCTCGGCCCGCGAGGTGGTGCGGTCGCTCGCGCCGATCGGCGTCCGCAGGCCGGCGCCCTCGTGGATGCTCAGCGCCGCGCCGTCCACCCGGACCGCCTGCGCCGCCGCCCGGGCCAGCCGGGAGGGCACCATCTCCGGGCCGTCCTCGCCGTCGCCGGGCGGGTCCTGCAGTGCGTCCAGGAACCGCGTCGCCGCGTCACTCGCCGTCACCCGTCCACTCCCGTCGTCCCCGCCGCCGGTGCTCCCGGCGTCCGCTCACCGTCGTCCTCGCGACCCGTGGTCACCTTGGTCCAAACGGCCCCGCCCGCACCACACCAGGGGGCCTCATCCGTAGGCCTGCACGGCGAGGACGACGGCCAGCCCCAGCCCGGCGAGCGCGATCAGCCGGCGCAGCAGGGTCTGCGGCACGCGCCGCACCACCCGCGGGCCGAGCCGGCCGCCGCCCAGGCAGCCCAGCGCGAGCGGCAGCGCGGCGCTCCAGGCCACCGGCGCGAGCACCACGAACCCGACGGCGGCCACCGCGTTCGCCGCCCCCAGGACGACGTTCTTGAGCGCGTTGCTGCGCGGCAGGCCCTCGCCGGTGCCCAGCAGCACGAGCGCGAGCAGCAGCACCCCGGCGGCGGCGCCGAAGTAGCCGCCGTAGACCCCGATGACGCCGGTGCCGGCGACCAGCCACCACGGGTCCCGGGCGCCGTGCAGCCGGCGGCCCTCCTCGGCCAGCTCGCCCGGCGGCCGCTGCAGCAGGATGGCCAGCGCCGCGCCGCCGATGAGCAGCGGGACCAGCCGCTCGAACGCCTCGGCGGGGGTGAGCAGCAGCAGCGCCGCGCCCGCCACCCCGCCGACCACCCCGGCGGCGGCCAGCGGCAGCAGCCGCCGGCCCTGCCCGGCCAGCTCCGGCCGGGACGCGCTCACCGACCCCACGCTGGTCAGCACCAGCGCGACGGTGTTGGTGACGTTGGCGGTCACCGGCGGCAGCCCGGTGGCCAGCAGCGCCGGGTAGCTCACCAGCGAGGCCAGCCCGGCGATGCTGCCGGCCAGCCCGGCGCCGAGCCCGGCGAGGACCAGCAGCAGCCACTCCAGCGCGTTCACCGGGCCACCAGCACGCCGATGGCGACGCAGCCCAGGACGACGATCGCCGTCCGCAGGACCGCCGCGGGCAGCCGGCGGCCGTACCGGGCGCCGAGCGCGCCGCCGACCACGGAGCCGCCGGCGACCAGCCCGGCGGCCGCCCAGTCGACCCGGTCGGTGGCGACGACGACGTAGGCCGTCGCCGCGACGGCGTTCACCGCGGCGCTGAGCACGTTCTTGAGCGCGTTGAGGCGCTGCAGCGGCTCCGCGAGCAGCAGCCCGAACACCCCCATCTGCAGCACGCCCTGGCTGGCGGCGAAGTAGCCGCCGTAGCTGCCGGTCGCGTACGCGCCGGCGACCAGGCCGGCCAGCCGCCACCCGTGCGGCGTCGCGCCGCCGTCGGTGCGGCGGGCGGCCAGCCGGCGGGTCAGCAGCGGCTGGACGGCGACCAGCACGACGGCCAGCCCGACCAGCACCGGCACCACCGCCTCGAACGCCGCCGCCGGCAGGTGCAGCAGCAGGACGGCGCCGGTCAGCGCGCCCAGCGCCGACGCCGGCAGCAGCCGCAGCACCAGTCCCCGCTGCCCGGCGAGCTCGCGGCGGTAGCCGACCGCGCCGCTGACGTTGCCCGGCACGAGCCCCAGCGTGTTGGACACGCTCGCGGTGACCGGCGGCAGCCCGGTGGCCAGCAGCACCGGGAAGGTGACCAGCGTCCCGGACCCGACGACGGCGTTGATCGCGCCCGCCGCGCCCCCGGCGGCGAGCACGGCGGCGATCTCCGGTCCGGTCATGCGCACATCGGCGTCGAGCCTGGCACGCCGGTCCGCGCGGCCCGGCCGCGGCTCCCGGACCGTGGTGGGATCGGCCCGTGACGGGGTCCCCGGCACGTCCGCCGGTCCACCTGCTGCGGGTCCCGTTCGACTCCGGCCACGAGGAGCGCCGGATGGGAGCGGGCCCGACGGCGCTGGCCCGCGGCGGCGCCGCCGACCGGTTGCGCGGGCGTGGGCACGCCGTGACCGAGCAGGTGGTCCGCCCGGGGGACGCGGGGCGGGCCGAGCTGACGACGGCCTCCGGGCTCTGCCGGGCGGTCGCCTCGGCGGTGGCCACGGTCCGCTCGTCGGGGGCGGTGCTGCTGTCCGGCAACCGCGGCACGACCCTCGGCGTCCTCGCCGGCCTGTCCGGGTCCGGCCGGCGGATCGGGCCGGTCCGGCTCGACGCCCACGGCGACGTCAACACCCCCGACGACGACACCGGCGGCTTCCTCGACGGGCAGGGGCTGGCGGTCGTGGTCGGCCGCTGCTGGCGTGCGCTGGCCGCGCGCGTCCCGGGGTTCGTGCCGCTGGCCGAGCGCGACGTCGTGCTCGCCGGCGCCCGCGAGTCGCTCACGCTGGCGTCCCACGACCCCGCCCTCGACCCGGCGGGGCGGCTGCGGGCGACGGCGCTGGACCTGCTCGAGGAGGTCTGCGCGCGCGCCACGCCGCTGCCGTCCTGAGGTCAGGCGTCCTTGCGGCCGGCGTCGACGACGCGCAGCACCAGCTCGCCGGCCTCGTCCGAGGCGGCCAGGTCGACCTCGGCGTCGATGCCCCAGTCGTGGTCGCCGGCCGGGTCGTCCAGGATCTGCCGCACCCGCCAGATGCCGGGCTCGCTCCTGTCCCAGACCAGCAGCGCCGGGCCGCGGGCGTCGGCGCCGGTGCCCACCTCGGCGTGCTCGGCGAAGTAGCCGCGGACCACCTCGCCCCACCGCTCGGCGTCCCAGCCGGAGCCGGCGTCGAGCTCGCCGAGGTCGTACCAGCGGCGCCGCGCCCACAGCTGCACCCGGGAGAACAGCGCGTTGCGGACCATCGCGGTGAACGCCCGCTCGTTGCCGGTGAGCGGCCGGGCCCGCGCCGGGACGGTGACCGGCTCGTCCAGCGGCTGGTCCGGGCTGGTCAGCTGCTCCCACTCGTCGAGCAGGCTGGAGTCCACCTGCCGCACCAGCTCGCCGAGCCACTCGACGACGTCGGTGACCTCCTCGGTGCGCGCGGCCGCGGGCACGCCGGACCGCAGCGCCTTCACCGCGTCGGAGAGGTAGCGCAGCACCGCGCCCTCGGAGCGGGTCAGCCCGTAGGCGGACACCAGCTCCTTGAACGTCATCGCCCGCTCCCACGTCTCGCGGACGACGGACTTCGGCGAGGGGTGCGCGTCGGCGGCCCACGGGTTGCTGCGCACGTAGACGGCGAAGGCGTGCTCGAGCAGCTCCTCGAGCGGCTTCGGGTAGGTGACGTCCTCGAGCAGCTCGATCCGCTCGTCGTACTCGATGCCCTCGGCCTTCATCTGCGCGACCGCCTCGCCGCGCGCCTTGTTCAGCTGCGCGGCCAGGATCTGCCGCGGGTCGTCGAGGGTGGCCTCGACGACGCTGACGACGTCGAGGGCGAAGGTGTCCGAGGCGGGGTCGAGCAGCTCGATCGCGGCGAGGGCGAACGTCGACAGCGGCTGGTTGAGCGCGAAGTCCGGCGGCAGGTCGACCGTCAGCCGGTACCGGCGGCCGTCGGGCTCCGGCTCGGGCAGCCGCTGCAGCACGCCGGCCTGCAGCAGCGAGCGGGCGATGCCCACCGCCTCGCGGATGAGCCGCAGCTGCCGCTTGCGCGGCTCGTGGTTGTCGGTGAGCAGCCGGCGCAGCGCCGCGACCGGGTCGCCGGGCCGGTCGACGACGTCGAGCAGCATCGCCGTCGTCACCCGCATGTGGCTGGTCAGCGGCTCGGGCTCGGCGGCGACCAGGCGCTCCATGGTCGACTTCGACCACGGCACCATCCCCTCGGGCGCCTTCTTCCGGACCAGCTTGCGGCGCTTCTTCGGGTCGTCGGCGACCTTGGCGAACTGCCGGAGGTTCTCCACCTCGTGCTCGGGCGCCTGCACGACGACGGTGCCCGCGGTGTCGTAGCCCGCGCGCCCGGCCCGCCCGGCGATCTGGTGGAACTCGCGGGCGTTGAGCAGCCGGGTGCGGCTGCCGTCGTACTTGCTCAGCGCGGAGAACACGACGGTGCGGATGGGCACGTTGATGCCGACGCCGAGGGTGTCGGTGCCGCAGATGACCTTGAGCAGCCCGGCCTGGGCCAGCTGCTCCACCAGCCGCCGGTACTTGGGCAGCATCCCGGCGTGGTGGACGCCGATGCCGTGGCGCACCAGCCGCGACAGCGTCGTCCCGAATGCCGAGGTGAACCGGAACCCGCCGATCGCCTCGGCGATGGCGGCCTTCTCCTCCCTCGTGCACACGTTGACGCTCATCAGGGCCTGCGCCCGCTCCAGCGCCTGGGCCTGGGTGAAGTGCACGACGTAGACCGGCGCCTGCTTCGTGTCCAGGAGCTCCTGGATGGTCTCGTGCGCCGGCGTCGTCGCGTACCAGTGGTGCAGGGGGACCGGGCGCTCGGCGCCGGCGACCAGCGCGGTGGGCCGGCCGGTGCGGCGGGTGAGGTCCTCGCGCAGCGCGTCGGTGTTGCCGAGCGTGGCGCTCATCAGCAGGAACTGCGCCCGGGGCAGCTCCAGCAGCGGCACCTGCCAGGCCCAGCCGCGGTCGGGGTCGCCGTAGAAGTGGAACTCGTCCATGACGACGAGGCCGATGTCGGCGTCGGCGCCCTCGCGCAGCGCCACGTTGGCGAGCACCTCGGCGGTGCAGGCGATGACCGGCGCGCCGGCGTTGACGCTCGCGTCGCCGGTGAGCATGCCGACGTTGGCCGCGCCGAACACGCCGCACAGCGCGAAGAACTTCTCGCTCACCAGGGCCTTGATCGGCGCGGTGTAGAAGCTGCGCCGTCCGGCCGCCATCGCCGCGTACTGCGCGCCGGTGGCCACCAGGGACTTGCCCGACCCGGTCGGCGTCGCGAGGACGACGTTCGCGCCGCTGACCAGCTCGATCAGCGCCTCCTCCTGGTGCGGGTACAGCGGCGTGCCGCCGTCCTCGGCCCAGGCCGCGAAGGAGGTGAATAGCTCGTCGGGGTCGCTGCCGCGCGCCCGGAGGGCGGTGAGGTCGCCGGGGTCGTCGAGCAGGGGGAGGGGCGCGGTCGCGGTCATCGTGAGGGACAGCGTGCCCGACGGTCCCGGCCTTCCCCGACGCCGGGGCGCCGTAACGAAACGGTCACGACTCGCCCGGTGGGGTGTGGCGCGGATCGCCTCCGTCGATCAAGGTGAACGGAAGGTGAACGGAAGGTGGATGAGACGCATGCTGGAGAAGAACTGCCCTGAGTGCCACTGGGTGACGGTGACCGACGCCGACGGGCGTCGCCGGATCGAGATGCGGTGGGGCTCGCCGCAGCCGGCCGCGCAGGCGCGGCCGCGGCGCGCGGCCTGAGGCCGCCCGGGTTCCGCACGGGACCGCACGGGTAGGCGGGTCGGCGAGGGCGGGACGGGGAGCAGACCCGCCCCGCCGGACCCGCCAGCAGGAGGAGCCCCCGTGTCGTCACCCCGCCCCGAGTCCCAGCCCGAGCAGCAGCAGACCCCGCCGGGCACGCTCGGCGAGATGGAGCCGAAGCCCGACCACGGTGAGCAGACCTACCGCGGGTCGGGCCGGCTGGCCGGCAAGGCCGCGGTCATCACCGGCGGCGACAGCGGCATCGGCCGCGCCGTCGCGATCGCCTTCGCCCGCGAGGGCGCCGACGTGCTCATCTCGTACCTCTCCGAGCACGAGGACGCCGAGGACACCAAGAAGTACGTCGAGGAGGCCGGCCGCCGCTGCGTGCTGGTGCCCGGCGACATCTCCGACCGGGCGCACGCCAAGACGATCATCCCGAAGGCCGTCGAGGAGTTCGGCAAGGTCGACGTCCTGGTGAACAACGCCGCCTTCCAGATGTCGCACGACAGCCTGGAGGAGGTCTCCGACGAGGAGTGGGACTACACGGTGGCCACCAACCTCACCGCGATGTTCACCCTCTGCAAGGACGTGATCCCGCACATGCCGGCGGGCGGGTCGATCATCAACTCGTCGTCGGTGAACTCCGACATGCCGAGCCCGAGCCTCGCGCCCTACGCCATGACCAAGGCCGGCATCGCGAACTTCACCGCGAGCCTCGCGCAGATGTACGCCGAGAAGGGCATCCGGGCCAACAGCGTCGCCCCCGGGCCGGTCTGGACGCCGCTGATCCCCGCGACCATGCCCGAGGAGAAGGTGGCCAGCTTCGGCCAGCAGGTGCCGATGGGCCGCGCCGGTCAGCCGGCCGAGCTCGCGCCGGTGTACGTGCTGCTGGCCAGCGACGAGGCGTCCTACGTGTCGGGTGCGCGCGTCGCGGTGACCGGCGGCAACCCGATCCTGTAGCGCCGTCCGCGGATGATCAGCTGAGCTCGCGCTGCCGCGTCCTGGCTCACCGTCGGCGGTGAGCCAGGTCGCAGCACGATCAGCTCACCTGATCGTGCGGGCCAGCGCGGCGACGTCGGCCGGGCGCACCCGGCAGCAGCCGCCGACCAGCCGCGCGCCGGCGGCGACCCACGCCGCGGCGTCGCCGGGGTCGATGCCGCCGGTGCCCGTCCAGCGCCGGGCCGCGGCGTCCCACCCCTCGCCGCTGTTCGGGTAGGCGACCAGCGGCACCCCGGCGGCCGCCGCGGCCGCCAGCGCCGGGAGCACCCCGGCCGGGTCGGTGCAGTTGACGCCGACGGCGACCACCTCGGGCACGCCGCGCGCCAGCGCGAACACCTCCGCCGCGCGCTCGCCGCGGCGGGTGCGCGCCACGCCGTCGGCGCCGACGACCGTGGTCAGCGACAGCCACACCGGCATGCCCAGCGACGCCGCCTCGGCCAGCACCGCCTCCACCTCGGCGGCGGCCGGCAGCGTCTCGCAGGCCAGCACGTCGGCGCCGGCGCCGGCGAGCGCGGCCATCCGCGGCCGGTGGAAGGCGCGCAGCCGGTCGACGCCGACCTCGGCCACGTACGCGCCGGTGTACTCCGAGCCGTCGGCCAGCGCGGCGCCGTACGGCCCGACCGACCCGGCCACCCACGCGCCCGGCGCCCCCTCCCGGGCCAGCGCCACCGAGCGGGCGACCAGCGCCAGCGCCTCGTCCCGGTCCACGCCCACCGCGGCGAACCCCTCGACGGTCGCCTGGTAGCTCGCCGTCGTCGCCACCTGCGCCCCGGCGGCGGCGAAGGCGGCGTGCGCGGCGACGACGGCGCCCGGGTCGTCGCGCAGCAGCCGCGCCGACCACAGCACCGACGCGACGTCGTGCCCGCGGGCCTCGAGCTCGGTGGACAGGCCGCCGTCGAGCAGGACCGGGCCGGCGGCGAGCGCGGCGGGCAGGGAGGTCACCGCCCCATCCTCCTCAGGAGGGCCGGTACGGCGGCGCCACGCCCCAGCCCCACCGCGGCACCGGGGCGTGCTCGACGACGGCGGCGCCGTCCTGCGAGTTGGCCAGCGCCAGGCGGGTGCCCCACTCGACGTAGCCGACGAAGGCCGCGCGGAACTCGGGGTCGTCGGGCAGGCCGGCGTCGTCGGCGGCGCGGCTCATCAGCGTGGCGAACCGGAACCGCTGCTCGGGCACCAGCCGCAGCCCGCGGTGGTGGGCGAGCATCCGCTCGTAGCCGCCGAGCTGCTCGGTGTAGAGCGCCGGGCCGCCGAACACCTCGCACCACCAGGCGGTGACGTGCGCGCGGTGCGCCTCGGACACCCCGCCGGGGAACAGCGGGCCCAGCAGGTCGTCCCGCTCGACCCGGTCGTAGAACGCGTCGACCAGGCGCCGGAAGGCCGGGGCGCCGCCGGCCCACTCGTAGAGCGTGGGTGGCACGCCGGCCAGCGCACCACGGCCCCCGCCGGCGGGGAAGGACTCAGCGCGCGAGGCGGTAGTGGGACAGGACGACGCCGGTCGTCGTCGGCACCGACTCGACCAGCTCCCAGCGCAGGTGCGCCCCGGCCGGGAACAGGGTGCGGCCGCTGCCCAGGGCGACCGGCGCGACGGCGAGCCACGCGTCGTCGACCAGGCCGGCCGGGAGCAGGGTGGCCAGCAGGTCGGGGCTGCCGAGCACGGTGAGGTCGGTGTCGACGGTCGCCTTGAGCTGGGCGACGGTCGCGGCGGCGTCGCCGGCGAGGACGGTGGTGTTCGCCCACGTCGGCGCGTAGCCCGGGTCCCGGGTGGCGACGTACTTCCGCTTCGCGTCGAGCACGGGGCCGAACGGGTTGTCGGTGGTGCCCGCCCACGCGGCCTGCAGCGACTCGAGGGTGCGCCGGCCGAACAGCATCGCACCCTCGGCCGCCAAGCCGCGGCCCATGACCTCGCCGAGGACGCCGTCGGGATAGGGCGCGAACCAGCCGCCGTGGGCGAACCCACCGCGGGTGTCCTCGTCCGGTGCGGCCGGCGCCTGCACGACGCCGTCCAGGCTGACGTTCTCGACGATGCTGACCGTGCCCACGGCTCCTCCTCGGGTTTGTCACTACGCATTCAGTAGTAGCGACTACGTCTGACAGAGCGCAAGGGGTAGCCTCGACCGCGTGCCCGACCGCCGCAGCTACGACGACCCGTGCGGGGTCGCCCGCGCCCTCGACGTCGTGGGGGAGCGGTGGGCGCTGCTCGTCGTCCGCGAGCTGCTGCTCGGTCCCAAGCGCTACACCGACCTGGCGCGCGGGCTGCCCGGCAGCAGCCCGACCGTGCTGAGCCAGCGGCTGCGGGATCTGGAGGCGGCCGGGATCGTCACGCGGCCGGTGGCCGGGCCGCCGGTCGGCGGGCGGGTCTACGCCCTCACCCCGCGCGGGCGCGAGCTGGAGGACGTGCTGCTCGCGCTCGGCCGGTGGGGCTCGCGCACGGTGCAGACCTCGGCCGGGGACCTGGGCGCCGACGCGTTCGTGCTGGCGCTGCGCACCGTCGCCGACCCCGCCCGGCTGGCCGGCTGGTCCGCCCGGGTGGAGCTCGCGGTCGACGACCCCGGGGCGCCCGACCGGGTCACGCTCACCGTCGCCGACGGCCGGCTGTCGGCCGTCCGCGGCGCGGCCGGCGCTCCCGACGCCGTCCTGGCCGGCCCGCCGGCGGTGCTCCGCCCGGTCGCCTTCGGCCGCCGGTCCCTCGACGACGCCCGGGCCGCCGGCGACCTGCGCGTCGACGGCGACGTCGACGTCGTGCGCCGGCTGCTGGGCGCGCTCGTCCCACCGGTCCCGGCCTGACCTCCGCGAGCACGGACCTCGCGGGCCGGGACGCCGGGTGTCGTCGGCGTGTCCCCACCGCGGGGCCGTGATCGCGGTGGCGAGGCGCGTCGGTGAGACTGGGCGGGTGCCCGGCAGCGACGACACCGGCGGCGACCTCCCGGTCACCGGCTCCCTCGTCGTCCCCGCCGCGGCGCTGGGCTGGCGCTTCTCGCGGTCCTCGGGGCCCGGCGGGCAGGGCGTCAACACCGCCGACTCCCGCGTCGAGCTGTCGGTCGCGCCGCTGGAGCTGCGCGGGCTGACCGACGCGCAGCGGCAGCGGCTGGCCGAGCGGCTGGGCCCGCGGCTGGTCGACGGCGTCCTGACCGTCGCGGCGAGCGAGCACCGCCAGCAGCTGCGCAACCGGGCCGCCGCGCGCGAGCGGCTGGCCGCGGTGCTGCGCGCCGCCCTGGCCGCGCCGCCCCCGCCGCGCCGGCGCACGAAACCGACCCGCGGCTCGCAGGAGCGGCGGATCGCGGAGAAGAAGCGGCGCGGCGAGCTCAAGCGCCGCCGCGGCAGCTGGGAGTAGCGCTCCTAGAGCTCCGGCATCGGCACGCCCGGCGGCCGGACGGCCACCCACAGCGGCAGCTGCCCGTCGGCCGAGCGGGTCGCCGTCGTCACCTCGAAGCCCAGCCCGCGGGCGAAGCGCACCACCGCCCAGGCGGGGGCGACCAGCGCGGCGGGCACGCCGTCGGCGTCGCAGCGGGCCAGCGCCGGCGCGAGCACCGCGCCGCCCAGCCCGCGACGGCGCGAGCGCGGCCGGGTGGCCAGCGCGCGCAGCCGCCAGTGCGGACCGGCGGGCAGCGCGGCGGCGAGCTCGGCCTCGGTGCGGGCGACGGCGTCGGCGCGGTCGGCGTGCAGCCGCGGCACCTCCCGCTCCAGCGCCGCGCGGACGTCGGCGGGCACCGGCGTCGCGGCCCCGGCGGGGGCCTCCCAGGAGGCGACGGCGTCGACGTCCTCGCTGACCCAGGTGGTGCCGGTGGCGACCCCGCGGTGCCCGGCGTCGAGCTCGGCCAGCCGGGTGAGCCGCTGCGTGCGCCCGTCCAGCGGCAGCGCCCAGCGCACCCACCGCGACTCGGCCAGCGCCACGGTGAGGGTGGCGGCGATGCGCGGCACGTCGCGCGGCTCGGCCGCCCGGACCACCGGGACGCCGACGTGGACCGTCGGCCCGGGTTCGCTCATGCCAGCCATGACACCACGGCGCGCGCACGGCCCGGACACGACCGTGGGGCCGGCCCCGGGACGGGACCGGCCCCCCGGGGCGGGTGTCGGACTCACACGCCGAAGCCGGCGCGGTCGACCTCGCGGTGGTGGCGGGTACCGAGCTCGCCGCCCAGGATCGCGCTGAGCAGCGTGACCAGGAGCGCGGCGAGGCCGGCGACGATCCCGGCGGTGGTCAGGGTGTCCCCGCTGATCGGGATGCTGGGCAGGTCCAGCTGCGAGAGCACGTCGTACTCCGAGCCGAGCACCGCGCCGAGGACGGCGGCGATGACGACGACCAGCGGGCCGATCACCCACACGGCGATGCCCTGCCGGACCCGTCGAAGCGGGCCGTGCGCCCGGCGACGTGGCCGCCTGCGAGATGGGCCAGGAACAGCACGACCAGCAGGATCACGGCCAGACCGGCGGCGGACAGCCAGCCGAAGGAGGCCGCTCCCCACGTGATGCCGCCGAAGCGCTCGTGCTGCGCGTCGACGGCGTCACGGGCCCTGCCGCGGGTGGCCGAAGCACGACCGAGCCGGAGGTGGCGTCGCCGCCGGGAGAGGAGCTCGTGGTGCCTCCCTGAGGGGATCGGGGAGTACGGGTGCGGACCGGCCGACGGGTCGGCCGGTCCGCGGTGGGGTCAGCGGCGACGGGTCGTCGGGTCGACGTCGCCGTCGACCTCGATCTGCTCCTTGCGCACCTGCTCGGTGACCTGCTGCTGCTCGGTCACCGTCTGGGTGTCGAGGCGGACGCGCTCGACCGGCGCGGCCTCCTTGGACACCACGGGGCGCTCGGCGTGCAGGACGACCTCGTGCTCCTCCTCGGAGATGGCCGGCCCGTCCATCGCGTTGCCGATGTTGGCGTCGGTGATGGGCTCGCGCTCGACCCGGACCTCCTCGTGGGAGACGGGCACGGTCTGGCTCACGTTCTCCGTGACGACGTACTTCCGCAGCCGGGCCCGGCCGGCCTCGACGCGCTGGGTGCCCACGTCGAGGTGCTCCTCGGAGCGGGTCATGGCGTCGTCGGTCGTCGGGCCCGAGGTGTCGCGGCCGACGATGCCCTCCCGGCCGCTGAGGTCGGCGCGGCCACCGGTCGTCGTCCCGGTCGTCATCGCCTGACCGGTCGCGGTGCCCGAGGTGCCCAGGCCGTAGTAGCGGTAGAGCTCCTGTTCCTCCTGCGGCGACAGGTGGCCGGCGGAGACGTCGACGTGCGGGGCGCCCTTGACCTTCGCCTTGTCGTAGGGGACGCGCAGCTCGCCGCCGGAGACCGTGGCGTCGGCCAGGGGGACGAAGGCCTCCTTGGTGCCGAACAGGCCGGTGCGGACGGTCGCCCACTCGGGACGGCCGGTCTCGTCGTCGAGGAAGACCTCGCCGACGCTGCCGTGCTTGCCGTCGGGGCCGACGGCGGTGCTGCCGATGACGTCGCTGATCTGCCGGTCGTCTATCACGTGTGCTCCTCGCGGAAGGGGGTGGGGGATCGGCCGGCTCCCTCACGCGGCGGAGTGCCGGGGGTGAACTGGCCACTCCGGGGGTGCCCCGTGGTTTACGACGTAAACCCCTCCAGTTCACTCCCCGGGGACGCGCCCCTCCCGCCGGAGGGACTCCAGGCGGCTGAGCAGGTTCTCGAGGGCCTCCTCGAACTCGGCGGCCGACTCGTCCCGCGACAGCAGCTCCTCCAGTTCGGTGACGAGCGGGTACTGCGAGAGGTCGGTCCCGGTGCCGGGGACGCCCCCCGGTGCGTCCTCGGGGCTGATCTGCACGCCCTTCTGCGACACCTCGAGCAGCAGGTGTCCGAGCAGGAAGCTCGAGTAGGCCCGGTACGCGGCGACCGCCGCCTCGGCGCCGAAGCCGCTGTCGGTCATCGCGGTGAGGAAGGACTCGACCCAGCGCAGGCTGCGCAGCGGCGGGCGGACCCAGGGGGCCTCCGGTGGCCGGGTGGCCACCAGGGGGAAGACCTCGGGGTGCGCGAGGGCGATCCGCCGGACGCCGTGGGCCAGCCGCTGCAGGAAGTCCTGCCACCCGCCGGCGGCGCGCATGTGCACGTCGGGATCGCCGTACAGCTCGTCGATGACGGTCTCGACGACGCCGTCGAGCAGCTGCTCGCGTCCGGGCACGTACCGGTAGAGCGCCATGGCCTCCACCCCGAGGAAGGCGCCGAGCCGCCGCATCGTGAGGGCGGCCAGACCGTGTCGGTCGATGAACTCGACGGCCGCGCCCAGGATGCGGCGGCGGTCGAGGGGGGCCCGCCCGGTGCCGGGGGGGCCGGCGGGGAGGACGGCCGCTGCGCCGCCACGGGCCTCCGGCGAGTCGGGGTCGGGACGGTGCATCGGGATGGTGTCGTCGGTCCGCGCCACGTCTGCCTCCCGGTTCCTCGTCGGGCCCTGCATACCACCGTCGCCGCACCGGACCCCGTGCCCGCCCGTGAGGTCTCCGGAACGCAGCCTTGACGTCGTCGTGGCCGCGGGGAAACCGCCGCACCCGACGCTCGGAGCCGTGTCCGCAGCCCTCCCGTCCGGCGCCGCCGCACCGGCCGGTCCCCGCACGCGGACCACCGCGACGCACTGTCCCTACTGCTCGCTGCAGTGCGGCACGGCGGTCACCGCCGGCGACCGTCCTGCGACGCTCGTACCCCTCGACTTCCCGACCAACCGGGGCGGGCTGTGCAGCAAGGGCTGGTCGGCGGCCGAGTTGCTCGACCACCCCGAGCGGCTGACCCGCCCGCTGGTCCGTGCGGT
This sequence comes from Geodermatophilus sp. SYSU D00879, assembly GCF_054050375.1. Classification (NCBI taxonomy): domain Bacteria; kingdom Bacillati; phylum Actinomycetota; class Actinomycetes; order Geodermatophilales; family Geodermatophilaceae; genus Geodermatophilus; species Geodermatophilus sp. SYSU D00879. The sequence continues at coordinate 314,899 of NZ_JBJGZF010000003.1, forward strand.
GCCCGGCGACCGCACCAGCCCGCTGGTCGAGTCCACCTGGGACGAGGCGCTCGACCGCGTCGTCGCCGCGATCGGGCACACCCAGGCCCGGTACGGCCGCGACGCCGTCGGCTGCTTCGGCGGCGGGTCGCTGACCAACGAGCAGGCCTACCAGTTCGGCAAGTTCGCCCGGGTCGCGCTGCGCACCAGCGCCATCGACTACAACGGCCGCTTCTGCATGTCCTCGGCGGTCGCCGCGGCCACCCGCGCGTTCGGCCTGGACCGCGGGCTGCCGTTCCCGCTGGCCGACGTCGCCGAGGCCGACGTCGTGGTGCTGGTGGGCAGCAACCCGGCCGACACCATGCCGCCGGCGATGCAGCACCTGGACGCCGGCCGGGAGCGCGGCGCGCTGCACGTCGTCGTCGACCCCCGCCGGACGGCGACCGCCCGCAGCGCCGGGCTGCACCTGCAGCCGCTGCCGGGCACCGACCTCGCGCTGGCCAACGGGCTGCTGCACGTGGCGATCGCCCAGGGGCTGGTCGACGAGGCGTACGTGGCCGCGCGCACCACCGGTTTCGACGCCGTGCGCGCCGCGGTGCGCAGCTACTGGCCCGACCGCGTCGAGCGGCTCACCGGCGTGCCGGTGGAGCAGCAGCGGCGCACCGTGACCGCGCTCGCCCGGGCGGAGCGGGCGATGGTGCTCACCGCGCGCGGCGCCGAGCAGCACAGCGCGGGCACCGACACCGCGACCGCGTGGCTGAACCTGGCGCTGGCCCTCGGGCTGCCCGGCCGGCCCGGCAGCGGCTGGGGCACCCTCACCGGCCAGGGCAACGGGCAGGGCGGCCGCGAGCACGGGCAGAAGGCCGACCAGCTGCCCGGCTACCGCAGGCTCGCCGACCCGGCCGACCGCGCGCACGTCGCCGCTGTCTGGGGCGTCGACCCCGGCGACCTGCCGGTGCCCGGCCGCAGCGCCTTCGAGCTGCTCGACGCGCTCGGCACCGACGGCGGCGTGCGCGCCCTGCTCGTGCTCGCCTCCAACGTCGCCGTCTCCGCCCCCGACGCCCGCCGGGTGGCCAGCCGGCTGGGCGACCTGGACTTCCTCGCCGTCAGCGACTTCTTCCTCTCCGAGACCGCGGCTCTGGCCGACGTCGTCCTGCCCAGCGCCATGTGGGCCGAGGAGTCCGGGACGATGACCAACCTCGAGGGCCGGGTGATCCGCCGCCGGCGCGCGCTCGACCCGCCCGACGGCGTCCGCGACGACCTCGCCCTGCTCGCCGAGCTGGCGGACCGGCTGGGCGTGCGCGGCTTCTCGGCCGACCCGGAGACCGTCTTCGCCGAGCTCGGCCGGGCCAGCGCCGGAGGAGCGGCCGACTACTCGGGCATCACCTACGACCGCATCGACGCCGAGCAGGGCGTGTTCTGGCCCTGCCCCGCGACCCCGGACGGCGAGCCGGGCCACCCGGGCACCCCGCGGCTGTTCACCGAGCGGTTCGCCACCCCCGACGGCCGCGCCCGGTTCGTGCCGGTGCACCACACCGGCGCGCGCGAGCAGCCCGACGCCGAGTACCCGTACGTGCTCACCACCGGCCGGGTGCTCGCCCACTACCAGTCGGGCACCCAGACCCGCCGGACGCGCGGCCTGCAGCTGGTGGCCCCCGTCCCGCGGGCGGAGATGCACCCCGACCTCGCCCGCCGGCTGGGGATCGCCCACGACGACGTCGTCGAGCTGGCCACCCGCCGCGGCCGCGCCCGGTTCACCGCCGCGGTCACCGACGCCATCCGCCCGGACACCGTCTTCGTGCCCTTCCACTGGGGCGGCGGCTCCAGCGCCAACGCGCTCACCGACCCCGCGCTCGACCCGGTCAGCCGGATGCCCGCCTTCAAGGCCTGCGCGGTCGCCGTCACCCGCGTCGGCGGCCCGGCCGAGCGGCCGCCCGCCCCCGACGCCGCGACCCAGCCCGCGCCGCGGCCGCACACCCGTCCCGTCCCGCCCGCACCACGGCCCCCGACCCGGAGGAGGACCCCCGGCGTGAAGAGCACCCCGAGATTCCTGCAAGGCGTCTTCCCGCTGACCGGGGAGGGGCTGGCCAAGCCCGGCCCGGTCGACCCGGCGCTGCGCTACCAGGTGCCCGCGGGCGCCACCGCCCAGGCGCTGTACTTCCGCGGCGGCAACTCCACCCCGGAGCTGGTCTACGTGCTGCTGCTGCGCGACGGCGAGCCGGTGCGCTGGTTCCCGATCGGCGCCAGGGGCGACGTGCACGTGCCGCTGCGGGTGGTCGAGGACCTGCCCGGCGGCTGCGTCGTCGAGCTGCACGCCGCCGCGCCCGAGGGCGTCACCGGCGAGCTCGTGGTCGACCTGGGTCTGGTGGAGGTGTGATGACGGGAGTGCTCGGCGGCCGCCCCGAGGGGCTGACCACGATCGCGCTGGACGACGACCTCGATCCCCGTCCGCGGCTGGTCGTCGTCGGAAACGGCATGGCCGGCGCCCGGTTCGTCGAGGAGGTGCTCGAGCGCGGCGGCGGCGAGCAGTTCCGCATCACCGTGTTCGGCGACGAGCCGCACGGCAACTACAACCGGATCCTGCTCAGCCCGGTCCTGGCCGGGGAGACGTCCGAGGACGACATCGTCCTCAACAGCCACGACTGGTACGCCGACAACGGCGTCACGCTGCGCGCCGGCGTCCGGGTGGAGCGGGTCGACACCGCCGCCAAGGTCGTCTACGCGGCCGACGGGACCACCACCGCCTACGACCACCTCGTGCTGGCCACCGGCAGCTACAGCTTCGTCCCGCCCATGACCGGCGTCCGGCGCGACGACGGCAGCCTGCGGCCCGGCGTGTACGGCTTCCGCACCATCGACGAGACCCGCGCGATGCTCGCCGCCACCGGCCGCTGCCGGAAGGCGGTGGTCATGGGCGGCGGGCTGCTCGGGCTGGAGGCCGCCCGCGCGCTGCAGGGCCACGGCCTCGAGGTCGACCTCGTGCACGCGATGCCGTGGCTGATGAACGCCCAGCTCTCCCGGGAGGCCGGCGCCGTCCTCGAGCGCAGCGTCGCGTCGCTCGGCATCACCGTCCACCTCGACGTGCTGGCCACCGAGGTGCTCGGCGACGACGCCGTCGAGGGCGTGCTGCTCGAGGACGGGCGGCGGATCGACTGCGACCTGCTCGTCGTCGCCGCCGGCGTCCGGCCGCACACCGACGTCGCCGTCCGCTCCGGCCTGGAGGTGGAGCGCGGCATCGTCGTCGACGACCGGCTGCGCACCGACGACCCCGACGTCTACGCCATCGGCGAGTGCGCGCAGCACCGCGGCTCGGTCTACGGCCTGGTCGCCCCCGCCTGGGAGCACGCGCGGGTGCTCGCCGACGTGCTCACCGGCACCGACCCGGACGCCGAGTACCACGGCAGCCGGACGGCGACCAAGCTCAAGGTGGCCGGGGTCGACGTCGCCACGATGGGCGTGAGCACCCCCGAGCGGGACTCCGACGAGTTCCTCGTGATCTCCGAGCCCCGCCGCGGCGTGCACCTGTCCGTGGTGGTCCGCGACGACCGGCTGGTCGGCGCCACGCTGCTCGGCGACACCCGCAAGGTCGCCTACCTCACCCAGGCGTTCGACCGCGGCAGCGCGCTGCCGGAGGAGCGCATCCGGCTGCTGGTCGACCTCTCCGCCGGGCAGGAGGAGGTCGGCGTCGCGGACATGCCCGCCGACTCCCAGGTGTGCAACTGCAACGGCGTGACCAAGGGCGCGATCTGCGGGGCGGTGGCCGACGGCTGCGGCAGCGTCGGCGCGGTCATGGACCGCACCCGCGCCGGCAAGGGCTGCGGGTCCTGCAAGGCGCTGGTGCGGCAGGTCGTGGACTGGGCCGCCGACGGCGACGTCGCCGAGGACCCGGCCGCCTCGTACTACGTGCCGGGCATCCCGCTGGCCAAGCCCGACCTGGTGGCCGCGATCCGCGCGCGGGACCTGCGCAGCGTCTCCGCCGTGTTCGCGGCGCTCGCGCCCGGCGGCAGGGAGGACGCCCGCTCCAAGATGGGCCTGACCTCGCTGCTCAAGACGGTGTGGGGCACCGAGTTCGTCCGGGAGAAGGACGCCGAGTTCGTCAACGACCGGGTGCACGCCAACATCCAGCGCGACGGCACCTTCTCCGTCGTCCCGCAGATGAAGGGCGGGGTGACGACGCCGGCCCAGCTGCGCCGCATCGCCGACGTCGCCGAGAAGTACGAGGTGCCGATGGTGAAGGTGACCGGCGGGCAGCGCATCGACCTGCTCGGCGTGCGCAAGGAGGACCTGCCCGCGATGTGGGCCGACCTCGGCATGCCGTCCGGTTACGCCTACGGCAAGAGCATGCGCACGGTGAAGACCTGCGTGGGCAGCGACTTCTGCCGCTTCGGTCTCGGGGACTCCACCCAGCTGGGCATCGACCTGGAGACCCGGCTGCAGGGCATCGAGAGCCCCGCGAAGATCAAGATGGCCGTCGTCGGCTGCCCGCGGAACTGCGCCGAGGCGTACGTCAAGGACGTCGGCGTCGTCGCGGTCGGGAGCGGGCGCTGGGAGGTCTACGTCGGCGGCGCCGCCGGGGCCACGGTCCGCAAGGGCGACCTGCTGGCCACCGTCGACTCCCCGGAGGCGGTGATGACGCTGGTCGGCCGGTTCGTGCAGTACTACCGGGAGAACGCCAACTGGCTGGAGCGGACCTACGACTTCGTGCCGCGGGTCGGGCTGGAGCGGGTGCGGTCGGTGGTGGTCGACGACGCCGACGGGATCTGCGCCGACCTCGACGCGGGCCTGCAGCGCTCGGTCGACGCCTACACCGACCCGTGGGGGCAGGACGGCCCCGAGCCGGCCACGCCGGGGCAGTTCCGGCCCGCGCTGCCGCTGGTCGCGCTGCCGCAGGTGCCGGTCCGGTGAGCGTCGTCGACACCCGGCCGGCCGCTCCGGCCGGCGTCCGGGCGTACACGGTCGGCCGGGCGGGGGACGTGCCGCCGGGGGAGGGGCGGGCGTTCGTCGCCGGGGACGTGCAGGTCGCCGTCTTCCGGCTGCGCGACGGGTCGCTGCACGCCACCCAGGCCGCCTGCCCGCACGCCGGCGGCCCGCTCGCCGACGGGCAGACCGATCCGGACGTGCTGGTCTGCCCGCTGCACCTGTACGGGTTCCGGTGGACCGACGGCGCCCCGACCGGCGGCGACGTCGGCCCGGTGCGCGTCCACCCGGTCCGCGAGGTGGACGGGATGCTCGTCGTCGACGTCTGACCCGGTGCACCTCCGCGGAGGTGCACCGGGCACTTCCGCGGAAGTGCACGGCCCTGGTCCTCGATGACGTCGAGGCCCTGCTCGCGCAGTCGCGCCGGGGAGGCGAGCATCCCCTCCACCACCTCCGGGGCGTGCCCCTCCCCGTCCTCCACCTCGCCGACGACGCGCAGCGGGGAACGGGTCCGGTAGGACCGCGTGGGATCGCCGGGGAACCGCTCGGCGGTGACGTTCGGGTCGTCCTCGAAGGGGCCCAGCGGCTCCACGACGTGGACGTGTCCCCGGTGCGCGTCCCCGGCCAGCGCCGTCGCCGGCTCCGCTCCCCGGGCGGCGGTGTCGACCAGCGCCGTGCAGTGGACGTGGTTCACCACCCGGCCTGACCGGAAGTCGGAGCCGCGGCCGGGGACCAGCTCGTCGCCGACCGCCAGCGTCGCCCGCGTCCCGGTGGAGAAGGGCCCGGGGACGTCCCCGCAGTTCCCGGGGGTGACGGGGACGCGCGGCGACTCCTCCATCCCGGCGGCGGTGCCCCCAGGGGTGCGTGCGGGCGCCCCTGGTGACCTCGTCGACGGCGTTCCGCGGTCCGTGCACGACCAGGCGAACCTGACCCGGCACGTCCGCCGGACGCCGGCGACGACGCCCGCCGCACACGCCCGCTCGGCCCGACCGCTCAGGGCGCCGGGACGACGACGGTGGCCGCCATGGGCCCGCCGCACTCCTCGCTGCCGCCGACCCGCACCCAGTCCAGGTCGGCGTCGACCTCGGCGAGCGCACGGGCGTCGGCCGCGAGCACGGTGACCGTCGCGGCGTCCGGCGTCTCCACGTCCGTCGGCACGCCGGCCGTCGTCCCGGCCAGCGGCGCGGTGACCGCGCGCCGCGGCTCGGGCTCCCGGTCCGGGCGGACCACCTGCCCGCACGACGGCTCGCAGACCACCCGCACCGACGCCGGCGCCGGCCCCGGCCAGTCGCCGGTGAGCTCCACCCGCACCGCGTTGACCCACCCGATCGCCGGGCAGGCGACCTCCGGGGAGCCGCCGGACCCGGCCGCGCACCCGGCCGCCAGCCCCGCCGCGAGCAGGACCCGCCCGGCGGGCAGCGGCACCGGCCGCCGCGGCCGGCGGCGCACCGGCCCGAGCACCCGCGCCTCCTCGGCCAGTTGCCGGGCGGCGACGACGGAGGCGGCCTCGGCGGTCACGTCAGTCCCAGCCGTGGGTCGCGGCGAGCCGCTCGAGACCGTCCAGGCCGAGCTCCTCGGCCGGGGCCAGGACCGTGCCGTCGGCGGCGAGGAACAGGACCTCGGCGGCGTCGCCCGGCACGGCGGCGACCCGGTCCCGCAGCGGCACGTCCGCGCCGTCCACCCGCGCGGTCGCCGCACCCGGCGGGCCGAGCAGCACCGCGTCGTCGGCCTCCGGGCACCGCAGCAGGAACCCGCGCCCGGTCACCGGGGCCCCGGCCGGCAGGAGGTCGGTGGCGCACCAGGTGCTCGCGGCGGCACCGGTCCCCGCGCTCGCGGTGAGCGTCGCCTCCAGGTAGACCGCGCCGGAGGGCAACGTCGCGGCGAGCAGCCGCAGCGTCCCCGGGCCGTCCCCGCCCGGCAGGCTCCCGGACCAGACGACGTCGAGGGTGACCTCGTCCGGCCGCAGCCCCGTGACGGCGAAGACGTGGTCGACCGCCCCGGCCAGGACGGGGTCCGTGCCCGCCGCGGCGAGCGCCGGGCCCGGCGGCGCCGAGTCCTCCGGCCGCCAGCCCAGCGGCATCGCGGTCACGACCGTCGCGCCGCCGCGGACCACCCGGTAACGCAGCGCCTCGTCGTAGGAGCCGGTCGCCGGGCCCAGCGCCAGCGCCGCGACGCCGTCGGGCGCGTCGACCGGGACGAAGTCGCGGCTCACCGTGCCGTCGGCGGCCACCTCCGGACGGCGGGACACCTCGACGACGTCCCCCGGCGCGGCGACCACGAGCAGGGCGCCGGTGCTCGCGTCCGACAGCGCCACCGGCCGCCCCGCGGCGAGCCCCGACATCGACCCGGCCCGCTGCAGCTGCTCCGGGGCCGCGCCCTCCGGGCCGGTGAACCAGACGGCGGCCAGGGTGCCGGCGGCCGTGGGGTCGGCGGGGTCGACGGGCCGGTTCCCGGCCATCGCCGGGTCCTCGCCGGCGACCAGCACCCACCGCCGGCCGGCGGCGTCCCCGGCGTACACGACGCGGCGGGCCACCGGCGGGGAGTCGGGGGCGTGGTCGCCCGGGCTGTCCGTCCACGGCAGCGCCCGGACGGCCTCGAGGAACGCGGCGTCCCCGGCCAGCGAGCCGCGGGCCGGCCCGGTGAGGACGTCGGCGGAGGCGGCGACCGGGCCGGGTGCCGCCACGCCGACCGCGGGCACCGCCTCGTCGCCCGGGTCCCGCAGCGCCACCGGCACGGCGACCACCACGGCCGCCACCGCCGCGGCCACCGCGGTGAGCCCGATGGTCTGCCGGCGCCGGGCCCGGTGCCGGGTCACCACGGCCCGGGCCAGGTCCTCCCGGGGCGGGGGAGCGGTGCGCTCGGCCAGCCGGGTCAGCCGGTCGGTCAGGTCGTCCATCAGGAGTCCTCCCCGCTCACGAGGACCGGCGGCGCCAGCAGCGCGCGCAGGCGGGCCAGCCCCCGGGTGGTGTGGGTGTTCACCGCGCTGGCCGAGCAGCCCATCGCCTCGGCGGCCTGCTGCTCCGAGAGGTCGGCGTAGTAGCGCAGGACGACGGCGGCGCGCATCCGCGGCGGCAGCGAGCGCAGCGCGGCGCGCAGGTCCTCGTCGTCCTCGCGCGGCTGCGCCGGGTCGGCGCGGTCGGGCAGCGTGCCGACCACCTGCTCGGTGCTCGCGAGCCGGCGCCGCCAGCTGGTGTGCGTGGTGACGACGACCCGGCGGACGTAGGCGGTGGGGTCGCTGCCGCGGCTGACCCGGTCCCAGTGCCGGTAGGTCTTGAGCAGCGCGGTCTGGACCAGGTCCTCGGCGTGCCCGCGGTCCCCGGTCAGCAGTACGGCCAGGCGCAGCAGCCCGGCCTGCCGGCGGGCCACGAAGCCCTCGAAGGACGTGTCCTCGGAGGACGTGTCCCCGACGCCCTGCTGCTCCACCCGTGCCCTCCCGCGGTCCGCCGTCACCCCTTCCACGCGGCGGGACCGGCGGCGGACCCACAGCCGCAGGTCACGGGACGATCACGATCCGCGAGCGGGGTCAGGCCAGCTCGGCGAGGGCGGCGGCGACCGTCGCGTCGCGCACGAAGTCCAGCGCGAGCAGCCGGTGCACGAGCACGCCGCGGCGGGTCAGCCGCAGGTCGGCCGGGCGCAGCCGGGGGAGCGCCGCGCCGCCGGGACGCGGGGTCGCGGGCGGCGGGTCCAGCAGGCCGCGGCGCTGCAGGTCGGTGAGGTCGTCGAGCGCGCCCCACGCCGTCCAGCCGCGCGGGTCCTGCGGCACCGGCGTCATCGGCAGCGGAGTCCGCTCGCGCCGGCCGACCGCGGCCAGCAGCACCCACTGCCGGCCGGTGAGCTCCGTGGCCAGCCGCAGCCCGCGGAACACGACGGCGGCGTCGAGGTCGGGGGAGACGGCGGCCTCGGCGAGCAGGTAGCCGAGGTGGCGCACCCGCCACTCCTCGGTGACCGCGCGGGCGGCGAGCACGACGGCCTCGGCCAGCTCGTCGGCGGGCGCGCGGTCGCCGGGTCCGGGGGTGAGGAAGCCGTCGCTGCGCACCGCGCGGCCCTGGGCGGCGCGGGTCACCGACAGCTCGGCGGCGAAGGCCAGCGTGGCGCCGGCGCGGCAGCGCGCGCGGGAGGACACCGGCGCGGGCGGGTCGGCGTCGGCCGCGGTCGCGGTGCGCCGCAGCCACGCGGCCAGCCCCCCGTCCAGGCGCACCTTCGCCGAGCCGTCGTCGAACACCAGCCCCGCGGCCGTGCGCGCCATCGTCCCGGCGACCAGTTCCCCGGACTCCACGAGCGCGCGTCCCGGTGCCGCCTCCGTGTACTCCGCCACGCCGTCGATCATGGCCGAGCCGGGCGCCCCGTGTCGGCCCGGCGGCCGGACCCTCACCACAGCGGGGCAGGGCCGGTGAGCACAACGGAACACACGGTCAGCCCGACGGCGACGGCGGGGAAACCGCGGCCCGCGACGCTTCCGGTCCATGGCCGCCCCCACGCGCACCGCGCCACCCCCCGCCCCCGCGCCGCCGAGCCCGCCGCGCGGCGGGCGCTGGATCGACGACTGGCGCCCCGAGGACCCGCGGTTCTGGGAGACCACGGGCCGGCGGGTCGCCCGGCGCAACCTGTTCTTCTCGGTGTTCTCCGAGCACGTCGGCTTCTCGATCTGGAGCCTGTGGTCGGTCGTGGTGCTGTTCCTGCCCGAGCCGGTGTTCGGCATCGACCCGGCCGGCAAGTTCCTGCTCACCACGCTGCCGACCGCGCTCGGCGCCGCCGTCCGGCTGCCCTACACCTTCGCCGTCGCCACGTTCGGCGGCCGCAACTGGACGATCGTCAGCGCCGCCCTGCTGCTGGTCCCGACCGTCGCCACCGCCGTCGTCCTCGAGCCCGGCGTCTCCTACACGACGCTGCTGGTCGTCTCCTGCCTCGCCGGCGTCGGCGGCGGCAACTTCGCCAGCTCCATGGCCAACATCAACGCCTTCTACCCCGACCGGCTCAAGGGCTGGGCGCTGGGCCTCAACGCCGGCGGCGGCAACCTCGGCGTCCCGGTGATCCAGCTCGTCGGCCTGCTCGTGCTCGCCACGGCCGGCGTCGAGCACCCGCGGATCGTGCTGCTCGTCTACGTCCCGCTCATCGTCGTCGCCGCCGTCGGCGCGGCCCTGCTCATGGACAACCTGACGACGGCGCGCAACCAGCCGCGGGCGATGCGCGAGGCGGCCCGCGAGCCGCACACCTACGTCATGTCCTTCCTCTACGTCGGCACGTTCGGCTCGTTCATCGGCTTCGGGTTCGCCTTCGGGCAGGTGCTGCAGAACCAGTTCAGCGCGGACTTCGCCACCCCGCTGGCGGCCGCGTCGCTGACCTGGCTGGGCCCGCTGCTCGGCAGCCTGGTCCGCCCGCTCGGCGGCTCGCTGGCCGACCGCTTCGGCGGCGCGCGCATCACCTTCTGGACCTTCGTCGCGATGGCGGTCGGCGCCGCGGTCGTGTTCAGCGCCAGCCAGGTGGGGTCGCTGCCGCTGTTCGTCGTCGGGTTCGTGCTGCTGTTCGTGCTCAGCGGCATCGGCAACGGCTCGGCCTACAAGATGATCCCGGCGATCTCCCGCCACCAGGCGCGGCAGCGGGTGGCCGCCGGCGCCGACCCCGCCGCCGCCGACCGGCAGGCGCTGCGGACGTCCGGGGCGCTGATCGGCATCGCCGGCGCCGTCGGCGCCTTCGGCGGGGTGCTGGTGAACCTGGCGTTCCGCCAGTCGTTCCTCACCACCGGCAGCGGCGACGCCGCCTACCTCGTGTTCATCGCCTTCTACGCGGTCTGCGTCGCGGTCACCTGGGCGGTCTACCTGCGGCCGACCGCCCGCGCGGCCGGCGTGTGAGCGCGGTGCCCCGGGGCGGGGGGGGGGGGGGGGGGGGGGGGGCGCCCCCCCGGCGGCGGCGCGCGGGCCCCCCGCGCCCCCCCACCCCCCCCCCCCC